>CAYMLL010000004.1:9046-59502 GCA_964390645.1 uncultured Planctomycetia bacterium | reverse complement strand
AGGCACAAGTCGCTCATCGAGGTGCTCAAGGTCGCCAACTCGCTCGTCTACGTCACGACGAAGGGGCGAGCCCTGGCGATCGGCAAGTCCGGCAAGGAGAGCCTGAGCGACACCGAGATCACCGCGCTCTTCGAGGACGGGAAGAAGGGCCCCTAGCTCGAGTTTCGCCACCGCCCGCCGGCCGAGCCGTCGTCGACGAGGACGAGTATCGACGGGTGCTGTCCCGCTTGTCGCACCGGCGGACAACAGGGAGTGATTCGAGGCCGGTGACGATGGCTCCACCAGCACCTCGCCGGCGGAACGATCTCCGCGGCGGAGTCGATGCGGATGTCGAAGGGCGCCTCTTCGCGTGTGGGGCAACGCTCTGCGAAGTCGCGGCGGCGGCCGGCTCGGGACGTCGGGGGCGGTTCTGCGCGTCGAGATCGGCGCTTGTCGCTCTCCTTCTCCCGGACCCCGGGACTCGTCCAGAGCTGGCCCGTTGAGCCCGATTCAGGGGCCGCGACACCGCACCGACTCACGGAGCGCGAACTCCACGGGGTCCGACAGCCGCTCGGAGTAGCGGGCGATGCCGGTGGCGAACTCGGGGGCGGACGTCCCGATCGAGTCGCGGCGACGGAGAACGCGGAGCGCAGGGTCGGAGTTCCGTCGGAAAACTCCCGGATGTTCCGGCGGACAGCACCGGAACGTGGCTGGGTTCAGCGCGTTCGAGCATCTTGACCGGACGCAGGCTCGAGGACTGGCAGATCCGTCGTGAGCCCGCACCGTTCCCCGGGTCGAGCCCAGGGTGCGACCGCGGGACGTGCATGGATACCGGCGACGCTTTGTCGGTTTCGTGTCATCGAAACGGTGCCGGATCGTGGTGGCACATTTCGTGCAAGTGGCGCTCGGGAACGAGGTTGTCTTCACTTCGGCTGAACACGAGGCAGATCCGGTGATCACGAAACGAGCCGTGGACCGTATCCGCTGATCGATTTACGATCGAGGAGACAGCACTTCACGGCGCAAGCACCGACGCGACCCAGATGACGCGACCGAGCAGTGATCAGCCCGATTCGGACGGCGCGAGCGATCGAGCGTCCCCGTCCCCTCCGTCGGCCGAGCGGAGTCCGCGGTGGCTTCGTAGGCGGGTCGTATGGTGCCCGACGTGGCGTACCTGTCTGCTGATCTCCGTCGTGCTCCTCTTCGCGGCCTGGGGAGCTGCGTCGTCGCTGCATCCGTTTCTGGCACGGAGCGAGCGTGCGTCCGCGAACCTGCTCGTCGTCGAGGGGTGGGTGAGGGAGGACGATCTGGGCGAAGTCCTGAAGGAGTTCCGGAGCGGCTCGTACGAGCGTCTCTGTGTCACCGGATCGCCGCTCACGCGCGGTGGACGGTTTCTGTCGTTCGAAACGCACGCGGAGTTGACGGCAGCGTGCCTTCTCGAGGAGGGGGCGGACCGCGGGGAGCTGCTCGTGGCTCCCGGTCCCGACGTCCAGCGACACCGTACGTTCGCGGCCCTCGCGGCTCTCAAGGCGAAGCTCGAGGAGGAGGGCGTCGAGGTGCGCGGATTGAACGTCTACACGTCGGGCATTCACGCGCGCCGAACGCAGCTCGTGTGCGAGAAGCTCTTCGGACCCGACGTCGCGATCGGAGTGTTCTCGCTGACGCCGGTGAGCTACGATCCAGAGAGGTGGTGGGCGACGAGCGCCGGTCTCAAGGGTGTTCTGATGGAGACCATCGCGTACGCGTACGAGTGGCTCGCCGACGGCGGGCGACCAGGAGATGCGCTCGAGTAGTCCTCGATCGACCCGGAGGCTCCCGCCGCGTCCGCGGTGATCGGTGATGGTGTCCAGGAAGCTGTCGTCACTTCGGCTCGTCGCGCTGTAGATCTGGTGATCACGAAACGAGTCGTGGATCGTATACGCTGGCCGACTTACGAAAGAGGCGACGACACTCGGTGGCGGACACACTCCCGTGGTGCGCCCCGGACGTCGATCTCTGGTAGAATCGGCCGCTTCAGCCGCAAGGAATCCTGAAGATCGCTCGACTGCCGACGGAGGGCGCTCGATGTCACGTATCTCCTTCATCGCCTGGCTCGTTTCCGGTGTCGTCGCGTGTCGCGCGCTTTCCTGCGGCGTGGTCGGCATCGCGGAGGAGCCGTCGCGTCAGGACAGGCCTGCGCCGAAGCAGGAGAATTCCGGGAAGAACAACGAGAAGCGCGGGAACCAGGAGAAGCGCAGGAACAAGGAGAAGCGCAGGAACAAGGAGAAGCGCAATAACAGGTCACGCTCGCAGGACGCCAGGAACCGTACGACCGGCAATCCCGCGCCGTTCGAGGATTCCGGGCTCGCGGACTTCGCGATCTACGGTAACACCGCGCCGCGTGCCGCGACGACGGAGCCGGTCACGACGCGGCTTCCGCTCGATCTGAACGAGGGCGACCGCATCGCGCTCATCGGCAATACTCTCCTGGAGCGTGCGCAGCGCTTCGGCCATATCGAGGCGCTGCTGCAGCAGCGCTACCCCGAGCATCAGCTCGTCGTCCGCAATCTCGGCTGGCCGGCGGACACTCCTGACCTGCAGCCCCGACCCGCGAACTTCGCGGACATCGAGCAGCACCTGACCCACGAGAAGGTGGACGTCATCTTCGCCGCCTTCGGGTTCAACGAGTCCTTCGACGGTGATGAGGGCATCGCTGGGTTTCACGACTCGTTGTCGCGCTACCTTGCCGGGCTGAGGTCGAAGGCATTCAACGGCAAGAGCGGGCCGCGCGTCGTTCTCCTGTCGCCGATCGCCTGCGAGAACGTCGAGGGGGTTCCTGCCGCCGACCTCAACAACGCCCGGCTGGCGGACTACGCGAAGGTGGTGAAAGAGGTTGCGGCGGAGCAGAGCGTCGGCTTCGTCGATCTCTTCAGCGCGACGAGAGACTCGATGGCCGGCTCCGAGCGCGAGCTGACGATCAACGGCGTGCACCTCGACGCGGACGGCTACGCGCTCGTCGCTTCGACGCTCTACCGGCAGCTTTTCGACGAGAGCCCGCCGGATGTCAACGAGGCTGTGCGGCTGGCGGTGGTCGAGAAGAACCGGCAGTACTTCCGTCGCTACCGGCCTCTCAACACGTTCTACTACACGGGCGGTCGGAACAAGAGGTACGGCTACCTCGACTTCCTCCCGGCGATGCGCAGCTTCGACATCATGACCGACAACCGTGATCGCCGCATCCGGGCGCTCGCGCGCGGCGAGAGGGTGGACGAGAAGATCGACGACTCGAACGTGCCGCCCTTGCCGAAGACGCACGAGAGTCGCGGCGCTAACCGGTGGATGAGCGCCGAGGACGAGCTGGCCGCTTTCAAGATCGATCCGCGCTTCGAGGTCAACCTCTTCGCCGGCGAGGAGGAGTTTCCGGACGTCGCCGCGCCGATCCAGATGCGCTGGGACGCTCACGGGCGGCTCTGGGTGAGCTGCTCGACCACATACCCGCACGTCTACCCGGGCCGCGAGCCGAACGACAAGATCGTCATCCTGGAGGACGTCGATGGTGACGGTCGTGCGGACAGGTCGACCGTCTTCGCCGACGACCTTCACATACCGCTCTCCTTCGAGCTCGGCGACGGCGGCGTCTACGTCTCCGAGGAGCCACACCTGACGTTTCTTTCCGACACCGACGGTGATGGCAAGGCGGACCACCGACAGGAGCTCTTGACCGGATTCGGCTGCGAGGACTCGCATCACGCACTGCACGACTTTGTCTGGACACCCGACGGAGATCTGATCTTTCGCGAGGGCATCTTCCATCACACCCAGGTGGAGACGCCGTACGGGCCGGTGCGTCAGCAGAACAGCGGCTGGTATCGCTTCACGCCGCGGAGCAGGAGACTGATCGGCTTCGGCACGTATCACAGCACCAATCCCTGGGGCGTGACCTTCGATCGCTGGGGGCAGCACATGGCGAGCCATCCGATCTTCGCGTCGGCGTTTCACGCGCTGGATCCCGAGTATCCGACGCAGCACCCGCGTCCGGCCGGGCTGCGCGCGTACTCCGGCACCTGCGGTCAGGAGTTCATCGACTTCTCCAGCTTCCCTGACGAGCTGCAAGGCATGTTCGTCAAGGCGCGCTACAAGCCGACGAACCGCATCGAGCTCCACCGGTGGAAGGAGTACGAGTACGGCTACGACGAGGAGTACGTCGGCGACCTCCTCTTCTCCTCCAATCTCAGCTTCATCCCGGTCGATATCCGTTTCGGTCCACGAGGTGCCCTCTACGTCTGCGACTGGTACAACCCGATCAAGGGACACGCCCAGTACTCGCTGCGGGACGAACGGCGGGATCGGCATTCGGGACGCATCTGGCGCATCACCGCGAAGGGAAGAGAGCTCGCCGATCCTCCGAAAATCGCCGGGGCGACCGTGCCGCAGCTGCTCGACATCCTCGAGCGTCCGGAGTACCGCCATCGTTACAGGGCGAAGCGCGAGCTCAGGGAGCGGGATCCGGCGGAGGTCGAGAGGCACCTCCGTTCGTGGGCCGGCTCCTTGCGCCCCGACGACCCCGATCTGCGGCATCACCAGGTCGAGGCGATCTGGGCCTACCGGAACATCGGTGCGGTCAACGCGAGCCTGCTCCGTGACGTGCTCGGCTGCGGTGAGCGGCACGCGCGGGCGGCGGCGACGCGTCAGCTGCGGTACTGGTACGCCGCGATGCCGGACGCGATCGACCTCCTGCGCCAGAGCGCCAACGATCCCAGTGGCCTGGTGCGGCTCGAGGCGGCGAACGCCGCGAGCTACATCGGCACGAAGGCCGCGCTCGATGCGATCCTGGACATCGCCAAGCACCCGCGAGACGGTCATCTGAGCTACGCGTTGTCCTGCGCGCTGGGCTCGCGATCCCTGCGGCGTCACTGGCAAGGGAACGACGCGTACGCGGCCGTGCCGCAGCTCCTTCTCAGGTCGAGGCAGGGGGCGGAGCCCGACGAGACCGCCCGCAGTCCGCAGGACAAGCGGTTCGACAGCCGCGAGAATGTCGAGGTCGTCAGGATCTCCTGTCTGCCCGAACGCATGAAGTACAGCGTCGAGCGCTTCACGGTTCGGACGGGGCAGCCGGTGAAGCTGATCTTCTCGAACCCCGACGCCACCGACCACAATCTCGTGATCGTCGAGCCCGAAGCGCTCGAGGAGGTCGGGATGGCAGCCAACGAGATGGCGAAGGAGGCGGGCAACGCCCGCTCCGATTTCGTGCCGCCTGACAAGGAGCATCTGATCATCGGTTACGCGCCGATGATCGGT
Organism: uncultured Planctomycetia bacterium; assembly: GCA_964390645.1. Taxonomy (GTDB): domain Bacteria; phylum Planctomycetota; class UBA8108; order UBA8108; family UBA8108; genus CAYMLL01. Next base: position 54,246 of record CAYMLL010000004.1, on the reverse strand, counting down.
CCGACGCGCGGGTCGCAGGTGCACGTGCTTCGCTTCGAGGCGCCGAAGGAGCCGGGGATCTACCCGTACGTCTGCACCTTTCCGGGACACTGGGTCGTGATGACGGGGGAGATGGTCGTCGTCGACGAACTCGCGGACGTCGAGGAGCTGCTCGCGTCGCGCCGCTCGCCGGGCTTCGTGAGAAACTGGACGATGGAGGATCTGCAAGACGACACCGACGATCTCGAGGGCCGCTCGGTGATGCGCGGCATGAAGGCCTTCATGGATGCGCGCTGTCACCAGTGTCACACGATCGCGGGCCACGGGACGAAGCTCGGGCCTGACCTGACCAAGGTGGCAGAGCGGTACCGGGGCGCGAAGCTGCTCGAGCAGATTCTCGACCCCTCGAGCGAGGTCAACGAGAAGTTCCGCACCTTGCAGATCGTCAAGAAGAACGGCGACGTCGTCGTGGGCACTCTGTGGCGGGAGGACGAGAAGTCCGTGCAGCTGCTCGCGAACCTGCTCGATCCGGGCACAGCCGTCACGGTGGAGCGACAGGACATCTTGCAGCAGATCGTCTCCGGCACCTCCTCGATGCCGTCGGGGCTTCTCTCCTCGCTTTCGAGGTCACGGATCCTCGACCTGCTCGCGTTTCTCGAGGCGGGAGGCTACCAGCTGCCGGCGGAGCTGCGGAAGGAGCGGCGCGGGAACGGCGACGCCTGCGCGTGCTGCTCGAAGCCGGGCGAGTAGAGCTCGAAGGAATCCCGCGGTTCACGGGACCGCCGAGGGGAGGTCGAAGTCGTGCGGCTGGACGCAGCGAGGGACCGGGCACTTGCCGTCCTCGCTGTCCCCCTCGCAGCCTCCTGCTCCCGCATCCGAGCGGACGGCGTCGAGAGTGGGTGGAGCCGGTCCGTCGCGCTGGTGTTCTCGGCCGCCTGCTTGCCGCCGGGTCCCGGGCGTGGAGCTTCCGCGGTGGGCACGGAAGCGGCTCGACGGCATGCTGTCGACGAACGGTCGGGCCCTTCCCGGGCAGACCATCGGATGCGCTCGCCGCCACGATCACCCCTTCGATCCGGGCTCGAGGTCGGGATCACCGTGAGCCGCCGGAGGCCGCCCCGTCCATTGCTGCGGAGGCGAGAGCCGTTTCGCGAAGGCGACGGTCCGCGTTCGCGTCGCCGCCTGACATTTCGCGTCGCCGCCTGACATCTGGTGGACAACCTCTGCGAGGAGGGCCGGTGCCGTGTCGGCTGTGAACCGCCGGTCTGTCGGGAATCCGGGTGGCGGCAGAGCGAGCCGCTCCCGGAACGGCGAGAGGGCGCTTCCTGCGAGCGTCTTCAGGAGCTCAGGAGCGCTTCTTCCGTGTCTTGCCCGTCGGGCGGGCATCCGGGTTCGGTGTCGGCATCTGAGCGTCGACGCTCTTCAGATAGGCGTGGAGCTTCGTCCGCAGCGCGGCCGCCTTCTGTGGCTTCTCCCTGGCGAGGTCTTTCGCCTCGGACTCGTCCGCGACGAGGTCGTAGAGCTCCACCTGTTCCCTGTCGTAAAGCTCGATGAGCTTCCATCGCCCCGATCGAATCGCCGAGCCGGGCGTCCACGCGCTGCCGTGGTAGTGAGGGTAGTGCCAGACGATCGCGTCCCGATCGAGCTTCGTCGCGCCGCGCAGCAGGGCGCTGAGGTCGACGCCGTCTCGATGCTGCAGCGGCGCCGGATCGAGTCCCGCCAGCGCCAGCATCGTCGGGTAGAGGTCGGCGCTGTAGACGGGTGTCCCGCACGTCGACCCCGGGCGGGTCACGCCCGGCGCGCGCACGATGAGCGGGACGCGGATACCTCCCTCGTAGCACCAGCCCTTGCCGGCCCGCAGAGGCAGGTTCGAGGTCGGTCCGCCGTTGCGGTGGAGGGTGGAGCGACCGCCGTTGTCCGAGGTGAACAGCACGACGGTGCTCTTCGCCAGGCCGAGCTCGTCCAGCCTGGTGAGAAGCCGGCCGATGTTCTCGTCCATCGCGTGGACCATGGAGGCGTAGCCGGGGTTATCCTGCCGGGTCTTCGTCCAGCCGTCGTGTTCGGGAATCTGCGGCGGCGATCCGGCCTCCGGGAGGTCGGCAGCCTTCTTCCTGTAGTGCGCGATGTGCCGCCTCGCCGGCTGGATCGGCGTGTGGACCGTGTAGAAGGACAGGTACGCGAGAAAGGGGCTCCCGCGGCTCTTCTCGATGAAGCGGATCGTCTCGTCGGTCAGCCGATCCGTCAGGTACTCGCCTGACGGCCCGTCCTCGAGCCGGGGGTTCCTGTACGGCGAATAGTAGCCGCCGGGCGGAGAGCCGCGATGGTGTCCGCCCTTGTTGACGTCGAAGCCCTGGTCCTCCGGCAGGAACCCCGTCGATCCGAGATGCCACTTGCCGGCGAAGAAGGTCCGGTAGCCGGCGGCCTTCAACCGCTCCGCGATCGTCACGTCCTCCAGCGGCAGCTGGTGACGATCCTGTGGACAGAGGAGCTTCTTGCCCCGGGGATTCTGCCCCGGAATCCAGTCCGTGATGCGAATGCGCGCCGGGTTCTTGCCGGTGAGGATCGCGGCACGGGTCGGCGAGCAGACGGGGTGCGCCGCGTAACCGGCCGTGAATTTCATGCCGGAGGCGGCGAGCTGATCGAGATTCGGTGTCTCGTGGAAGCCGCTTCCGTAGCATGTGAGGTCGTGGTAGCCCAGATCGTCGACGAGGAGGAAGAGGAAGCTCGGCCTTGCCGCCTCGCCGCCGCCGTCCACGTCGGTCCCGGCGAGTAGCAGAGACAGCACGACGACGCGGGGCACCGGCAGGTGTCGCGGTCGAGAGCCTTGAGCCTTGGATGGTCGGATACGTATCATGAGGGCCTCCGGTTCGAAGGCATATTCTGGCGCGAAGGAGACCTCAGTGCCGCAAGATTCTCGATTCTTCGTCGGGGTGGTCACGGTGTCGCTCGTCCTTTTTCTCGCCGTGATCGCGGTCGGGTCCGAGGCGGGGTCGAAGCGCCGCAACGTGCTCTTCATCGCGGTCGACGATATGCGCGTGCAGCTCGGCTGCTACGGCAGCGTTGACGTGCAGAGTCCGAACATCGACCGGCTGGCGCGTCGGGGGCGTCGGTTCGAGCGAGCCTACTGTCAGCAGGCCCTGTGCAATCCGTCTCGTGCTTCGCTCCTGACCGGAAGGCGGCCGGACACGCTGCGTGTCTGGAACCTGTCGACCCACTTCCGCGACACGCACGCCGACATCGTCACGCTTCCCCAGCGGTTTCTCCGCAGTGGCTACTTCACGCGTGACATCGGCAAGATCTTTCACAACTGGCGCACGAAGATCCGTGGTGATCCGCGGTCATGGAGCGTTCCCGCGGAGCACCACTTCGCGACGCACGGGTCGGACTGGGTTTACCCGGCGGGCGTCGAGCGCTCGGGTGGGAAGAAGGAAGTGTCACAGTCTCTCGCGGTCGAGGACGGAGCCTACTTCGACGGCATCATCGCGGACAAGGCCGTGGCGGAGCTGCGCCACCGGGCGAAGCGGGACGAACCGTTCTTTCTCGCCGTCGGATTCTGGAAGCCGCACCTGCCGTTCAACGCGCCACGCCGCTACTGGAAGCTCTATGATCCGACGAAGCTCGAGATCCCGGAGCGTCTCTCCGTTCCGGAGGGAGTGCCGGATCTGGCTCTGCACTCCTCCCGCGAGCTGCGAGGCTACGGCGGGGTGCCGAAGCAGGGCGAGATTCCGCGCCAGCTGGTACGCCACCTCTGGCACGGCTATCTCGCGGCGATCAGCTTCGTCGACGCTCAGGTCGGGCGGATTCTCGACGAGCTCGACCGGACCGGTCTCGCCGCTTCGACCGTCGTTGTCCTCTGGTCCGATCACGGGTTTCACCTCGGCGAGCACGGGATCTGGGCGAAGACCTCGAACTTCGAGCTCGATGCTCGCGTGCCGCTGATCATCGCGTACCCGGGCATCCCGCACGCCGGCGAGAGTACCGACGCGCTCGTCGAGCTGCTCGACCTCTACCCGACGCTCGTCGATCTCTGCGACCTTCCGGCACCGCCCGGTCTGGAGGGAGTCAGCCTCCGGCCCGTGCTCGAGGATCCGACCGGTGTCGTCAAGAGGGGCGCATTCACGCAGCACCCTCGTCCGGCGTACTACGGCGGAGAGACGCCGCCGATCATGGGCTGCTCGGTCCGCACGGACCGGTTTCGCTACACCGAGTGGAGGCGGCGGAAGGACGGCAAGATCCTGGCCCGGGAGCTCTACGACCACCGCCGTGACCCCGCCGAGATGGAGAATGTGGCGGACGCGCCCCCGGACGGCGAGGCTTTCGCCGAGGCTGCGGCCTTGCTCGAGGAGCGCTTCGGAGCGGCGCAGCAGTGAGACGGAGGCACGTGGATCGGGGAACGCGGACCGCGTCGGCTCTTTCGGGAGTTGGCACCCCCGCCCCTGTGGCGATACGATGGCCCCTTTCGATGAGGAGTCCCGTGTACCGCCCTCCGTTCGCCATCATCCTGCTCGCCTCGACAACGCTCCGCGGGGGGACTGTCGACTTCGATCGCGACATCCGGCCGATCCTCGCGGACAGCTGTTTCGCCTGCCACGGGCCGGACGCGAGCGCCCGGAAGTCGAAGTTGCGCCTGGATCGTGAGGAGGGGGTGTTCCGCACCCGCCGTGGGAAGACGGTCGTCATTCCGGGAGACAGCGCGGCGAGCGAGCTGATCCGTCGTGTCACCGCGGAGGATCCCGACGAGCTCATGCCGCCGCCGGATTCCGGGTTGACGCTGACGAGCGCGGAGGTCGATCGCCTGGGCGAGTGGATCGACGGCGGGGCACAGTGGGGCGAGCACTGGGCGTTCCGCCGGCCGCAACGCCCGGATTTGCCCGAGGTGAAGAATCGCGGCTGGAGCCTCCGGCCGGTGGACCGCTTCATCCTCGCTCGTCTCGAGCGTGAGGGGCTGTCTCCGTCAAGAGCCGCGACGAGGACGACGTTAATCCGGCGCGTCACGCTCGAGCTTACCGGCCTGCCGCCGACGCCCGATGAGGTCGACGCCTTCCTCGCGGACGACTCCCCCGAGGCCTACGAGAAGGTCGTCGACCGCCTGCTCGCATCGCCGCGTCTCGGGGAGCGCATCGTCTGGGAGTGGCTCGACGCCGCGCGCTACGCTGACTCGAACGGCTACCAGGGCGATCGGGAGCGCACGATGTGGCCGTGGAGGGACTGGGCTCTGGGAGCGATCAACGACGACCTGCCTTTCGACGAGTTCACCGTCGAGCAGCTGGCAGGCGACCTGCTTCCCGACCCGACGCACGAGCAGCGTCTGGCGACGGGCTTCAACCGCAACCACATGATCAATGGCGAGGGCGGGCGCATCGCGGAGGAGAACCGCGTCGAGTACGTCTTCGACCAGACCGAGACGACGGCGACCGTCTGGCTGGGAGCGACGATCGGATGCGCGCGCTGTCATGACCACAAGTTCGATCCCTTCACGCAGCGCGAGTACTACGAGCTCGCCGCGTTCTTCAACAACACGCCGGTCGACGGCGGCGGGGGCGACCCGCAGATGGCTCCCACGATCGCCTACGAGAGCCCGGCGACCCGGGCGGAGCTGGCGCGGATCCAGAGCGACATCGACTCGCTCCACGAGCAGATTTCGCAGATCGAGACGACCATCTTCGTGCGCCCACCGGGTCGGCCGGTCTCCGAGTCGGAGCTCGCTGCGACGCTTGACGCGAAGACCCGAGAGCTTCTCGCGCGCAAGCTGACCGAGCGCAATCAGGGTCACCTCGATACCCTGGCGAAGAGCTTCCAGAAGACACACGCGGATTATTCTGGCAAGCTGACGCTCCTGAAGGGGGCCTTCGAGTCGCGGGATCGCCTGCGCAAGAGCCTGCCGCGTGTCATGGTGATGCAGGAGCGCGAGAAGATCCGCGAGACCTTCATTCTCACTCGCGGGCTCTACAACAAGCGTGGTGAGCGGGTCTCGGCCGGCGTCCCGGAGATCCTGCCTCCGCTTCCCGCCGGCTCTCCCGTGAACCGGCTGGCGCTCGCCCGCTGGCTGGTCGATCCGTCGCAGCCACTGACGTCGCGTGTGACGGTCGATCGCATCTGGCAGCAGATCTTCGGCGTCGGCCTCGTCAAGACGATTGGCGACTTCGGTGTGCAGGGCGAGAAGCCGAGCCACCCCGAGCTGCTCGACTGGCTGGCCACGGAGCTCATCGCGAGTGGCTGGCAAGTCAAGCGACTGCTGCGTCTGATCGTCACGAGCGCCACCTACCGGCAGACCTCGCGCGTCACCCCGGAGTCTCTCGAGGGCGACCCGGAGAACCGCCTGCTGTCCCGCGCCCCGCGCCATCGCCTGCCGTCGTTCGTGATCCGCGATCAGGCTCTCGCGGCGAGCGGGCTTCTCGTCGGCAAGATAGGCGGCCCACCGGTCAATCCCTACCAGCCGGCGGGGGTCTGGGCCGAGGCGACCTTCGGCAAGAAGCGCTACCGGCGTGACAGCGGCGAGAGTCTCCACCGGCGCAGCGTCTACACGTTCTGGCGGCGCATCATCGGACCGACGATGTTCTTCGACTCGGCGACGCGTCAGACTTGCACGGTGCGACCGTCGCTTACGAACACGCCGCTGCACGCGCTCGCGACGCTGAATGATGTGACTTACACCGAGGCGGCTCGCGTGCTCGCAGAGCGCGTGATGCACGCCGCGAGCTCGCAGGACGCGCGCATCGATCTGGCGTTCCGCCTGCTGACGGCGAGACGGCCGATCGCTGCGGAGCGGGCGATTCTCGGCGCCCGGCTCGACTTGTTGCGAGGTGAGCTCGCAGCGCACCCCGACGACGCGAGAAAGTTCGTCAGCCAGGGCGAGGCGCCTCGAGACGAGGCGCTGGACCTTGTCGAGCACGCGGCCTACGCGTCGCTGTGCTCGCTTCTCCTCAACCTCGACGAGGTGCTCTCGAAGGAATAGGAGCGTTGCGGTGAAGACGGCGAAGGAGTGGATCGACGAGTACGGCGAGAGCCATCAGAACGGCGCCAACCGGGCGATCCACTGGGTCTGCGTCCCGGCGATCGTCTTCAGCCTGCTCGGGCTTCTCTGGGCCGTTCGGATTCCGGGAGTCGAGAGCGCCTGGGTGAACGCGGCGACCCTGCTGATGGCGCTCTCGCTGCTGTACTACCTGCGGCTCTCGCCGTCGCTGGCTCTGGGGATGGTTCTCGTCGTGGCGGCCATGGTCTGGGGTCTGGTCGCGCTCGATCGCGCACGCCCGGCGCCGCTCTGGCAGGTCTCGATCGTGATCTTCGTCGTCGCGTGGATCGGTCAGTTCATCGGGCACAAGATCGAGGGCAAGAAGCCCTCTTTCTTCCAGGATCTGCAGTTCCTCCTGATCGGACCGATCTACCTGCTCGGGAGTCTCTACCGCCGCTTCGGTCTGCGGTACTGAGAGTGCGGCGGCGCTGCCGACGGTGGGGGGAGCTGCCCACGGTGGGGGGAGCTGCCAACCCGGGGTGTCGGATGTCGGCAAGGCCGGCGATGTCGGATGGCCGCTCGGTTTCAAGATGCTCTCCGTGCCGGTACGATAGCCACGTTCCACAGAATCGAGAGGACGAGGGCCGTGATCATGGGAGTCCGACACCAGTTTCTTCGTATTCCAGCCTTTGCGCATGTCGCCGTCTCGATCCTCTGCGGTACCGCCGGTGCCCAGGACCGTGACGAGAGGTTCGCCGCGAGGATCTTCGCCGAGACCGGTGTGCGCGGCGGATTCGTCGTCCACCTCGGTTCGGGTGACGGTCGGCTGACGGCGGCCTTGCGTGCGGGCGATGGCTATCGAGTTCACGGGCTCGATCGACGCAGCGAGCAGGTCGACGCGGCGCGTCGGCGTCTTCGCGAGTCAGGGCTCCAGGGGACGGTCTCCGTCGACCGCCTGCGTGGCTCCCGGCTGCCGTATGTCGACGGTATGGTGAACCTGATCGTGGCGGACGACCTTCAAGGCGTCGACGCGACCGAGCTGACGCGTGTTCTGACACCGAACGGCGTCGCGTACGGGCGCGACGGGTAGACCTGCAAGAAGACCGTGAAGCCGCGTCAATCCACGATCGACGACTGGACTCACTACCTCCACGACGCGGGCGGCAACGCCGTCGCGCATGACAGCGTCGTCGGTCCGCCTCGGCACCTGCAGTGGATCGGCAGCCCACGATGGTCCCGGCATCACGATCGCATGGCCAGCATGAGCGCCCTTGTTTCCGCCGGGGGGCGAATCTTCTACGTCATGGACGAGGGCTCGCGCGTCTCGATCCAGCTGCCGCCGAAGTGGATGCTGATCGCTCGGGACGCGTACAACGGCACCGTGCTGTGGAAACGCGAGATTCCGTCCTGGCACAGTCACCTGTGGCCGTTGAAGAGCGGTCCGACGCAGCTGGCGCGGCGGCTCGTGGCCGTCGGCGACACGGTCTACGTGACACTCGGCTTCCGTGCGCCGCTCACGGCTCTCGATGCTGCGACCGGCGAGACTCTGCGAACTTACGAGGGGAGCGCGGCGGCGGAGGAGGTCATCTGCACTGGCGATACGATCTTCGTGCTGTCGAACAAGGGTCAGTCCGAGCTCGCCTCGTTCCGGCCGGTTCACAACGTCGGCGACCAGCGTCGTGTCGCGAACGAGTTCGTCTGGAACGGCAAGCCTCGCGAGGTCATGGCGTTCTCCGCGAAGACCGCCAATCTGCTCTGGAAGCGGGAGTCCCGGGTCTCGCCGCTGACGCTGACCTCGGACGGCGAGCGTCTCTTCTACCACGACGGCACGAGCGTCGTCTGCCACGCCGCGAAGACCGGTGAGCCGCTCTGGACGAGCGGCAAGCTCGGCCGACGGGCGAGCTTCACGATGAACTTCGGCCCGCGGATCGTCGTTCACGGCGACCTTCTCCTCTTCGCGGGAGGTGATCGATGGATGAGGGCGTTCACGGCCAGGGACGGCAAGGAGCTGTGGAAGGCGCCGCACGCGAAGTCGGGGTATCAGTCGCCCGAGGATCTCCTCGTGGTCGGTGAGCTGGTCTGGTCGGCGCCGACAACGAGCACCAGGGACTCCGGCGTCTACACCGGCCGCGATGTGCGCACCGGCGAGGTGAAGGTCGAGTTTCCGCCCGATGTGCAGACGTACTGGTTTCACCACCGCTGTTACAGCGCGAAGGCGACGGATCGTTTCTTGCTGCCGTCGCGCACGGGCATCGAGTTTGTCGATGTCGAGAAGAAGAGCTGGCAAATCCATCACTGGGTGAGAGGGGGTTGTCTCTACGGGATCATGCCGTCGAACGGACTCGTCTACGCTCCGCCACACGACTGCGCGTGCTACCCCGAGGCGAAGCTCTTCGGGTTCAACGCGCTCGCAGCGGCCGAGGCGAGAGCCGCGGTCGTCGCCGTCTCCGACGAGGAGCGTCTCGAGAAGGGCCCGGCGTTCGGTGAGGCGGTCTCGTCCTCGCCCGGTCCGCACGACTGGCCGACCTATCGGCACGATCGCGCGCGCAGTGGGTTCACACGCGCGCCCGTATCCCGGAAGCTCCGGCTGTCGTGGAGCGTCAAGGCCGCTGGTCTGAGCGGCCGGCTGACGAGTCCGGTCGCTGCCGAGGGCCTCGTGCTCGTCGCGGCGGTCGATACGCACACCCTTCATGCGCTCGATCAGGAGCGCGGCGTCGAGCGCTGGAGATTCACGGTCGGTGGACGCATCGACTCGCCGCCGACGGTATCGAAGGGCCGCGTCTACTTCGGCTCGCGCGACGGGAGCGTCTACTGTCTCCGCGCGCGCGACGGCATGCTGATCTGGCGCTTTCTCGCTGCACGGGCCGATCTCCGCGTGATGGCGTTCGAGGATCTCGAGTCGGTGTGGCCGGTCAGTGGCAGCGTCCTCGTGGAGAACGGCGTCGTCTTCCTCGTAGCCGGCCGCTCGAACTTCCTCGACGGCGGCCTCCGGTTCCTCAAGCTCGACGCCCTGACGGGACGCAAGCTCGGGGAGAAGGTCATCGATGAGAAGGATCCGCGCACCGGCGAGAACGTGCAGACGAAGCTCCAGGTCCTCAACATGACCGCGGGCTTGCCGGATGTGCTGTCCGGCGACGGCAAGTGGCTCTACATGCGCTCACAGCGATTCGATTACGACGGCGAGCGACTGGAGCATGAGCCGCGCTCGGGAAAACCGGCCGAGCAGGGATCTGCGCAGTCGGGCGCCGGTCGCCATCTCTTCGCGCCGATGGGTTTTCTTGACGATTCCTGGTTTCACCGCGCGTACTGGGTCTACGGTCGCAGCTTCGCCGGGGGCCATGCCGGCTACTATCAGGCGGGCAAGTTCGCCCCTTCCGGGCGCCTGCTGGTCTTCGATGACGAGAAGGTCTACGGCTACGGCCGCAAGCCCGAGTATTACCGCTGGACGACGACGCTCGAGCATCAGCTCTTCTCGACAACGCGCGCGCCGGTCGAGTTGCCGAAGGGCAATCGCCGCGGGTCGAGGACATCGATGGTCAGCTTCGAGAAGAGCCCGAGCCTGGATCCGACGGGCAAGGCAGTGAGCGTGGAGGCGTGGGTGAAACCCGGCAAGCCCAACGGCGTCATCGTCGCGCACGGTGGACCGGCGCAGGGTTACGCTCTCCTTCTCAAGGGACGCAAGCCGAGCTTTCTCCTTCGCAGCGAAGGTAACCTGTATTCCGTGACCGCGAAGAGAACGCTCGCGCTTGGCCAGTGGGCGCATCTCGTCGGCATCGCGAAGGAGGACGGGAAGCTCCGCGTCTATGCGAACGGTGGGCTCGTCGCAGAGGGGAAGGCGAAGTCTCTGATCACTTCCGATCCGGCGCAGACTCTCCAGATCGGTGTGGACGCGGTGACGGGCGTCGGCAATTACAAGAGCCCTCACGGGTTCACGGGAACCATCGACGAGGTGCGTGTCTACCACGGAGAGCTTTCCGAAGGCGAGATTCGTGAGCGTGTGACGGATCTGGGGCGCGCGTCAGCCAGGTCAGCGACGCTCGTGCTCGAGTGTGCGTTCGATGATGGCGATGGAAAGGACGGCTCCGGCAACCGCAATCACGGCACGGTCTCCGGCACCCGGGACACGAAGGGCAAGATCGGCAACGGGCTGCGTTTCGCTGGCAAGGCCTCGCGCTCGGGAGGGAGCTTCATCAAGCATGACTGGACCGCGGACATGCCGGTTTACGTGCGTGCTATCGTGCTTGCAGGGGATCATCTCTTCGTCGCCGGCCCTGCAGATCTCATCGACGACGAGAGCTCGTTCCAGAAGCTCGTCGAGGGCGACGAGAAGGTACTCGCGCACCTCGCTCGACAGGACCGAGTGCTCGCCGGCAAGGAGGGCTCCAAGCTGTGGGTCGTCTCCGCGAAGACGGGAGAGAAGGTCGCCGACTACTCGCTGACAGGGCTGCCGGTGTGGGACGGGATGGCGATCGCCGGCGAGCGTGTGTTCATGGCGATGACGGGTGGCGTTCTCACTTGTTTCGAGAGCGTGAAGGACTGAGACGCCGTGATGGACCGTTTCTTCACGAAGAGCGTGACCGAACCGAGATTCCGGGACGAGAACCCATGACACTCAGGGCGATTCGCTGCCTTTTGCTCCTGGCGCTCGGCGCCCGCGCTTGTCCCGCCCTGGCCGATGAGACCAGGCCGAACATCGTCTTCGTGCTGGCCGACGACCTCGGCTACGGAGATCTCGGCTGCTTCGGCCAGAAGAAGATCCTCACGCCGCGCCTCGATCGCATGGCCGCGGAGGGCATGCGGATGACGGACTTCTACGCCGGGGCCACCGTCTGCGCACCATCACGGAGCGTGCTGATGACGGGACAGCACACGGGGCGCACGCGTGTTCGCGGCAACTCCGGGCCCGACGTGCAGACGCTGCGGCCCGACGACGTCACCGTTGCCGAGGTCCTCCGCAAGGCGGGCTACGCGACGTCGCTGTGCGGCAAGTGGGGACTCGGCGATGTCGGCAACACGGGTCGACCGAACGATCAGGGCTTCGACCACTTCTACGGCTACCTCAACCAGGTCCACGCGCACAACTACTATCCGGAGTTCCTGTGGCGCAACGAGGAGAAGGTGAAGCTGCGCAACGAGGTCGAGTCCTCGAGGCGCGCCTACGGAGGATTCTCGGGAGGATACGCGACATGGCGCGTGGATTACAGCCACGACCTCATCGCGGACGAGGCGTTGACGTGGGTGCGTGACCATGAGGACGGGCCTTTCTTTCTCTACATGGCGCTGACGATCCCGCATGCGAATAACGAGGGGACGCGTGGCGTCGGCAATGGCCAGGAGGTTCCTGATCACGGCATCTACACGAGGAAGCCGTGGAGCGACCCGAACCGCGGGCAGGCTGCCATGATCACGCGCATGGATCGTGACGTCGGTCGTCTGCTTGATCTGCTCGTCGAGCTGGGGATTGACAAGCGTACGCTCGTCGTCTTCAGCTCCGACAACGGCCACCATCGAGAGGGCGGCAACGATCCGCAGTTCTTCGACGCCAACGGGCCATTGCGCGGAATGAAACGCGACCTCTACGAGGGCGGGATACGAGTGCCGACGATCCTGTGGTGGCCGGAGACGATCCGGCCCGGCCGCGTGTCGGATCACATCGGTTACTTCGGCGACCTGATGGCGACCGCGTGCGACCTCGCGGGAGTCGAGCCGCCGGCGCCCGAGAACGGCCTGCAGTCGATCAGCTTCGCGCCGCTGCTCCGCGGCTCGGAGTCAAGGCAGGAGAAGCACGACTACCTGTACTGGGAGTTCTACGAGCGCGGCTCCGCGCAGGCGGTGCGCTTCGGCAGGTGGAAGGCGGTGCGCAAGCCGATGATGTCCGGCGCGATCGAGCTCTACGATCTCGCGAACGACCTCGGCGAGACGTCGAACATCGCTGCACGGCACCCCGACGTCGTCGAGCAGGCAGCACGGCACATGAAGGACGCGCACAGGCCTTCGCCGAGCTGGAAGGTTCCCTCTCGGCGTCGTTAGAAGACGTCGCAGCGCGGGTGACCGCATCCGGATCCCGCGTCCACGCCGTCGATCGGGGGCGTGGACGCGTGATCCGTCGCGGCGAGGCTTCCGTCGTGGCCGGCCCTCAGCTGTCGAATTGCGCGTCGAACGCGATCTGCGACGAGGGAAAGTCCACGCTGCGGACGAAGTCGCACGCTTCCGCCGCGCCGAACTCGCGGTCCATACGAGAGTCCTCCCACTCGACGGACAGCGGCCCGTTGTAGCCGATGTCGTTCAGAGCGACGATGATCCGCTCGAAGTCGACGTCGCCGTGGCCGAGGGAGCGGAAGTCCCAGAATCGTCGCGGATCGGAGAAGGTCGTGTGGCCACCGAAGACGCCGACGGAGCCATCGCCCTTGTCCCACCAGACGTCTTTCATGTGGACGTGGTAGATACGGTCCTTGAACGTGTAGAGGAACTTGACGTAGTCGACACCCTGGTAGCCGAGGTGCGACGGGTCGTAGTTGAAGCCGAAGCGTTTGTGGCCACCGATCGCCTCGATGGCGCGCTCGGCGGAAGCGATGTCGAAGGCGATCTCGGTGGGATGGACCTCGAGGCCGAAGTTGACGTTCTCCGCATCGAAGGCGTCGAGGATGGGGCCGAAGCGATCAGCGAAGTCCTTGAATCCCCTGTCCCAGTACTCCTGGCTGGTCGGCGGAAACGCGTAAATCGAGTGCCAGATGCTCGAGCCGGTGAATCCGTTGACGACCGCGGGGTGCTCCTCGCCTTCGGGGCGTGCGTTGACGAAGAGGCGGCACGCCTTGGCGGTATCGATCATGTGCTGCGCAGCACGCTGGCGGACGCCTTCCGCCTCGCCGTCGCCATAGATCTCCGGGGGCAGGATCTCTTTGTGCCGCTCGTCGATGTTGTCGCAGATCGCCTGACCGACGAGGTGCGCCGAGATCGAGTAGGCGGTGAGGCCATGCTCGTGGAGAGTCTCCCAGCGCCCCTTGCAGTAGCCGTCGTCCTCCAGGGCCTTGCCGACGTCGAAGTGATCGCCCCAGCAGGCGAGCTCGACGCCGTCGTAGCCCATCTCCTTGGCCTTCTGGCACAGGGTCTCGAACGGCAGGTCCGCCCACTGTCCGGTGAAGAGAGTCACGGGTCGAGACACGTTCCTGTTTCCTCCATTGAAGGGTTCGCGGCGACGTCACGGGAGAGGTCGTGATCCGCGGTGTTCTTGTGCTGCAAAGCTGCTCTCGGTGTGGCATTGTAACGCAGACGGAGGTCTGCTCAATCCCCTCTGACGTGGAGACGACGGTGGTGCGATTCGTGGGCGTTCGGGTATTCCGGGGGCGGCCTGACGTCGAGGAGAGTCCGGATCTGCCATCGGCCGGAGGCGAGGTCTTCGACGAGCCTTCCGCAGCCGCTCTCGACCGGCGGGGCTTCGGGATTCCCCGGGCCTCCGGGCCGGGATGTGCTGCAGCGTCGTCTTCGGACCGGAGGGCGCCGTGGTCCGTCGTCGTCGTCCTGCCGGCGGAAAGGTCCCCCCAAAGCGTCGCGCAGCGAACGGGAAACGCCCCGAGCCGGGGGGACGGAGCCGGCACGCCGGTTGCCGTGTTGGACCTGTCCTCGGGAGCGATGATAGGCTTACGTGAAGGAGGGTGCACCTCATGCTCCATCTGATCGTCTGGGTCGTGATCTACACGGTGATCGTCTGGCTGCTCGGTAACTCGGTCCGAGCCTGGCGAGACCGTTTCTGGTTCAAGGTGCTCTTCCTGCCCGGAACGCTGCTGACGGCGTTGCTCCAGGTGGTGTCGGCGTTTCTCTGCCTCGGGGCGGTGAAGGAGGTGAGCTTCTTCCGTGACGGCAAGCCGTTCCTCGAGTTCGATCGCTCTCGCATCGCGTTCGTCGGTGGGGGACTGCACGTGCTCCTTGTCCATGGGCTGTTCTTTGCCATCTTTTTCTTCGTCTCGACGCGGATGGAGACGGGAGGTCTTCTCGACGCGCACGCGGTCAGCCTTCCGAACCTCTACCCGTACGAGGTGATCGAGGGAGAGGTCGAGGTCTCGGTCGGTCCCTATCTCGTTGCTACCGGCAACTGGTTGGGCTCGTCGAGGGATCGGCCGTTCGTCATGCTCGGCTTTCTCTACGCCGCGTTTGCCCTCTTCGTGTCGATGTCCATCAGTGGAGCCGAGTGGCGTCGTGGTGCGTTCATCCTCGTGCTGCTCGGCGCGATCACCTGGGTCTGCTCGCTCTTCGGGGTCAACTTCGGCTTGTTCTCCCGCGGCTGGTGGATGGGCTGGTCCCATTTCCCGGACTGGTGGGCAGTCTTCTCCCTCTTCGTGACGCTGTCCGTGTTGACGCTGGTGGCGGTCACGGTGTCGCGCCTCGTCTTCCGTGTTTGGCAGCGCGCGACCCGGTCGCCGGCGAAAGCCGGGTCCAACAAGTCCTCCGTCGGCGGGAGCAAGCCGAGGTCGAAGGTCGTCTCCTGAGCTTCGCGCGGTCCTTCCCTGCCTCGATCGGCTGTCCTGCACGCTTCGGCTCGCAGGGCAGTCGCCGTTCCGGCGCCGCCTCCTGAGCCGGAGCGACGGCGGGAGGACGACATCACACCGTCGCCGGGGTGCTCGCCCTGTCGCGGCGGGCTCGTGTCCCGGTCTTCCCGGTTCTCCCGTCGTGTTCGCGACCGTGTCTCGTGTAGAATGCGGCCTCGGACCTTCGCGTCGTCGCGATCCGGTGACGGCGCGGCTTCAGTTCGGTGCGACGCAACCGTTCGGAACGGAGGTGACCGGTAGTGCGGACGAGGAGCACGCGGCTCGTATTCTGGATCAACCTCACGTTCGTCACACACGCGGCGGTGGCCAACGATGAGCTCCGCTTTCCCGAGAACATCGATGTGCGCGTTCCGCCGGTCTCGTCCGATCCCTCGGTGAGGTGGGACTACGACATCGTCTACGTCCGCGCCCGGCGGGCGGGGGACGAGGTCCACAAGCGCTACTACACCGACTTCTCGCAGCCGGTGACGATGGAACCCGGCGCGGACCTGATGCTCCTGCACCCGGACGGCGGCGAGACGGTCCTCGTCGAGGGCGGTCATGGCGCCGTGACCGATCCGATGGTTTCGTTCGACGGGGAGTGGGTCTACTACACCCTGATCCACGACCTGCGCAAGCGCAGTCAGTGGAACCCTCCTTCCGGGGGCGCCGACATCTACAAGATCCATGTCTCGACAGGACGCATCGTCCGTTTGACGAATCAGCGCTTCTCGCCGAACACCGGCGCCGCTCCGTGGTCGTCCGACTACCGCACTCCCCGGGAGAAGAGAACGTGGTTTGACTACGGTGTCTTCAACATGGGGCCCTGCCCGCTGCCCGGAGGGCGTGTCGTCTTCACGAGCAACCGTGACGGATTCCGTCCCGCGAGGGGCTATCCCGCGATCGCTCTGCAGCTCTTCGTCATGGATGACCGCGACGTGTCGATCGGTGAAGAGGAGGATCCGACGAATCTCGAGAAGATCGGCCACCTGAACATCTCGGGCGCCCTCCACCCGGTCGTTCTGCGGGATGGCCGGGTGATGTTCTCGACGCTCGAGTCTCAGGGAATCCGCAGCGACATCTCCTGGGGCGTGTGGACGATGCACCCGGACGGGACTCGATGGGAGCCCCTCATCAGTGCCTTCGACCCGGGCGGTGCTCCGAACGGCTTCCACTTCCAGACGCAGCTGGGTGACGGTTCGCTCGTCATCGAGGAGTACTACAACCAGAACAACAGCGGCTTCGGCGCCTACGTGAAGCTGCCGGCGGCGTCTCCGGAAGGCCACGTCGCCTTCGGTCCGGCGTATCGCCGCGATGCGCGGAACAGGCCGTGGCGCTACGGTCGCCACTACAATGCCAAGGGACGCTGGTACCGCATGCCGTTCATGCCGACAGGCTCGATCTCGATGACGCCGTTTTCCCATGGTCGGGAAGGACCGGCGGATCCCTCGGTGGTGGGCGACAAGACCTCGCCGGCCGTCGGCAAGTTCACCCATCCGAGCGGCGCTCCGGATGGCCACATGCTGACCGTCTACTCGCCGGGTCCGGTGAATCACCAGTACGAGTATCTGCCGCAACTCGACGGAGGCATCTACCTGGTGCGCGGTGGCGCGGTTGTCGAGCAGCCCTCCGGGCTGCTGCTGATCAAGAACGATCCTCGCTACAACGAGGGATGGCCTCGTGCGCTGGTTCCGTACGCTCGCGTCCACGGTGTACCCGAGCCGAGGCACCTGCCCCGGCTGCGCAACGACGGATCGCGTTCGCCGCATCTTCCGCGGGGCTCTCCATTCGGCCTGGTCGGAAGCTCGAGCCTCTACAAGCGCGAGAGCTATCCCGACGGTGTCGTCCCGGACGGCTCGGTCACCTCTACGTACGCGGGCGGTCGGGATCCGTGGCGGGGCCTCGACGCGTTCACGAGCCACGGCAACGGCATGCCCCTCAACTGGCACAACCAGGGAGCCGATGCGGGGCTCTACACGAACGACGAGATTCACGCGGTCCGCTTTCTCGCGATGGAGCCGACGACCGATCGAGACCGTGGCGCGTACGCGGGACGCCGATTTCACGGTCACGCTCGGGAGCGGCTTCGCATTCTCGGCGAGATCCCGGTGCGCAAGTTTCGGGGCGGCGAGCAGCCGGCGGATCCGGACGGCAATCCGGATACCAGCTTCCTCGCGCTCATACCGGCCGACACGGCGTTCACGTTCCAGACGCTCGACCGCCACGGCAGGGTGCTGAACATGTCCCAGACGTGGCACCAGCTCCGTCCGGGCGAGGTGCGCACCGACTGCGGCGGCTGCCACGCACACAGCCAGAAGCCGACGGCGTTCGTGCAGACCGTCGCCGGCAAGCGAGACTTCGAGCCCTGGAATCTCGTCTCATCGACGCCCCTTCTGACGACCAAGGAGCGGGACAGCTACGGCGTCCGTCGGGATGTGGACGACTCCGTCGGTCTGCGAAGGCTGGACCGCGCCGTCGTCGACGTCGAGTACTGGCGGGACGTCCGGCCGATCCTCGACCGCAGCTGCGTTCCGTGTCACTCGCGAAGCAAGGAGAAGCCGGCGGGGAATCTCGTGCTCGACGCCGACGACGAGCTGGTGCCGCACCGTCGCGACGGGAAGTTCCCGGGCACCTATTACCGACTCGCTCTGGACGAGAAGGCCCGCTTCGGGCACCGCCCGATCGGTTACGACAGCTGGGGCTATCCGAACGCGTCACGGTACATTCGCAAGTTCCAGTCACGGCGGAGTCTGCTGGTCTGGAAGCTCTTCGGCCGCAGGCTCGACGGCTTCTCGAACGATGACCATCCGTCACCCGCGTCGCCGGGGAACCGTGAGAAGCTCGTCCGCGCCGGGGAGGAGGTCGACCTGAAGAAGAACCGGGCCCGCTGGGATCTCGACTACCGCGGCCTGTCGATGCCGCCGCCGAAGGCCGTCGCTGCGGGTCGCGTTCCGGCACTCGGCGCCGAAGATCGTCTGACGATCGTGCGCTGGATCGATCTCGGCTGTCCAATCGACCTCGACCACGACCCGGAGCGTCCGGACGTTGCAGGCTACGGCTGGATGCTCGATGACAACCGTCCGGTGCTCGCCGTCGAGCTGCCTCGTGCGGGACGGAATGCTCGATTCGATCGCATCGTCGTCGGCATGATCGACTACTACAGCGGACTGGATGCGTCGAGCTTCGAGGTTGTCGCCAGCTTCGATGTCGACGGCGTCGCTGCCGGCGAGAACCTCGCATCGAGATTCCGCGAGACCACGACCGGGGTGCGTGAGCTGCTGCTGAAGCGTCCGATCCGCGAACTCGAGGGAGCCAGGCTGAAGATCAGCGTTCGCGATCGTCGGGGCAACATGACGCGTATCGGGCGCAGCTTCTCCGTGGGGGAGGAATGAAGACCTCGCATCGTGTGCATCACGAGGACGCGCGGCAGGCGTCGAGTATCGTGGACGAGTCCATCGACCTCATCGTCACCTCACCTCCGTATCCGATGATCCAGATGTGGGACGAGGTCTTCGTCTCGATGAACCCCGACATCGGCGCTCACCTGGAGGTGGGCGACGGCGGTGCCGCGTTCGCGGCCATGCATGATGAACTCGACCGCGTCTGGTCGCGGTGCTGGCGTGCGCTGCGCCCCGGCGGGATCGCGTGCATGAACATTGGTGACGCGACCCGAACCGTCGATGGCGAGTTCGCGCTGTGGTCGAATCACTCTCGTGTCCTGTCATCGATGTTGGCGCTCGGCTTCACGGCGCTGCCCGATGTCGTCTGGCGCAAGCCGACGAATGCGCCGAACAAGTTCATGGGTTCCGGCATGCTCCCTGCCGGTGCCTACGTCACGTACGAGCACGAGTACGTGCTCGTGCTGCGCAAGGGCGGTAAGCGTGTCTTCGAGGTCGCGGATGAGAAGGCCTGTCGACGTCGCAGCGCGTACTTCTGGGAGGAGCGCAACGTGTGGTTCTCCGACCTCTGGGTCGACCTCGTCGGTGTGACGCAGTCCTCTGTGGATGCGGAGACCCGGTCTCGGAGCGGCGCGTTTCCCTTCGAGCTGCCGTACCGCCTGATCCAGATGTACTCGGTCCATGGCGACACTGTGCTCGACCCCTTTCTCGGCACGGGGACGACGTCCGTGGCGGCGCTTGCCTCCGGCCGGAACAGCATCGGCATCGAGCTCGACCCCGGCTTCGCGGAGGTGATTCGTCGATCGCTGCTCGGCGCTCCCGCGAGGGGACAGGCCCGCAACGAGCAGCGACTCTCGGCGCACGAGGTTTTCGTCAACGAGCGCCAGGAGGCCGGCAAGGAGATCAAGCACCGGAACGAGCGCTACGGGTTTCCGGTGGTGACGCGCCAGGAGGTGGAGATGGAGCTGCTGTGGCCCGTGAGCGTCGAGGAGGTCGGGGGGGGGCACTTCGAGTCGATGCACGCGACGCGCAGGAGGTCGCAGAGGTCCTTCGTGGGGTGAGAACCGAACGAAGCTCGCGGCCTCATGGTCGCTGCTGTTACTTCTCGACCACCACCACCTCTCGATTTGCCCGGAGGTTCTCGAGCCTCTGCACCTTCCCGCTCGGCCACGTGATCTTCAGCTCGTCGACTTTCGTCGACTTGCCGAGCCCGAAGAGGGCTCGCGGATCGACCGCTGCGAGGTAGCTTCTCGCACTCTGGCAATCGCGCACCAGAGTGCGTTCGCCGAGGCGGGCCTCGAGGCGAGCGCCGTAGCCGTCCCGGTTGCTCCTCGTTCCGCGGAGCCGGACGCGCAGGTAGTTGGGGCCTTCGCCGGCTGCGCTCGATCGTGTATTGTTGCGCAGCAGGACGAGCGGGCCGCCGATCGTCGCCATCGCGAGGTCGAGGTCACCGTCGTCGTCGATGTCGGCGCTTGCGAGGCCACGTGCGACGTACGCCTGCCCGAAGGCGGCTCCGGCGTCCGCCGACGCGTGCTCGAACCGTCCCTTCCCATCGCCGCGAAAGTAGTCGGGAGGCTGCCGGTAGGTGCTCTCCGTGGGCGAGTCGCTGTTCTCGACGCTGTCGTCGACGTGGCCGTTTGCCGTCACGATGTCGAGGTCGCCGTCGAGATCGATGTCGGCGAGCAAGGTGCCGAAGCCGAGTCGGCCGTGCGAGCGTCCGAGATTCGCTTGCTGGACGCCGTCACGGAACTTGCCGCTGCCGTTCGAGAGAAAGAGGTTGTTGGTCTCGCCGGCGAAGTTCGTCACGTGGATGTCGAGGTCGCCGTCGCCGTCGACGTCTCCGCAATCGACTCCCATGCCTGCCTGTGCGAGCCCGGCGTTGCTGAGCGCGACACCGGCGTCAAAGGCGCCATCCTCGAAGCGTCCCTTGCCGGTGTTACGCCAGTAGAAGTTTGCGGTCGTGTCGTTAGCGACGTAGATGTCGGGCCAGCCGTCCCCGTCGAGGTCCGCCGCGGTCACGCCGAGCCCCTTGCCGTTCGCGGGACCGGCTCTCGTGACCCCCGCCTTCCTGCCGATTTCCGTGAAGGTGCCGTCACCGAGATTCTCGTAGAGGAGGTCGGACTCGCCTGCGAAGAAGCGGGGATGGCAGTAGACGTTGACGTTTCGCTCGCGACAGGACCGAGCGAGCCGCGGCCTGTAGCGCAGGTATCTCGTGATGTAGAGGTCGAGGTCGCCGTCTCGGTCGAGATCGAACCACACGGCGCTGGAGTTGGATCCCTCGTGAGTCAGGCCGGCCTTCTCGGTGTGGTCTTCGAAGGTGCCGTCGCCACGGTTGCGGTAGAGCGTGTTCCTGCCGATGTTCGTCACTAGGAGGTCCGAGTCGCCGTCGTTGTCGAAATCGGCGACGGCCATACCGCTGGAGTAGCGCCGGTCTCCGACGCCGGCTGCCTCGGTGACGTCGTCGAAGCTGCCGTCGCCACGGTTGCGGTAGAGACGGTTGCTCTGCTTGCCCTCCTTCCACGCGTCGATCGACGCGTCGTGGCCGTTCGGAAGATAGAGGTCGAAGTCCCCATCGCCGTCGTAGTCGATCCATCCGACGCCGCCGATCATCGTCTCCACGATGTGGTGCGCGTCGCTTCGGCCGTTCTGCAGCCGGAAGTGAACTCCGGCGCCGGCGGCGATCTCGCTGAAGATGCCCTCGGTGTCGCCGGGCCGTTCCGGTGGACCTGCATCGTCGCGGGAGCAGCCGGTGAGTGCAGCGGCGACGAGAAGAGGCAGAGTCCAGCGGCGCTCTCGTTTCATGGGGAGATCCCCAGCAGGGAGCGTGCGGTCTTCAGCCCCTCGGTGACGCGAGGGTCGTCCGGCGCCTTCTTCTCGGCGCGCAGGAGCGCCGCGAGTCGAGAAAGAACCTCCCGCGGGCGCGACAGCGAAGCCGCGAGGCGGAGGTTCGACTCGAGCCCGTGGCGGTCGCGGCCCCAGAGGAACCACGCGAGTCCGCGTGCCTTGCGGTGAGCGCCCCCCGACATGTAGAGCGCGTGCATCTCGTGCCACAGAGGGAGGACGTCGGAGTCCGAGAAGTCACCCATGCGCTCGAGGATCTTCCGTCGTCTCGCGACGATGTCCAGAGCGCTCTCGACGGTACGCTTCGCCTCGGTGCTCTTCGCCACGATCGGCATCGAGAGGAGGCGGGCCGCCATCTCCTCCTGATCCACGAGGTCACTCGTATCGACGCTGTCGCCCGGCTTCTCGCGTTGCAGGGCGTCGAGGACGGTGCGCAGCGCGCGCGCCTGTGACTCGCCGCCGATCAGCGAGCGAAAGTTCTGGGACACCGTCGATCGTGCCGCGTCGGGATCACCCGACCCGAGTGCGGCCTCGGCACGGCAGAGGAGCACGATGTCGGGCGCGGCACGCGCCATCTCGGAACTCTTCCGCCCGGACATCGCCGTCGCGACGTGCTCCGACTGTCCGAGAGCCAGTCGCGTCCACAGCGCGTGCGCGCGAATCGCTGCGCGGCGTATCGGATCGGTCGGCAGGTTGTTCTCGACTCCCACGACGATGGACTCCGCGGCGACCTTGTTGTCCAGTCGCACGAGGATGCGCGCGAGACACAGGCCGACGATCGGCGACTTCGTCAGTCGCATCACCTGGTTCAGCTGCGACCCGACACCCTTCAGCCGACCCAGGCGCGCGTAGGCCTCGACCTCGACGAGGTAGAGCTCGGGCATCCGTGGCGAGGTCTTGATCGCCGTCCTCGACGCGTCGATCGCGAGGTCGAGGCGGTCGATCTCGAGCGCGCCGCGGGACCGGTGGTAGTCCGAACGAGTCGCCCGGTGGGCGTTCTTCGCCGACTTCGCCTGGCTCGACTCGTGGTGATATGCGTGAAGCTCCTCGAGGCGCAGCTGCAGCACGCCGGCCGCCGTCGACCGGCCCATGCCTCGCAGCGCAGCGACGAGCTCATCGAGCCCCTCGCGGTCCTCCGGAGCCTCGAGCAGCCAGGGCAGCAAGAAGTCCCTGGCCTGGGCGTGTCGTTCGAGGCCGTTGAGAGCGGTGGCTCCGTCGATCGCCAGGGAACGTTCGATCTTCTCCTTCCGGCCGGGCGTTGCCTCTCCGGCCTTGACGCGATCGCGCAGCGGCTCGACGAGCTTCCAGGCCTTCGCGAACTTCCCGGTCCGGGCGTAGGCGTGCGCGAGCATCGACTCCAGCCGCAGCTCGGGCTGCTCGTCGACGAGCTCTTCGAGGGTCGAGATGGCGTCGGCGAAGCGGCTGATTCCGATCAGGCATTCGCAACGCAGCGAGCGAGCCGATCGCGAGTTCGGGGCCGATGCCGTCGCACGTTCGAGCGCCGCGAGGCTCTTCTCGATCTGCCCGTCTCGGAAGAGGACGTTCGCCCACTGGACGTGCACGTCCGCGGCCGAGATGCCGATCGCCTCGAGAAGCGCGTGACGCTCCGGTGCGACGACGCCCTCGACAGCCTCGAGAGTCCCGTCGACGATTCCCTCGCGCTCGACGGACTGCGACATCAGCAGAATCGCTCGCAGGGTCTGGTGGTGGAAGCTCCGAGGCCACTTCTCGAGCCCCTTCTCGGTTTCCGACAGCGCCAGGTCGATCGCGCCCGCGGACTTCAGGCAGAGGCCGTAGTTGTAGTGATAGGGCACCAGCTTGACGCTCTCTTCCCCCCAGGCCTCGACGAGCTGCTCGAGGAGCCGGCGGTTCAACCGGGTCGACTCCGTCACCAGGCCGCGTTTGAAGAAGCGTTGGATGCGGTCACGGTCTGCCGTCAGCTCCGCGGGCACCGGGTGCTGCGGGTAGAGCCGTGGTGTCTCGGCCAGCGTCGTCTCCGCGGGCTCGTCGTTGCCCGAGGGTGAGCAGGACAGCGCGAACGCGACCGCTGATGCGAGGCCGATACGGAAGATGGGGCGAGATCGTGCGGGTGTCAGCATCGGTTCCCGAGCGCCGGGGAATTGTACTCTCCACGGACCCCGGAGGCGAACACGCGGAGCCGCAGCGAGAGGTCTCGCCGTCGCCACAGGGCAGGTGGTCGACGGGGACGTTTCCGGATCACGGAGCACCGGCATGCCGGTTCTTCAGCGTTCCCGGGCCGCCTCGCGCGCTCGTCACGGCTCTCGCCGGACTTCCCGCGACGCGTCTCTGCGGCGTGGCGACCCCCGCGGGGCCCGACCCCGGCTCGCCCTCTCGGGAAGACCAGGCCCGGCCACGACGGCGTGGACCACGAGAACGGCATCGGTTACAAGCAGTTCATCGTCGAGGGTGCTTCCGGATGCGTTCGGGTCGTTCTGCTCGTCGTCGGAGTCGGCGGGAATGGTCCGTCGGTCGGCATCCCGGAAGGCTCGACCCGGGCGGCTGTACCCGCGGGCACCTCCCGGACAGCGGTCGCTGCGGACCGGGCTCGAGGGTCACTGACAACGAAGACGGAACGTGTCACTGCGAGTACACACTGCTCCAGCTCGACGTCAAGGGTGCTGTCGGCAAGGCTCGCCTCGCTGCGTCGAACGTCGCTTCGTCCCGACGGAGTCCGTGCTCCGAGCGCGACGACGGCAACGTCGATGGGGGCAGCGAGATCTGCGTGCCGATTCAAGCGACGAGCTGCCTGCCGGCCCGTTTCGCGTCGGTGCCGCGTCCGGAGGCGGTGGGCCTCGTCGACGGCGCGATCCACGTCACTCACGAGGTCGCAGCGCGTTGCCGGCTGATGGTCGGAAGATCCTCGTTCCCGGCTCCGGGATCCTTCCTCCTCGATCTCGGTCCGGCGCCGGACGGGCGGCCCTGCGCGCATCGCGAGTCCTCGCTCCGGTCCCGGGGTCGACGAGCGCCGGGCTGACGGTTACGGAGATTCGGTATGTCCACGGCTCCTGACGATCGCTCGGTCGAGGAGGACCTCGTCCGACCCGGAACGATGCCGCCTCTGCGCGTCCGCGATCTTCCCGAACCCGTGCCGCTGCGCAAGATGATGGGGCCGAGCATCATGCTCGCCGGTCTGGCTCTCGGCAGCGGTGAGTTCATCCTCTGGCCGTATATCACCTTCGAGAGTCGCTTTGTCTTCTTCTGGGCGTGCCTCCTGGGTGTCGCGACGCAGTACTTCCTCAACATGGAGATCACCCGCTGGAGCCTGGCGACCGGCGAGAGCGCGACGACGGGCTTCGCGCGACTCAGCCGCCACTGGGCCTGGGTCTTCCTGATCTTCAACGTCGTTCCGTGGATCATCCCCGCGTGGTCGACCGGAGCGGCCACGGTGCTCAGCTGGATGATCTGGGAGCCCGACGAAAACGGCGGACTGTCGCAGGACGGCGCCACCGCGATGGTGTGGATGGCCGTGGGCGGCCTCTTCGTCTGCGGCCTCATTCTCACAGCCGGCAAGGTCGTCTACGAGACGGTCGAGCGCGTCCAGCTGGTGCTCGTGTCGCTGATCCTCGTTCTTGTCGTCGTTCTCGCTGCCCTTCTCCTGCCCGGGCGGGGCGAGGCGATCGTTGCGCAGCTCGAGGGCGCGATCAACATCGGAGGTATCCCCGAGTTCGGCGAGCAGCTGACTGCGGCGATGCTCCTCGGGGCGCTGGCTTTCGCCGGTGCCGGGGGAACGCTCAACCTGGGCCAGAGCAACTACGTCAAGGACAAGGGCTACGGGATGGGGCGCTACATCGGTCGTATCACGAGTCCGATCACGGGCCAGGACGAGGCGGTCTCGGAGATCGGCTATCAGTTCCCGTCCGACGCGGCCAACAACGCGCGCTGGAGAAGGTGGTGGCGCGCTGCCTCGATCGAGCACTTTCTGTCCTTCTTCCTCACGTGCTTCGTCTCGCTCGTGCTCTTGACACTCATCTGCTACGCCCTCTTCTACGACGCGAGCGGCGAGAAGACCGCTGGTGCGGCGAAGTTCGGTGCCGACATGAGCTTCGTCTGGGGCGAGGCAGTCGAGATCGAGAACCGTTTCAGCGGAGTCATCAAGACGCTCTTCCTGATCATGGGCGCGGTGATTCTCCTGACGACCGAGTTCGGCGTCCTCGATGCGTCCAGTCGCATCTCGGCGGACCTCGTGAAGACGAACTGGCTGCCCGGGAGCGAGCGATGGACCCAGAGTCGACTCTACTACGTCTTCCTGTGGGGGACGATCCTTCTCGGCTCCGTACTTCTGCTCGGGGTCCGGGACCTCAAGGCGCTCACGCTCTTCAAGCTCACCGCCGCGATGAACGGCGGCGTGATGTTCTTCTACTCGATCACTCTCCTGTGGATGAACCGCTTCCGGCTGCGCGGCGCGATTCGTATGAGCCGCTGGCGCATGGCGATCATGATCTGGTCGATCGCCTTCTTCGGTTTCTTCGCCGGTTGGGCGGTCTGGAGCAAGGTGTCGCCGTGGCTCGGCGGATAGGACGGCTCGTGCCGGCGCTGATCGCCATGCTCGTGTCATCGCCGGGCGTGAGCGCCGATGATGCGTCCGGCGCGCGGCGAGTCGGGTGGGCCTCCTCTCGCTTGCGTGGCAGGCCGGAGCCGCCGCCTCCGTATCGCATCGAGCGTGTGATGCCGGCACTCGAGCTGAAGAGCCCCGTCGTCGTCACACACGTGCCCGGGTCGGGACGGATCCTCGTCGTCGAGCAGAACGCGCGCGTCGTCACCTTCGCGAACGCCCACGACGCCGCTGATCTCCACGTCGCGCTCGACCTTCGCGCACGCGATCCGAAGGCGGGGAGCATCTACGGGCTGGCCTTCGATCCCGGATTCGAGCGCAATTTCCTCGTCTACCTCTGCTACGTGCTACCCGGAAACGAGCCCGATGGCACGCGAGTCAGCCGCTTTCGTTGCAGGTCCGGGAAACGTCTGAGCATCGACGAGGCGAGCGAGGAGGTCCTGATCACCTGGCTCAGTGGCGGGCACAACGGGGGCTGTCTTCAGTTCGGTCCGGATGGCTACCTCTACATCTCGACGGGAGACGCGACCGCACCCTCCCCGCCGGACGGACTGACAGCCGGTCAGGACGTCGGGAATCTCCTCTCGTCGATCCTGCGGATCGACGTGCGTTCCGTCAACGGGCCGCGCTACCGTGTACCGTCGGACAACCCCTTCGTCGGGCAGGCCGGGGTCCGTCCGGAGATCTGGGCCTACGGTCTGCGCAATCCGTGGAAGATCAGCTTCGATCCTTTCAGTGGCGACCTCTGGGTCGGTGACGTCGGCTGGGAGCTCTGGGAGATGGTCTTTCGCGTCGTGCGCGGCGGCAACTACGGCTGGAGCATCATGGAGGGCCGACAGCCGATCCGACCGGACCAGAAGCGTGGACCGACGCCTATCCTGCCGCCGACCGCGGAACATCCGCACACGGAGGCTCGTTCTGTTACCGGCGGCCGCGTCTACCGCGGATTGCGGCTGCCGGAGCTCGTCGGAGAGTACGTCTACGCGGACTACGAGACTGGCATCTTCTGGGGGCTGCGTCACGATGGCGAACGAGTGACGCGCCATCGCGAGCTGGCGCGTTGTACCGTCAAGATCGTCGCTTTCGGGGAGGACGCAGCCGGGGAGATGCTCTTCCTGTCGTACCAGGAGGGTGGCGTCTATCGCCTTGCTCGCGAGGTGGAGGCGGAAGCCGGCGTCGCGTTCCCACGACGGCTTGGCGAGACCGGCCTCTTCGTGGATACGGCGAGACAGCAGCCCGCGCCGGGTGTCCTGCCCTACTCGATTCATGCCGAGCGATGGGATGACGGCGCGACAGCGCGGCGGTGGATCGCGTTGCCGGGGGACCGTTCGCTGCCCGGCGGCTCGTCCGGCTTCGAGTTCCCGGACGGTACGGTCTTCGCGAAGACCCTCTCTCTGAGAGAGCGGCGCGTCGAGACGAGGCTCCTGCATCGCCAGGGCGGAGAGTGGAGGTCGTACACGTACGAGTGGAGCAGCGATGGAAGCGATGCCCATCTGGTGCCGCCGGGAGGCAAGGAGAGCGAGATCACCATCGTCGATGGCCGCACTCCGGGAGAAACCAGCACGCGACGCTGGATCTTCGCCAGCCGGGCAACGTGTCGGCTCTGTCACAACTTCAAGGCGAGCGCGGTGCTCGGTTTCGAGGCACGTCAGCTCGCGGGGCGCACCACACCACTGCACGCGGATCGCGATGAGCTCGAGAGACTTCGCGATCATGGACTCCTCGAGGAGGGTGACCGGCAGCTCGGCAAGAGGAGGCCCGCGCTCGTCTCGTCCCGCGACACGAGCGCCAGCCTCCAGGCTCGGGCGCGGTCCTATCTCCACGTCAACTGCTCCCCGTGCCATCGCGGCGGAGGGGGCGGCGCCGCCACGATCGACCTGAGCTACGAGCATTCTCTGGGGCGCACGAGAATGGTCGACGTCGCTCCGAAGCTCGGGTCCTTCGAGATGACATCGGCGCGTGTCGTCGCTCCCGGGGATGCGGGCCGATCGACGCTCGTCTACCGCATGGCGGCGCAGGGTGCATCCCGCATGCCGCCGGTGGGATCCCGGAGGGTCGATCACGACGGGCTGAGGCTGCTGTGGGAGTGGGTGGAGACGCTGCGAGCTCCGGAAGCGACGGGCGAGAGCCTTGCCGTCGACGTCGATCGAGCTCGAGCTCTGCGCTCGGAGTCGGTCCTTCGGGACGTGGCGGAGGTCGAGACGGGGATCCGTCGACGCGCTCTGGCGTCGCTGCTGGACTCGCCGCGAGGCAGCTTGCGCCTCGTCCGGCTGCTCGACGACGGACGGCTCGACCGCTCCGTGCGCGAGGATGTCCTCGCCGCGGTGGCGACCCGTCCGGAGCCGCGCGTTCACGAGCTGTTTCGCCGCTTCCTTCCGCGGGAGCAGCGGCGTGAGAGGCTCGGCGCTATCGTCGACCCGGCGACGATTCTCGCTCTGGACGGTGACGAGGCGCGTGGCGAGGTCATCTTCGGGCGTGGAGCCCGCGCGGGATGCAAACGCTGTCACCGCGTCCGCATGGAGGGGGGCCAATTCGGCCCGGATCTCAGCGGGATCGGTGCGCAGAGAGATCGTCGGGCGCTGCTCGAGAGCATCCTCGAGCCCTCCAGGAGCGTCGAGCCGGCCTTCGTGCAGCACACGATCGTCACGACGAGGGGGGAGGTGCACGTCGGCATCGTCGCCTCGCGAACTGCTGAGCACGTCGTGGTCACGAGCGCCGACGGAGCGGACGTTCGCGTACCCGTCGCGGAGATCCTGCGGCTGACCCCCGAGGCCACGTCGGCGATGTCGGAGCTGCTCTTGCAGGATTCGAGCCCGCAGGACGTTGCGGATCTGATCGCCTTTCTGGCCGCCTGCAAGTAGACTCGACGGTATGTATGACTCGATTCGTAGCACGAGCCCGGTGGACGGGGCGACGCTCGGCGAGGTCCCTGTTGCCGACGCGAGTCTTGTCGCCGAGCGCGCTGCGCGTGCGGATGAGGCCTTTCGTGCACGCTGGCGCGACGTGCCGGTCGCCACTCGTGTGGTTCTCCTGCGACGCCTTCGCAGTGCGGTCCTCCGGAGGCACCGCTCTCTTGCGGAAGCGATCGCGCGCGAGCAAGGCAAGCCGGTGCTCGAGGCGATGGTGGCAGAGGTCTTTCCGGTCCTCGACGCGTTGTCGTTTCTCATTCACCGCGGGCCACGAGCTCTCCGGCCCCGCCGCGCGCCCCACTTCCAGCCTTTTCTCGCCGCTCGGCGGGCACGCATTCACATGCGTCCCTACGGGGTCTGGGCCGTGATCGCCCCGTGGAACTACCCCTTCTCGATTCCCATGGCGCAGATCGCGACGATCCTCTGTGGGGGTGGGGGGGTCGTCTTCAAGCCCTCGCCGCTGACGCCGCTCATCGGCGATGCGATCGTTGACCTGTGTCGTGAGGCTGGATTCGACGAGAGCCTCGTGCAGATCGTTCACGGAGGTGCGGACGTGGGCGAGGCTCTCGTTGCCGATCCGCGAGTGCGCGCGGTCGTCTTCACGGGCGGGGTCGCGGGAGGGCGTCGCGTCATGGAGATCGCGGCGGGTGGGCCGAAGAAGGTCTTGCTCGAGCTCGGCGGCAAGGACCCGGCGATTGTATGCGCCGACGCGGATCTCGAACGCACGGCGCGTGGCATCGCGTGGAGCTCGATGGTGAACGCAGGGCAGACCTGCGCGTCCGTCGAGAGAGTTTACGTCGACCACGCCGTACGCGAGGCCTTCATCGATCGTCTCGTTGCCGAGGTGAGCGCGCTTCGAGTCGGCGACCCGCTCTCGGACGATGTCGACCTCGGTCCCCTCACCAGTGAGTCGCAGCTGGTGAAGGTCGTCGAGCATGTCGATGATGCGGTGAGCCGCGGCGCGACCGTCGCCGTTGGCGGCCGGCGGCGCGAGGATCTCGGTGCGCTCTTTCACGAGCCCACGATCGTCCTCGATCCCCCGTCCGCCAGTCGGATCGCCCGGGAGGAGACCTTCGGACCCGTCGTCACGGTGGAGACCTTTCGCGACACCGAGGAGGCCGTGCGACGAGCGAATGAGAGCGCTTTCGGGCTGACCGCGTCGATCTGGACTCGCGATCCGGGTCGGGTCCGGGTCCTGGCGCCGAAGCTCGAATGCGGTGTCGTCACGTTGAACACTCACCTGACGACCTACGGGGAGTCGAACAGCGTCTGGGGTGGCTGCAAGGACTCGGGATTCGGACGCACCCATGGCGTGCAAGGGCTCCTCGAGACGGTCGAGGCGCAGTACGTGGACGAAGAGCTTTCAGGCAAGCCCGAGATCTGGTGGTATCCCTACACACCGAGGTTCGGTGCCGTGCTCGAGGATCTCGTCACCTTTCTTCGCGACCCGTCAGTGCGTGTCCGCATGGCGTGCTTGCTGCGTCTTGCGCCGAGGCTCGGCTACCTGGCGAAGCACCTGTCGGTCACCAGGATGGGGCCGGGATTGCTCAGGTATTTCCTCTGAGAGGCTGCTTCAGGACCCGCTCCGGCGGCCCGAGGCGAGGCAGGCCGACGAGTCGACCCTGCGGGGTCGAACTTGCGGAGTAGAACTTGCGGAGTCGATCGTCGAGGAGGCCCGGCGGAACATCCGTGTCGCCGTAGCCGGCCGAGGCCCGGATGGGGTCTTGAAACAGCCTCCAGACCAACGACCTGCTCTCCGAAGGGTCTGCCGGGAGTCATCGAGACCCTCCCGCAGCAGGCAGGTGTGCAGAAACTCACGGGCACTCCCCGGCCGGTCGATCGAGACGAAACCACCGGCACTCGGCCGAAACGACCTTCTCGACGGCCTGTCGAGACGACGGGACGCGGCGGGATACCGGGTGGAGTACCGGCTTGCTGCGGTTCGTGGAACCGGAGCTTTCGAGGTCAGCGGAGCGTCCGCGTTCGCGCGAGTTCAGAAAGCCGTGAAGAGCACGTTGGCGAAGGTGCTGATCGGCGCCTGCTCCCGCAGATCCTCGAGCGACTCGCGGGCGATGACGACGATGCGTTTGATCTCTCCGAAGACTTCCTCGTCGTTGATGAACTCGCCGAGCAGACCTTCGCCGCGGTTGATCCGCTCGGCCACCGAGCGGGCGTTCGTCATCGCCTGGCTCGCGTCTACGATCACGGTCTCGGCCGCCTTGGCGAACTCGGCATCCCTCAGGAGCTTCCCGACGAGGCCGTCACCCGACGCGACGTCGCTCGTGAACTGCTTGCCGCTATCGATAATGGCGCGCAAGTCGTCGCTGATGTTCTTGTCGTAGAGCAGCGCCGAGACGGCGCCGGTCTCGCTGTTTTCGGGGGAGACGGCGTTCGAGAGGTCCTCCGCCAGCTTCTGGAAGTGGTCACGCATCTTGGTGTTGCTCAACAGCGCCGAGAGGAGGCCGTCATTCGTGCTCAGGTCGGTGATGAAGGTTCTCGCGTCGGTGACGATCTGCCTGCCGTCCTCGGCCAGCTGCTTGTTGGCGACCATCTCGCCGAGGAGTCCCTCGCCTTTCTCGACACGTTCGACGATGGTACGGACGTCTTCGATCGTGTCCTTGAGGCGGTCACGGTTCTCGCCGACAACCTCGGAGAGCATGTCGGCGAGCTTTCCGACCTGCTTGAAGATATCGCCCTGAGCTTCGCCGGTGAAAACGTAGCCCGGTTCCGTCGGTGTCTTCGTTTCCGTGCTCGGTCCAGGATCGATTTCGAGAACGCGTCCACCGAGCGGACCCGCGCTTCGGACCGAGAACCGTGTCTCGCGGTTCAGATTGGCGCTGAGGTCGAGGTCGAGAGTGAGCCGTACGATGACGTGGTTTCCGGCGCCGCTCGGATCATCGGTGTACTCGATGGTCTCTACCTGGCCGATCCGTACACCGTGGATCAGGACGGGTTCGCCGAGCTTGAGGTTGTCGACCTCCGGAAACCGAACTGTGAGAGCATGCGCTTGCTTCCACGGTACGCGTTCGAGCCAGAGGGTCGCGTAAGCGATCACGGCGATGCCGCCGAGAAACAGCAGTCCGACCACGAAATCGCGAAAGAAGTGCTTCTTTGTCATCTCTGGAGCTCCTTGTGACCTACCAGTCCTTCGAGAGAGTCAAGCCGGCGCGAAGGTGGCCATGTTGGCCGATCTCCTTCTCGTCAGAACTCTACAAGACACCTCACGACCTTCGCTCTGGCGTCTCGACCTCGGCTGAGATGAACTGCTCTCGTATCCGAGGGGCTCTCTCATAGGCTGTCAAGCGTCGATGATCAGTGGACCGTCCGTCTTCCCGTGAATGAACTGCTGAACAACTTCGTTCTCTGAATGCCGGATCTCCTCCGGCGTGCCGAGCGCCACGACCCTTCCTTCGTACAGCATCGCGATGCTGTCCGCGATATGGTAAGCGCTCTCCATGTCGTGGGTGACGACGACCTGCGTCGTTCCCATCGTCGAGCCCGTCTTGACGATCAGATCGTTGATCGAGCTCGCGATGACCGGGTCGAGTCCCGACGTCGGCTCGTCGTAGAGAACGAGCTCCGGGTCGAGGATCGTTGCGCGTGCGAGAGCGGCGCGCTTCTTCATGCCTCCGGAGATCTCCCCTGGCAGCTTGTTCCTTGCAGACTCCAGCCCGACTCGGCGCAGCTGCGCGATGACGAGTGTCTCGATCTCCTCCTCGGGGGTCGCCTTGGCGTGCACACGAACGGGAAGCGCGACATTCTCCGCGATCGTCATCCAGTTGAGCAGCGCTCCGGACTGGAAAAGAAAGCCGATGCGTCTCAGAAAGCTCTCGCGCTTCGGCCTGTGGATTCCGGCGACGTCCTCTCCGAAGACGCTGACGCGACCACGGTCCGGACGCTCCAGGCCGACCATGTGCCGGAGCGTGACACTCTTTCCGGTGCCGCTTCGGCCGATGATCACCATCGTCTCCTTCGCGCGCACGGAAAGGTCGACGCCGCGGAGAATCATCTGCGTGTCGAAGGCCTTTTCGACCCCGACCAGCTCGACCACGGGAGAAGGCTGTCCTGCGGAGGGCGCGCCGCTGGAGCCTCTGTCCGGATCCTGCTGGGGGGGTGTCTGTGTCATGACCTACCACTTCAGCTCGAAGGCGAGGAAGGTGATGAAGTAGCCGAAGATGATGATCAGGAGGAACGATATCACGACGCTACGGCGGGTCGCGAGGCCGACACCGATGGCACCGCCGCGGGCGCGAAGCCCCTGGGAGCAGCCGACGACCGCGATGACCACACCGAATACGAGAGACTTCAGGAGCCCGGTGTAGATGTCCTTGAGGTCGAGAAAGGTCTCGACATCGGACACGAACCCGTCGAACGTGACGTCGAAGCGCGAAGCGCCGATCAATGCGCCTCCGAGCGTTCCCACGAGGACGACGTAGACCGTCAGGATGGGCGTTACCACGGTCATCGCGACGAGACGGGGCAGGACGAGAAAGCGCGCCGGGTCGATGCCCATTACCTCGAGGGCGTCGATCTCCTCCGACACCTTCATGGTGCCTATCTCGGCGGCCATGGCGGATCCGACGCTGGCAGCCAGTGTCAGAGCGGTCATGAAGGGACCCATCTCGCGAGCCATCGAGATCGCGATCACACGACCGATGAGCCGCTCCTGGCCGAAGTCCTCGAGGGCGAGGCCCGTGTTCATCGCGACGATCGCGCCGGTGCAGATCGCGACTACAAACGTCACGGGGATGGACTGGACGCCGCAGAGCCAGAGCTGTGTGAGGAACGACCGGAAGGTCTGTCGCGTCAGGCCCCGGGGAAGCTGTAGCGTCGTGTGAACCAGCAGGCCCAGGCTATACCCGGTGCTGACGGCGGCTTCGACGACGAGTCCTCCGAGCCTCGAGATCGCGCCGATCATCGTCCCAGCTGCATCTGTGTTCGCTCTACCACCACCGAATCCAGAGGACTCTGAGCGTCAGTTTATCCTCGCGTTCGCCATACTCAAAGAGTCCGCCGAGAATGCTGAAGAGGAACCCGTCCGTGGGGTTCTCATCGGCCGGGACAGCAGGGAGTTCCGCGGCCCCCTGCTCGCGTGGCTCCGCAGTGCCGGCGCCCCAGTACAAGGTGCCCCAGAACAGCTCCCAGCCAGTGTAGCGTGGGTTCTCACGAAACCGGAACCAGGCGAAGAGCCGTCCCCAGGTGCGGCTCCAGTCGCGGCGGTGCATCCACAACGGGGAGAAGGTCTCGATCAGCAGGTCGTCGTTGTCGCGTTCGTAGCCGACGAGCGGCCAGAGCTTCCACTTTCGCTGGCTGGTGTCGTCGATGAGGTCGATGGTGTGATGGTTCCAGTAGAATGGCAGAATCCAGAGCCTCTCGGTCTCCTCGCGGATATCTCGTGACCACTCGTAGCGCTGGATCGGCCAGATCGCGAACTCCCGGAATCGGTGGTACTCGGTTTCCTCGAGCGTGGTCTCCTCCACCTCCTTGATGCCGAAGAACGGCCAGGGGTCGAAGTAGCGTCTTCCCTGGCGTTCGCCGAATCGGTAGGGGAGGAAGTAGCCGCCGACGAAACTCTCGTCACGCAGCTTGTCATGATACTCGACGTAGAGCGGCCAGGCGTAGGTACGCGTCACCGAGCGCTCGTTCTCGCGAACTCCGTAGAACGGCATCGAGAAGAAAACGTGCGTCTTCTTGCCCTCGTACCAGGTGTCCGAGACGATCCAGAACGGCCAGAGGATCGTATGACGGCGCGCGCGGGGTGAGCCGTCGTCGCGTAGCCACTCGTACTCCCCGTAGAACGGAAAGGTGCGCCAGCCCGACCAGCCGCCTCCGGAGGTGACGTTGAAGACCGGCCAGAGGAAGCTGGTCGAGACGCGCTCTTGCTGCTGGAGTCGAACCCAGAGCGGGAAGAGCGCGAAGTCCATGCGCTCGTGGCCGAGAAGTCCCTTCAGTCGACCGCCGACCGGGAAGACGGCGAAGTAGGCGCCCTTGTCAGGATCGTCGCCGCCGAAGAGCAGAGGGAAGAGCATCCAGTCGATGTCGTCGCCTCCGTCCACCGTGCGTGTGCGGCGGTACTGCCAGAGCGGCAGGATCCGCGCCAGTCCGCGACGACGTGAGGACCGGAACTGCCCCAGGGGCTTGAGGACGAAGACGCGCCACGCGTCCGTTCCGTCTTCCTCGGTGCCGAGATCCTCGTAGCTTCCGAGTGGACGCAGGTGGACCTCCCCGCGTCCGTCGGTGGTCTCGAGCGCCGGTGTCGCGTAGATCTCGAGGAGTGGCGGAAGACCGCGGGTCGCTTCGACGCTTCGGCACGCGGTGAGCGGGGCGGCGAGGACCGTCAGCGTCAAGGGCCCGAAGATCCGCGAGATCAGCGCGATGGTACCCTCCCTGGCTCTGCGTGTAAGGCCTTTCGCAGACGGAGGTTACCGGATCGGCGAGGATTGTCAAGCGATTGTTTGGGCGTCGAACGTCCGCCGACGGCTAACGCAGTCGGATGCGCGGAAAGAACTCCGGGATCATGTGACGCCAGATGTAGAAGTTGCGCTGCTTGCGAGGGATCAGGTGACAGGGGTTGATGCTGAGGGTCTTCGTCGCGCCGCGGCCGCTGTCGTCGTCGGTGAGCAGGAGGCTGAGTCCGAACCCGAAGCCTCGTTCGGGAGGCGGGCCATCGCTGAAGCGGGGAAAGGAGGTCCACGGGAACGCGACCTCGTAGATCGCTCCGCTGTTGTCGTCCTTTTTCTTCACGGAGAACTGTCCCTCCGGACGACGGGCGCCGTCGTCGTCGTCGTCATCATCGTCGTCATCGTCGCCATTCTCCGGCCGGTCGTCATCGTCCGGGTTCTTCGCGCCTTTCTTTCGCTTGGGTATCGTCAGGGCGAGTGTCATCAGCTGATCGTCGCTGCCTTGCTGATAGCCGCCGTCGCCGTTCGGGTCGAGACCGATCAGCAGACAGTCACCACGCCAGTACTCGGCGTCACGGTCGAACGCGCGCAGGACGTCGTCGTCGACATCGAGGGCGAAGTAGAAGTAGCCCTCGTCCCACCCTGTGTAGAGTACGGCCGAGAGATCCTCCTCACCTTCCCACTGGCGTCGTCTACCGGGCGCCGGTATGAGATTGAGGTTGCGCGGCCCGGTGACGAGGGTACGGTGCGCGTAGGACCAGGAGTCATCGAGCTGTCCGTCGACCGTCGGCGGATCCACGAGAAAACGTGCAGTGATTTCCGCCGAGGATACGGTCTTCATCGCCTCCTGATGGAGTCCCTCGAGCAGAAACGCGAGTCCGTCGATTTCTTCCGGTAGCGCGGTTGAGAGCAATTCCTCGGAGCGCAGTGCTCGGTCCAACATCCCGGTCGCCGTCTTGAAGTCCCCGGCGCGGAAGTACGAGAGGGCGAGCTCCACGATCGTGCCGACGTCGGCGCGGTCAACGACGTGCTTCTCGACCAGGGTCATGCGGCGTTCGAGGCTGTCGTCGATCACATGCGACGACGCTCCACGGAAGGCGCAGTCCCCACCGTCCGTCAGCACGACGAGTCGGCGGCCGACGACCGCGGTGCGGTAGGACCTCTTCTCGACGAGAAAGGTGCTCAGCGGGTTGCTTGGTGAGTTCAGGATCGTGCCCTTGACCCTGTCGAAGACGCTGATCATCGGGCTCGGCTCGGGGAAGAACAGCGCGTTTTCGCCGACGTGAATTTCCGGACGTGACGGTCGGCTGAAGAAATTGCCGAGCCGGATGTCTCGATGCGGCCAGAGCGTTGCCACATTCGAGTGGATCTGTCCGGGGATGCGCCGTGTCTCGAGGCCGACCATCTCCAGCTGGTTGCCCCCGTGCAGTACGAAGAGCTGATCGCCGTCCCGCTGGACCCAGAACTGTCGCGCACCGGCGGAGAAATTCTCGTAGCGCCAGTCCTCTTCACCCCCTGCGATACGTACGCCGACGAGTGCCCACTTGCCCGCCTCCTGGGTCACGATCATGACCTCGCCCGGCGCCTGCCTGGAGTGGAAGACTCTCTCGATCGTCGCGGGCGAACGTGAGAAGGTCCACACGACCCTGCGCGTCGGCAGGTGGATCAGCTGCACCTCCGTCGACAACGGCATGAGCACGTGACCGCCGTCGAGCTCGATCGGGTCGTCGATGCGGCGTGCGAAGCGTCGGTCGCGCTTGACATCGAAGACCTTCCCGGACGGGCTGCCGCGCTGGACCGTGAACCCATGGTAGCGCGTCGTCAGCTGGGAGATGACAAAGACCTCGCCATCGCTCGTGATCGGCGGGGGCGTCGAGGGATCGAACTCCAGCTCTCGTTCCCAGAGCTGGCGACCGCCGAGGTCGAAGCACAGAAGTCTCCGCCGGCTGGTTGTCGCGAAGATGTGTCGATCGGTAACACGGACGCCCCTCAGCTGCTCGCTCAGCGCGGGAATCGCGCGGGAGGGGTCGAGGCGTGCTCCCGGTTTCACGTTGCGGCGTGCGCCGGCCGGTCTCGAGTCCTCGAAGGGGACGTTCCAGCGTACCTTCCGGCTCGCGTGATCGACCGCGAAGATGTTCTTGTGATCGTGGAGGACGAGCAATTCGCCGACGAATCGTCCCCGGATCTGGCGGATGCCGCTGCGGACGAACCGCCGGCTGTAGCGGGGCTCGTCGACATGGAAGCCGGGTATCATCGTCAGGTTCACCGTGTATCGGGGAATTCCCGTTGCCAGCTCACGGCACTGGATCGACCGGCTCGTCTGCGTGAAGAAGCAGTTCATCGCACTTGTGGGGACCGAGCCCGTGGGACGCAGGAATCGTTTCTCATCCGCGCTCTCGAGGTCTGCCGGGGCACGCCAGATCATCTCCAGGGGCGTTCGCAGCTTCTCGATATCTTCGCCCTCGACCTCGGCGAGCCCCGGATCCTTCAGTCGCCGTTCGATGTACTGGCCGACGGGCTCACCCGGCTCGATACCTGGAACGTCGTTGACGACCGACTCCTTGTGCGTCGCGAGGAGGTCGCCATAGAGGCTCTTCGCCTCTGCACGCTTGCCGCCCCGGTAGAGCAGCTGAGCCGCGAGCAACGAGTAGCGCAGGTTGTCGGGGATATCGGGAAAGTCGCGACGACGCTTCAGCAGAGCGCGTGCGGCCTGTAGCGTGTTGCCGTGATCGAGGTAGGCTGCCGAGAGATCGGCGTAGGCCAGCGCCGCCGCGCGCGTGAAAGGGTAGCGACGCAGCATCTGTCCGAAGGCGTGCAGAGTGCCGCGCGTTCGCGCTTCACTGAGAGCGGCCGCGGCGCGCTCTTCGACCGCTCCGCAGGCGTCTCCGTCGTTCGCGTCGCGCGCGCGGTGGCGCGCGGCGCGGATCCGATGGCGCACGAAGGACTCGGCGTCGATGGGGAAGAACCCGTCGACGAATCTCAGCGCCTTCTCCATCGTCGCGCCGGGTTGCGGCGAGAAGATCGCTCGGCCGTCGCGCGTCCCGAACACGGACGTGGCGCGCTCGATGTCGAACTCGAGCGCCTGGTGGTAGGCCGCGACGGCAGCGCCGAGATCGGGCTCGACGTCACTTCCGGACAGGGACTCGAGGAAGAGGCCGAGCTCGATGGCGGCGTTGACGCGTCGTGTCGGCTCGCTTTCGATTTTCAGACGGAACTTGAGGATACGGCGAGCGGAGTTCGGATCCGAGTTGCGTGCGACCATCTCGAGGACGTCCGAGACACTCATGTGCAGACGGTCGAGCGGAGAGTTCGGTTGCGGAGGGGTCGGCTTGCCCGAGGACCACTCCTCGAGAGCCGCGAGCCCTCCGGCGACGTCGTCGGAGCGCAGTCGAAGACGTGCGAGCTCGAGCCAGTAGGTGGCATCTTTCTTCGGCGATCTCTCGATACGCTGCCTCGACACGTCGAAGGTCTCGTAGAGGATGAATCCACCGGGGTGGATCACGGCGACGCGTCCGTCGAGCAGCACCAGGTTGCCGCCGGCGCCGGGGAAATCCCAGAGATGACGGGCGAGGGTCCTGCCGGTCGACGGGTCGAGTTGAACGAGGGCGTCGCGTGAGCTGACCAGGATACGTCCCGGCACGAGGAGAGCGCGGCCCTGTGGCACGTCGTCGCCCAGGGAGCGGCTCCAGACAGCCTTGCCGCGATCAGGACCCTTCAACGCGATTGCGCTGAGTCTTGATCCCGCGACGAAGCAATGCCGGTCATCGTGGCCGATCAGCGTCGAGTGCTCCTCGCGCCGGCAATGCCAGGTCGTCGCTCCGGAATCGACGCGGACGGCGAGGAGGCGAGTCGACTGCTGGGGAGCGACGAGCAGGTGTTCGTCGTCGAGCCGCACCAGCGGATTCGGCTGCCAGCGGTTCTCGTCCCGGATGGACTCGAGCTGACCGCGAGACGAGAGTGTCTCGTGCTCCTTGATCCACTGGATGACGCCGTCGACCGGGTCGACGCTGACGAGGAAGCCGAGATTGGTCAGGTGGATGAGTCGGTCGTCGACGATGCGTGGTGGCGAGGGGCTGGCGCCGAGCCCCAGGTAGCCGGTGTTCGCGGTGCTGCCGACGAAGGTCGTCCAGACCGCGTTGCCTTCGAGGTCGATCCGCACCAGATAGCAGAGGATCTGCTTCCCGGACCGAACATGAACCGGGAGGATCACGTCCGACTCGTGGATCGCACCCGGGCCGACCGTCGGAGCTCTCGGTGGCAAGTCATCCGGGCGCTCTGAGGCCGGATCGCGAGAGCTGTCGGTGACGACGCGCAGCGTCGCGTCGCTCAGGAAGTACTCGACGAAGCGCGACCAGATCCACTCGCCATTCTCGATGTCGATGGCGACGATCTCGTTTCCTTGCGTCACGAGGCAGCGTCCGCTGACACACAGCGGCGTTCGCGGCACGCTGTAGGAGCCGCTGCTCGAGGCAAGCTGGACCAGCCAGTCCTGCCGGCTGCCCACCAGATCAAACGCGATCACCTGTCGGTCGTGCTGCATCACGATGCGGCCGGCCGAGACGCTGGCGTGGAAAGGGATCGGCACATCGAGAGAGCGAGTCACGACGCCATCGCGCTCCTCGCGCCGGGTCTCGATGAAGCGTCGCAGGTCCTGGTCGCCGGCCTGGCGTCGCCAGATCGCCGTGCCGAGGCGAAAGTCGGTCGAGCTTGACAGGCCGTCGCTCGAGGCCTGCGCGAACGCGCGTGCGTATTGCCCGGGATCGAGAAAGGGGCTGACCGTACCGCTCTCGCGATTGAGGACGGCGCGCTCGGCAGCCGGCTCCGGCTCGGGGATCAGTGCCTCGAAGGATGACCCCAGCGCGCGCTCCACCAGGCGCTGGATCTCGGTGGAGACCACCTTTTCCTGCGACGCAGCGCCGTTTCTCGAGTCCGGTTCGCTCCCGGCAGCGGGTGCTTCCTCCACGCCTTCGGGGGGAACCTCCTCGGCCGCCTTCGCCAGCGCATCCTGGTGCGCCTTCCACGCCTTCTCGTCTCCGAGAGCCTGATCCACCTGCAGTAGAATCGCCAGTGATCGTAGCCGGTCCTCGAGCGTCAACGGGGCGCGTCCGGAACGGTCGAGGTCGAATCGGCGCTCGACGGCTCGTCGGGCGTGCCGCCAGTCGGCGCTGAGGAGGCGATCGTCGATCTCCTCCTCGAGCGCCTCCACGAGAAACTCGGAGCCCGGGTGGTCGCGGAGGATCTCGTGTCTGAGCCGTCGTCGCGCCGATGCGAAGGGCTCGTCGGCGACCTGATTCCAGCCGCGTGCAATCAACGTGTCGACCCGACCGAGAAACCGGTCGGCGTACGGCTTCGGTAGACGCCGGACGTATCGA
The DNA here is from genome assembly GCA_964390645.1 of uncultured Planctomycetia bacterium. Classification (GTDB taxonomy): domain Bacteria; phylum Planctomycetota; class UBA8108; order UBA8108; family UBA8108; genus CAYMLL01. The sequence continues at coordinate 13,302 of CAYMLL010000004.1, read as the reverse complement.
GAAAGGAGCGCGCGGATGCCCAGCGACACGCCGGCGTCGTTCGACACGACCGAGTTGACGACCGGCTTCCCCGGGTCGGATCCCGGTGCGAGGTCGAATGTCGTCACCATCTCCTCGAGCTTCTCGACAACACCGTCCCAGTCGCCTGCCCGGGACCCCGTGTCGATCTCGCTCCAGAGCGTCTGCAGGTCCTGTGTCGTCGGTGGGAAGAGGCCCGTGCCTCCGTCGTTCTGCGCCGCTGCGGGGGTCGCTCGCCCGAGCAGGACCGCCGCCAGAACGAGGGCCCCGATCACGACCGAAGCGGCGACGCGGAGCGCGCCGAGACCGGATTTCGGGGCGGACGATTTCATCGGCTCGGTCCCTTTCGCTTCACAGTGCTCCTTCACGAATCCTGGGAAGCGGCGATCGGAGGGGGTCAAAGGTTGCGCCCCGGTGACACGCGAGAGAGCTTTCCGACTGTCTGTTCTTATAGGATCCCGTCAGGGGACCGTCAAGCAGGAGAGGTCTCCGGGGACGTCGCGTGCCGGGCCTCCGCGGCGGCGATCAGTCCGCAGTGGGGCCCTGGCGACCTGTCCGTCGTCGCCTCGGGCCCACCGATCGGGGGGCCCGTACCGTTCCCGGGGCTTGCCGACTCTGCCTGCCGGTGGAGCCACGAGAGTACCGTTGTCAGCAGCGGCAGCGGGCTCGATTCCGGTCGCAGCGAGCCCGGGTCTCGATAGAACAGGAGGAGCAGTCGTGGCTCGGACGAGACCCCGTGGAAAGGTGTGGTCAGCACGTTCGCCCACTTGGCGCGGAACCTCGCGTTCATCGGTCGCTCCGTCAAGTCCCAGACCGACTCATCGAGCCTCGGAGCACCCTGGCCGTCCGGGCCGAGGGACTCGTCGGGCGGTCTTTGCCAGAGATCGCAGGCGCGCGGCGGCGAAGCGAAGCCCCAGGAGCGTTCACACTCCCAGCCGTGGTCTTCGTCCGGCCGGATGATCATCGCGGCGTCCGCACCGAATCCGTCGTGCAGCAGATCCCGGAGCGCGTCGAGCGTTCGAGGATCCAGAGCACCGTCGTCGAGGGGGTGAGAGCCGTGCTCCGAGACCAGGCGGTTCATCTGCTCGTAGACCGAGAGCCAGCCCAGGAGGCTCGGCTCGCCGCACTCCGGTGCCGGTGAGTCCGTCTCGCAGAGTGACGCACCGGGGTCGATCGGATCGGCTTCGCTCCGGAGCTTCGAGCGGCGTGCCTCGAGCGCCTTCTCCACGGTCTTGAGGAGATCCTCGTCGAAGTCGAGAATGGGCTTCGTGATGAAGTCGAACGCGCCGTAGCGAAGGGCGTCGACGGCGTTGTTCATGCTGCCGCAGCCGGTGGCGATGATGATCTCGACGGAAGGATCGAGGTATCGGAGTCGACGCAGAACATCGAATCCGTGCTGGCCGGGCATGACGAGATCCAGGATCGCGACATCGATCGTCTCCGTCGCGTCCGAAAAGACCTCGAGCGCCTCGTTGCCGTCGCCGGCGGTGGAGACGCGATAGTCGTTTGTTTCGAAGTAGAGCTTGAGCGCGTTGCGGATGAAGACCTCGTCGTCTACGACGAGGATGTGCGGCTGGCTCGGACTGGTCGGGAGCTCACCCGGAGGCTGGCGCATGCTCGGCCTCCTGGCAGCCGGTTGACGCGGTCAATTCGGCGTGAGAGCGGTCATCCCGGTCGAGCTCCTCGGAGGCGGAGCTTGACGATGCACCGCGTTGCCGGGGTTCTGGCGTCTCCATCTCGGACTCGGTGGCTCGCGATCGCATCCGAAGCACGTCCTCAACCGCCTTCTAGGCGTTTCCGGTCAGCTCGTCGATCACGGCCTCGACGTCGTCGAGCGGGATGCGGCGTTGCGGGCCTTGTCCGTCCACGTTCGTCCAGTAGGAGGACTCCACCGCCCCGTTCTTGCCCCGGGTCGTCTCGCAGCGGTAGCCATTCTCATGGAGCGACTCCCGGATTTCGTCGGCTACCTGGCGGGCGATCGCCGTCGTCAGGTCGGCCGGGACCGCGACGTTCGATACGTCGGGATGCGAGCTGGACTCGAGGTTCTTCTTGATCATCGCGAGCACTTCGACGAGACGCCGATTGACGGTCAGCTCGTCGGCATTCTCGAGCCCGTCGAGAACATCACACCCGGTGGGATCGGCGTTCCCCGAAGGGGCGTCGGTCTGGGGATTCGGGTTCCCCACGGTTGCGCAACCAGGCAGTGAGTCGAGACCGCAGGCGACCAGAGCCTCGTTGAAGTCGGCGGGCGAGAGGAGCGTGCGAAGCTCGCTCACGCAGGCCGTCAGGACGTCCCATTCCGCGCGCAGCCCGTCGAGTTGAGCGCTCAGCGTGTGCAGCGTCGTGCTTCGGTCCTGATCTTCGACGAGGGTGACGAGGGTGTCGTCCTCGAGGGTGTCATCCGCGAGGGTGTCATCCGCGAGGGTGTCGTCCGCGAGGGTGTCGTCCTCGAGGGTGTCGTCCGCGAGGGTGTCGTCCGCGAGGGTGTCGTCCGGCGCGACATCGGTCCCGGATTGGGACGGGTCCGCCCCGTTGCCCTTGCGCGAAGGGAGGGCCTGTCGACAGATGTATTCAGCGAGTGAGAACGACATTTCATCTCCTGGCGAGCAGCGTCGTCCGAGCCCGGTGGCAACGCGTGGCCGGGCGGATTCGATCGGAGCGCCTGGCGCTTCGACTCCATCCAGGTTTATCACAGTCACGGGCATTTGTCACAGTGACCGCACTGGTGCGTGGTTCTCCGTACTCGTCGTCAAGAACATGGACAGTGTCGCCGGACGACGGCCGCGATCAGGCCGCCCGCAGGTCGCTGCTCGCGTGGCTGCGCGCGCAGTACCTTTTCCGCACAGTCCCTCTACCGGAGCCGTTCGCGAGACCGCGGACCGGCGACGTCCGTCGAGATCGAGCCTGTCCGGCTCGTCAGTTGCGCCAGGGACTCTTGCCTGCGATCGCTCGCTCCGGCGAGGTCGCGGCCCGGTTCTCCGGTTCTCGTCTCTTTCCTGCTCTTCACCGGTTCCTGAATTCGTGAGCTTGATTCATGGCCAAACGTATTCTCTTCCAGGAGATCAGCGACAACAGCGCGGACTTCCTTCACGAGCTCAACGACCCCGATCTCCTGCGTGCACGGTCGATTCCGAAGTCCGTCACCGATCAGCTTCGCCAGCAGCAGGCCCGGAAGCTCGAGACGAACATCGCGACCCTTCGGCAGAAGCAGATCCAGTTCAATCAGAAGATGAACGACTACGTCACGGGCTTGCAGCGATTGATCGGGAGCCTCAAGGCAGCGTCGGGCGCAGCGGATCCCTCCGCGTCGGGCGCAGCGGATCCATTCGCCGCGGTGGCTGCCGGATCTTTCGGGAAGGCGGCGACGCTCGAGGACCCGGCGCTGGTCGGTGGTGTGCGTGTTCACTGTCAGGGCTGCGAGTGTGAGCGTACCTTCGATCATCTTCGCATGCTCTTCGCACGGGAGTCCGACGAGTCGATTCACCAGCCGACCGAGTGTTACGTGACGGACTGTGGGACGATCAAGAAGGGCACCTTCTTCTGTGAGACTTGTGGTGCAGAGATGCTGACCATCCGGTCACCCTAGTCTCGCGCTGCGCCATCTTCGGGAGGGCCTCACCAGGCCGTGTGGGCTGTCGCGCCGGTCGCAGTACGCTTCGACCCCTCCCCCGAGAGCTGGCCGGGTCCGGCGAACTTCCTGTCCGACCCTTCGCGTACCGGGAGAATTACCGACCTCCTCCCCGACGCGCCTTCCGTATGGCGTCGTCGTCGCCTCCGGATCCCGGCGATCTTCGCGCTCCCGGCCTTCGCGGAAAACCGGGCAACCCGGATTAGGAGCCCGTCGTCACGGCGCGCACCTCGATTTCCAGAAGTGCCGCGAGGTCGTCGAGCTTGAAGGGCTTCAGGAGGTGACCGTGTGCCGCTTCGAGGACGTTCGCGGGGATCTCCTCGGGCAGACGTCCGGATGCGAGGATGACGCGAGCGTCGGGGTCGATCTCGCGCAGCGCAAGAAAGGTGTCGATGCCGTTCTGTGACTTGTTCATGCAGATGTCGAGCACCACGAAGTCGCAGGGGGTCTTGCGGTACGCGTCCAGCGCCTCGTCTCCGGTCTCGCAACAGCACACGTCGTGATCCCGAAGAAAATCACTGAGCATGCGGCGGATCGGGCCCTCGTCGTCGTCCACGGCGATCAGCCGGCGGGCCCACGGTGAGCCGGCCGCCACCCAACCCCCCCCCCC
>CAYMLL010000004.1:0-9036 GCA_964390645.1 uncultured Planctomycetia bacterium | reverse complement strand
AAAAATCACTGCGCCGGCGGCGGAGCGGGCCCGCGGCGTCGACGACGAGGATGCGCCGTCGGGAACTCGGTGAGCCGGACTCCTGCGAAGGGAGGCCGGGCGCGAAGTCGAGAGGGCCCGGCAGTCGACCTTCGAAGACGGGAAGCGTGACGGTGAACTCGGTGCCCTTGCCAAGCTCGCTCTGGACCTCGATCTTGCCGCCTCGAGACTGGACGATGTTGTAGCACATCGACAGTCCGAGGCCGGTTCCCTGCTGTGATCCGCCGCCGAGCGCACCCTTCGTCGTGAAGAAAGGATCGAAGATCCGGTTGAGGTTGTTCTCGGCGATGCCCTCGCCGGTATCGCGAATGCGCACGGCCACCGGGCCCGAGGCCTCGCTTCGACCGATCTCCACCGTGATCTGCCCGCCGTCGGGACCGATCGCGTGGATCGCGTTGAGGAGCATGTTGAGCACGATCTCTTGCAGCTGCCCCGGGGAGATCGAGGCCGGTGGCACACTCTCGTCCCGAAGGGTCAGCGACACGCCGTTCGACTCGATCATCTTCTGCACGAGGCAGAACGCACGCTGGATCACGTCCTTGACGTCGCAGCCGTTCTCGTGGGAGCTCTGACGGTGGTAGGACGAGAGGCTGTTTGTCAGCTCCACGGCGCGTGCAGTCTGCGTGATCGCGATCTCGACAAGCTGCGGGAGGTACTTCTCGTTCTTGCGTGCCAGCTGCGCGTAGCCCGAGATCCCCGCCATGACGTTGTTGAATTCGTGGGCGATGCCTGATGCGAGGAGACCGATCGTTGCCATCTTCTCCTGCCGCACGAGCTCATTGCGCGACTCGACGAGCTGGCGATTGCGGTCCGAGAGCTCGTCGGTGAGTCGCTTGATTCGCAGTGCGGAGCGCACCCGAGCGAGGAGCTCCGGATGGTGAAAGGGCTTCGGGATGAAGTCGTCCGCCCCGGCGTCGAAGCCCTCGATGCGATTGTTGACCGATCCTCGACCGGTGACCATGACGACCATGATCTCGCGTGTCGTGGGCGACGCCTTGAGCTCCCGGCAGACCGCGAGTCCGTCCAGGCCCGGCAGCATCCAGTCCAGGAGTATGAGATCGGGCGACTCGTCGCGCGCCTTCTGGAGCGCCTCCTGGCCGTCCGTCGCGGTGAGCGTCTCGTATCCTCTCGCATCGAGGAGGCGGCAGATGAGATCGACGATGTCGGGGTGATCGTCGACCACCAGCACTCTCCAGGGACGCTTCGGTCCGTCGCGTCCCTCGGCCGTCGCGTTCGGCTTCGCGCGCGTCGTGTCGCTCTCCGTCATGACAGCTCGCCCTGCGGGGCCAGAAGGCTCGCGGTGTCGTCCCGCTCGGTCTGTCGGTGGAGCGTCAGCGTCTCGATCTTGCGCTGCAGATCGGTAGCGTTGCTGAGGACGCGTCCCATGTCGACCCGTACCTGCTCCGGGAGGCCCTCCTCCATCAGGAGAAGCTCCGTGTAGCCGAAGATCGCGTTGAGGGGGTTCTTCAGGTCGTGAGCGAGCCGGCGGAGGCGCTCCTGCCCCTCGGCGGCGCCGTGTCGATGTGCCAGGCAACGGCGCCGCGCGGCGATCGCAGCCTCGATGCGCGGATCGAGCTCCTTGCTTCGCTCCGGGAGAACGACGAAGTCGGTCGCTCCTCGGGCGAGCCAGTCGCGTCCGGCTTCGGCCGAGTCGACGACGACAATCCCGAACACGAGGCAGGAGCAGTCGGCTCCGCGCAAGAGCTCCCGGTCGTCGTCGTCGAGCGTCCGCATGTCGACCACACAGACCGATGCGGAGGACCGTCGGGCGAGGTCGGTCAGGAAGGTCTCGGTCCTCTCGTGATTCCGGAAGCTGTTGGATTTCAGGGCGTCACTCGCCGCTCGAAGCGCTCCCGTGGGATCGAGAAGCAGCAGATCCGACGTCGCCGTACCTTGTTTCGCCATACCGTGTAGTGTCTCCGATCGCTCCTCGCGGTCCTGGATCCCGGCACCGAAAAGCTACGATGTTCGCAGGTGGGCGGCCAAGGCGGGGTCAGAGCAGGCTCCGGAAATCTTCCGGGGCCGCCGAGTGGAGCTCGATCGCCGTCTTCAGACGCGGATGCCAGAAGCGAAGGTACTCGGAATGAAGGAGGTAGCGAGACGGCCATCCCTTGCGCGTCGCCATGCCCCGCGTCTCGCGCGCGCCGTAGCGGAGGTCGCCCACGACCGGATGGCCACGGGCGGCGAGGTGGATACGGATCTGGTTCTGCCGTCCCGTCGAGGGAACGCATCTCAGGACGGTGAAGTCACCGTGGGTCGCGACGACCTCGACCAGTGTCTCGGACGGCTTCAGCACCTCGTGCTCGAGGGCGCTTTTCAGGCAGCGTCCTTCGCCGATCGGAACATCGATACGGTCGATGTCTTCCGGAAAGCGTCCTTCGACGATCGTGAGGTAGCGTTTTGACACCCGGCGATTCTCGAACTGGTACATCACCTCGCGATGGGTGTAGGTGTTCTTGCCGACGACGACGAGGCCGGTCGTGTCCTTGTCCAGCCGGTGGCAGAGGCGGGGGATGATCTCCTCGCCGTCGTCGCCAGGCTGGTGGTAACGGTAATGCAGGTAGTTGATCAGCGTGTCGTAGACGTGGCGCCCGACCGGATGAACGAGCATTCCCGGCGGCTTGTTGATCGCGATCAGCCAGTCGTCCTCGTAGACGACCTCGAGCTCGCGTTCGGCGTAGTCCTGCGGTATCCCGACACCGTCCGAAAGGCGCATCTCGACGACATCGCCGGCACGCACGCGGCGGCTTGCCTTCGCCACCTCGCCGTTGATCGTCACGTGGCCGTCGCGAATGAGTCGCTGTAGTCGGTTGCGCGATTTCCAGGCCATCGACTCGACGAGCCAGCTGTCGAGACGTCGGGGGCCCGAGGAGCGGACCTCGAGCTTCAGGCTGCTCCGTGGCTCCGAGAGGTTGCGTCCTCGACCGATCACCTTGGCACTGACGGCGTGTTTGCCGGGCCGTCCACGGGGTCTCCAGGGCCCGGCGTGAGAAAGGGAAACGCGGATCGCAGAGCCTCCGGGGCTTGCGGAGGGCGATCGGTGAGAAGGCGGATCAGCTGGAACGCGTTCGCCGGCGCCTGGCCGCGGAAGTGGTTGTTCGCGATCACGTAGGTCGTTGTGGCGCGCTCGGCCACGCGCTGGATCGCGGGAGCCATCTCGCGGAGTTCCTGCGCGCTGTAGAGGTAGTCGTACTTGGCGTCTCGGTGAGCCTGCGGATCGAACCAGCTCTGACGGTTGCGGCCGTGCAGCCGGAAGTACCCGAGTGGCGCGGTGTTGATGGTCGTCAACGGAGGGCTCGTCGAGGAGCGAGGAAGATCGACGTTCGCGGTGCCGATCCCGAGACGCTCGAGAAAGGGCAGCGCGCCGTCCGGACCCGTGCGCAGGAACGAGACGTGACGCAGCTCCGCGACGAGCGGAAGATCTCCGAGGATCTCGGCGATGACCGACAGGATCTCCCGGCTGCGCGGTCCGTCCTCGAAGTGCCACGGGAACTGAGCCAGCACGGCGTCGAGCCGACCGCCGTCACGAAGTGGAGCGATTCCCTCCCGGAACCGGCGAAGGATGTGGCGCGCTTCCCGGGGCTCCGCGGGGCCGTCGCCGCCTCGAGGGCCGTGAGTGATCTCGCCGACGAGCTTGGCGGTGAAGGAGAAGTTCGGAACGTCATCGACCTGGCGCAGCCACGCCTCGCTGGTCTTCGCCGAAGGCGTGCGGTAGAAGGTGCTGTTGATCTCGAGACAGTCCAGACGCTCGGCGGCATAGCGCAGCTCCGAGAAGCCCTTCCCCGGATGCTCGGGGTAGAACGGTCCGCGCCAGTCGGGGTACGACCAGCCGGCCACGCCGACGCGGATCCCGGGACGCCGAGGTTTCCGCGGGGCTTCACTCATGCCGATCGACCGGTGTTCGCCGCAGAGCGGGGACGAAGGGCTCGTAGAGGTAGGCGAGGTCGAAGCGTTCAGCGAACGCGCGGATTTCGCCGTGATAGCGCTCGTGGATCGCCTCGACCCGGCCACGGTATCCTCGGTCGCAGTGGTAGGTACGGCAGCCGAGCGGTCGTCGCTCGCGTTCCACGCAGAGTCCGTCCTTCCAGAAGGGACAGAGCGTGCCGCCGGGCTCGAATCGCTCGGGGTGCTTCTCACGCACGTGAGCGAGCTCGACGCTGGACGCGAAGAGGACGTGCTCGCTGGTGTCGAAGTCGCAGCAGCGGCCTCGCAGCCAGCAGGCGACCCCGGTCGATTCGATTTCCCGGTCGACGCGGCGGTAGATCGCTTCCAGCGCCTCGCGGGCGCCAGCCGGCAGCGAGGCGGACTGCGACCCGGGTGGCACGGGGGAATCGTTCGGGGTGGTCTCGGACATCGACTCGCACCGCAACGGACGACCCCGAGCCGGCCGAGTTGCGCCTGCGCAGAGCTCCGGGGCCGTCGAAGTTGTACCACAGACGGGGGATCGACGCAGACGATCGTCGCGGTCCGTCGTCGGCCGGGACGGGGGGAACCTCGTGGAGGGTCCGGGATTCTGACGGCTCCAGGCGTCGTGGAGGATTCCACGATGATCCTGCAACACACTCCTGTGACCGAGATTGGGGGATTCGTTCCCAGGGGAACGACGTTTGCTGCGCTCGCGCCACCGGTGTCGCGTCGTGTGACTTTGTCTCGCGACTTGCGCTGACTCCTCTCCTCGCGGAGACTGTCGCCCGACGCGACGTGAAGAGGCGGGCGCCGGCTCGGCGGCCCCGGAAGAACCCTCCGAGTGTGATTCAAGTTATCGGTAGGTGGGTTCCGAAGAAGTACAGGGAGCCCGGTGGGCTCGCGCCGGCAAGTCGGTGTGATCCTGCTGCGGCTCCGGACCGACGCCGCGTCGCAGAGGAGGACTCTTGAGGAACGACCGAGCGCGCGCAGAGCACGGCACGGGACCGGAGCCCGGGCGGACGATTGCTCGTGGCCTGCCGGTCCTCGTCCTCGTCGTCCTCGTCGTCGTCGTCGCGCGTGTCGAGTCGGTGTCGTCACCGCTCGCCGACGCTCACTGGCGAGCCCTCGAGAGCGAGGCCGACACCGTCGCGCGTCGCGCCTGTCGCGACTACAGGGAGGCGTTCGAGAGCTGGGGGCGCGTCCGGGTCCTGGCGCGGAGGCTCGGCGACCCGGTGGTGCGCTTGCGAGCGAGTCGTCGTCGCGCCGAGCTCGCTGTCGCGATGCTTGACCCGGGTCTCTTCGAGGCCGAGGTCTCGCGATCGGCTCCGGCGACTCCGGCGAAGGGACCACCGCGACTCGCGATCCGTGACCCGAGCGCCGTCGAGCAAAACGCCCAAAGACAAAAAGCGCAGCTACAGTACGCCCCACCCCCCCCCAACCCCCAGCCGCCCCGACCTTCGACATCTCGCGAAGCTCCTGTCGGCCGCTCGCGGCGCCTACGCGCAGCTGCCGGGACGGGAGGCGCGCGATCTTCCCCTGATCTACGAGGCGCTGGCGAGAGTGTTGCGAGTGGCCGCTGACACCCAGCAGCTGCGAGCCGACGTCCTCTATCGAGAGGCTCTTGCGGCGGTCAAGCCGTCGGCGTCGGTCGATGCGAGGGCCGTGGCGGCTGCGGTGCGCGTGCGTTTCAAGCTGCGCGATTTTTCCGGCGCCGAGAAGCTCTCTCGCGCTCACGAGAGCTTGCTCTCGAAGCTCGACGTCGACGATCAGATCGATCACCTCCGGTGTCTTCGGGCGATCGCTATCTTCTCGCGAATCGAGACGCGTCGGCTCGCGCTGAGTCGGCGCATCCGCGATCTCGGTGGACGCGCGGAGCAGCCGCCGCGTCCCGTGGCCCGATTCCCGGGGCTCTCGGTCAGCCGGCGGGCGGATCTCGCGAGGGCCGCGACGACGCTCGTCAGGATCGTCACTCACTGCGAGCTCGAGCCCCGGGGGGAGACGGTCTGCGCGTACTTCGCGGCCCTTGCAGCCCTTGATCTCGGCGAGTTCGCACTCGTCGAGGAGCTTCTGGGTCGGCGCGAGCTGTCGGTCGCCGACGATCCGTGGCTCCGTGGCTCGGTGCTGTCGCGGCTGGGAGCGGCTCGCGAGCGGCTCGGCGACTACGAGGGGGCGTGGACGTCTTTCGAGGACGCTCGGCGGAGCATCGAGTCGCTCGTCGGTGGCGAGGGGTTTCGCGCCCGCTTGACGCTTGGTGCGGCGAGCGCCCTCGTGGGGCTCGGACGTGCTGATGACGCGATCGCCAGGGCACGTGCCGTCGTTCGCGACTCCTCGCTGCCGCTCGATTCGCGTCTGCGCGCACGGATTGTTCTGGCGAGCGCTCTCTACCTGCGTGCGCGTTCGGATCCGCCTCGGCTCGAGGCCGCGCTCGCCGCCGTTCGCACCTGTGAGCGCGAGCTCGACTCGGTGGCGGGCCGCAAGCTCGAAGGGCGCTCGGAGATCGCGAGCTCTATCGCGATCCACACCGCGAACATTCTTCGATGCAAGGCTCGTTCGGCGACGAAGAGCGATGCGGCGGCGCTGCTCCAGGAGGCGACCCGCCGCCAGGACATCGCGTTGAGGAGGGCGAACGCGGGGAAGGACTTCGTGCTCGCCGCGGTCGCGGCCTCGAATCTCGGTGAGCTGTACCTCGAATCGGGGCAGCTCGACGTCGCGACGGGATTCGTCAACTGGGCGCTCGAGCAGGCCCGCTCCGATCACCAGTTCGAGACCGAGTGGAGGTGTCACTGGTATCTCGCTCGTATCGCCCGGGCGCGTGGCGACGAGGCCGCGGCCGATCGCGGGTACGCCGAGGCGTCGCGCATCGTCGACTCGTACCGATCACGCATTCTCGACGCCGAGTCCAAGCGCGGCTTCATGACCGACAAGCTCGATCTCTACCGGGACATGGTCGACCGCGAACTCGACAGGGGACGAGCCGCACGGGCCTTCGAGGTTGCGGAGCGCGCGCGAGCGCGCTCCCTCGTCGAGTCGCTCGGTTGGCGGTACGTCGCGCTCGCCGATCGTTCGAGCCGGGATCTCTACCGGGAGTTCATCTCGCTGGCGGGGCGGGCTTCGAGCACGCGAGCGGGCGCCCGGGAGCTCTTCCTCGGACTGGACCGCACCGCTACCGATCATGACCGACTGCGGCAGCGCCTCAACGCGGTACGCGACCGGATTCGTGCGTCGGGACGCTCGAATCCACTGCTGCGGACGCTGGTGGACGGAGATGCCGCCACCGCCGGGGAGATCTCCGGTCAGCTCGCCGCCGACACCGCGCTGATCGAGTACTTCTCGCTGGGCGATGCGCTCGTAGCCTTCGTGGTGGAGGGTGGTCGGGTGGCTGCGGTGCGTCTCGACGTTCGACCCGATGATCTTCGCACGCTGGCGCGACGTTTCTTCGCGAGTCGCGCTTCGGACAGCGGGATCGCGCGGCGGCTGTACGAGCTCCTCGTCGCCCCGCTGGCCGGGCGAGTGACCCGGCAGCGAGTCGTGATCGTGCCGTGTGGGGAGCTCTTCCGGTTCCCCTTCGAGGCGCTGCGGCACCCGCAGGGATACCTGATCGAGCGCTGGACGATCTCCTATCTTCCGAGCGCGAGTCTCGTCAGGTTCCTCCATGCCGCGGGTGGGAACGAAGACGAGGGGAGCGACCGGGGTCAGCTCGACCTTCTAGCTCTGGCGGACCCGGACACCGACTACGACCGCGACGGCCGCGCCGACAAGGCGCGGCTCGACCACGCGCGTCAGGAGGTCGCTGCGTTCTCGCCTCGGTTCCGCGAGCGCACGGTGCTCAGTGGCGCCGACGCTCGTGAGAGCTCGCTCGTGTCGATGTCCCGCGATCGCGACGTGATCCACCTCGCCTGTCACGGCGAGTTCTACCCCGCGCGGCCGTGGGACTCGACGCTCTTTCTGGCGCCCGGGGGCGAGAAGGTTGCTTCGGCCTCGGAGGACGGCCGCCTGCGGGCGATCGAGATCTACGGCCTCGACCTGCGCGGTAGCCGGCTTGTCGTTCTTTCCGGTTGTGAGACCGCTCGCAGTCAGGTGGCGGCGAGCGACGATCCCGTCGGTCTCGGCGCGGCGTTTCTGCACAGCGGAGCATCGTCGCTGCTCGCGAGCCTCTGGAAGGTCGAGGACCGGGCGACCGCGGAGCTCATGAAGGAGTTCTACGAGGGCTGGATCGGAGCCGGTCTCGACCGCGCCGGCGCGCTACGCCGGGCCAAGCTGTCGTTGATCGAGAGCGGTTTCACCGACCCGGGACAGTGGGCCGCCTTCGTCTACGTCGGCGACCGATGAGGGCCACAGAGAGGGAAGAGGTCGAGATGAATCTCACGAGAAGCCGAGCGCGGATCCGGATCGGGAAATCGCTCCTGGTGGCGGTCGTCGCCGCGAGCGCGATGAGCAGCTGTATCACCTCCGACACGGAGAGCGGCGCATCCGGCGGTTCCCGGCCGGTCGCGGACGAGACGCGTCCGGCGAGCCCGGAGGGCGCTGCGGGGCTCCCCGCGTCGCCGTCGACGGCGCCCGGCGCCGCCGCCCCGGCGCCCGCCCCGGCGCCCGCCCCGGCGCCCGGGGGGGCGCGCCCCCCGGGGGCCGCCCCGGGGCCCCCCCCCGTGGCCGATCCGGCGAGCGAAGCGGCTGTCGCCGTGGACTCCGCGGGTCTGTCCTCCGATCCTGTCGCCGAGGGCCTGCTCGAGCAGCTTGGTCGTGAGCTGGCCGCCGCCGTATCTTCTCGACCTTCCGGTGTCGCGAACGACGCCGACGCCCTTCGCGTCGACGCGCTGTTGCGCTCTCTCGAGAAGAAGAGGGCCGGTGAGCCGGTCCTGCGCGGTGACGACACCCGCACGGATCCCCCTCCGTCGTCGGAGACGGCTTCTCTCGATGGGGACCCTTCCGGGAAGAATACCGCGAGCGAGGAGCCTCCGAAGGCGTCGGCGCCGGACAGCGGTGCGACCGAGGCGGCCGTGCCGCAGGAGGACGAGCGGCCGAAGGGCTACGTGACGTTCAAGACTCTCTTCCACAAGACCGCGAACGAGTCGATCCGCTTTCTGCAGCGAG
>CAYMLL010000003.1:17348-74736 GCA_964390645.1 uncultured Planctomycetia bacterium | reverse complement strand
TTCTCGAGCCACGCGTCGAGATCCGCGACGACGACCATGACGCCGTACATGCGACGCCAGTGTCCGGGAAAGGTGCAGACGAAGGGATAGTCCCCCGGCACCTCGGGCGCGGTGAAGCTGAGCTTCGCGGTCATCTCCGGCTGCACGAGCCCCGACGCGAAGAGGACCTTCGGAGAGTCCGGGACGAACGGCTTCGTGCCCGGTCCGGTCTCCGGCTGCATGAGCTCGGCGACGGTGCCGATCTCCTCGAGCGCACCCGGCGACGTGATGACGAGGTTGTGAGGCATGATGTCCGGGTTCGCGAGCACCAGCTCGACCGGTCGACCGAGCTCGACCGCGAAGTGCGTCTTGTCGTAACGCATCTGGTGGGCGACGGTGCGCAGGAGGATGACGCGAACGCCGAGAGCCGACAGCGCCCTGCGCAGGGCCCCACCCTTCTCCTTCGTGAGCCTCGAGGCCAGCGAGTATCCGAGCTCCATCGCATCGAGCGCCGCCGGCGACGTCCGCTCGGACGCAGGCGTGCCCTGCAGATGCGCGAGGAGGCTCGCCGCCAGGCTCTCCAGCTCCGGTGAGGGCCGGCCCTGCGGCGCGATGCGGCGCAGCGACCGGATCGCGGCGCCACGCGCCGTTCCCGCACGCACGAGACCCGCCAGCAGCGAGAAGGTCTCCCTCTCGTCGCCCGGGATATGGGTGATCACATCGATCGCCGCGGCGAGGGTCTCGTCGTCCGGCGGCTGCCGGATAATCTCCAGGAGCCTGGGACGGAACCCGGCGCGCAGCGTCGCGTCCCGGAGCATCGGAAGACTCGCGACGAGGCTCGCTGCGCCGTTGCCCTGCTCGCCGGCGATCCTCCAGGCCGCGTCGACGGAGCCATCGATCGTCACCAGCGCCGCGAAGCCGACCTGCTGCACGACGTCCTTCTGTGCGCCGACGGCGAGCTCGACGAGCGACTCCCGGCTCGCGGCGAGCTTCTCCGGCAGCCGCTGGATCAGCAGGTGCCCGAGGTCGTGGAGCACACCTCCGTCGGCCTCCTCATCCTCGTCGAAGCGACGCAGGGCCGCGACGATCTGGACGACCGGAGCGCTGCTCGTCAGCCTGGCGAGCGCGCCGACCGCCTCGACTCGATGGCGACGCTGGAGCCCCGGGCGCGAGAGGATCGCCTCGAAGACCGGGATGTACTTCCGGTGGTCGGTCCCACGGGGCACGTTCAGCAGCTGGAGATTCGTCAGCCGGCGAAGCTGGTACCGGACGATTCGAGGATTCTTGTCGAGGAAGATCCTCGGAACCTCGACCCTCGCGGTCTCGACACCCTTGCCGTCGGGCGGCTCGTCGGGTGCAGCGACAACGACAGCGCTCGACAGCACGAGCCAGCCGAGGAGCCGGTGGCGTGACATCTGATGGCGGTGCATTCCTGCGGGGAGTTCCCGGAAGTCGGTTCCGTAGCGCAGGCGAAGGGGCGCCCTCGCCCGCATGCCGCTAACGAACGCCACGACGCGATCCGTGGGGAAGCAACGATGGCGTCCGGAGCCTCGGACGTAAGAGTATACCGCGTCCTGGCCACGGACTCGCATGCAGACGGGCTTCGACCACGGATCGGGACGGCGGATGTTCGCCCTGATCTCTCGCCACGATCAGCCGGGTCCGCTACACTGGCGCGTCCGGACACAGCGCAACCCGAACACGGTGCAAGACGATGAGCGATCTGAAGACGTACGTCGCCGAGCGCGAGGACGAGCTCCTCGAGGAGCTCGTGGAGCTGCTGGAGATTCCGAGCGTCAGCACGGATGACGCTCGCAAGGACGACGTCGCGCGCTGCGCCGAGCGCGTCGCGGATCGCGTCCGCGCCGCGGGCCTCGAGACGCGGGTCTTCGCCACCGAGGGCCATCCGATCGTCTACGGTGAGCGCCTCGACGCACCCGGCGCCCCGACCGTGCTGGTCTACGGCCACTACGACGTGCAGCCTCCGGACCCGCTCGAGCTCTGGGAGACCGGGCCCTTCGAGCCGACGGTGCGCGACGGCTACCTCTACGCCCGCGGCTCGACCGACGACAAGGGCCAGTTCTACGCGCTGCTGAAGGGCGTCGAGGCCGCGGTCGCGAAGCACGACAAGCTCCCCTGCAACGTCAAGATCCTCTGCGAGGGCGAGGAGGAGATCGGCAGCCCGAACCTCGACCCCTTCATCCGCAAGGAGAAGGAGCGACTCGCCTGCGACATCGTCTTCATCTCGGACTGCAGCCAGTTCGGCATCGACATGCCGGCGATCACCTACGGGCTCAAGGGACTGTGCTACCTGGAGGTCATCGTGCGCGGGCCGTCGAAGGACCTGCACTCGGGCTCCTTCGGCGGTGCGGTCGCCAATCCGGCGAACGTGCTGACGCGCATGATCGGCGCGTGCCAGGGCGACGACGGCAAGATCGCCATCCCCGGCTTCTACGACGACGTGCGGCCGATCGAGGGCTGGGAGCGCGAGGCCATGGCGGAGCTGCCCTTCGACGAGGAGGAGTTTCGCGAGTCGGTGGGCGCACCGAGGGTCTTCGGCGAGGCCGGCTTCACGACGCTCGAGCGCAAGGGCGCGCGACCGACCCTCGACGTCAACGGCCTGACCAGCGGCTTCCAGGGAGAAGGCGCCAAGACCGTGCTGCCGGCGCTGGCGAGCTGCAAGTTCTCGATGCGTCTGGTGCCCGATCAGGACCCTCGACGAATCACCGAGCTGGTCTCCGACTTCCTGCGCGAGATCGCTCCGGACACCGTCGAGGTCGAGGTCATCGACCATCACGGCGCCTCGCCGGTCATCGTCTCGCGCGATGGCGCGGCGGTGCAGGCCGCCGAGCGCGCCCTGGAGCTCGGCTTCGGCCGCAAGCCGGTCTTCGTGCGCGAAGGCGGCTCGATCCCGGTGGTCAACACCTTCCAGGAGGCGCTCGGCGCCGAAAGCCTGCTGGTCGGCCTCGGTCTTCCGGACGACAACCCTCACTCGCCGAACGAACGATTCCGCGTCGTCGACTACTACCGTGGCATCGTCACCTTCGCCGCCTTTCTCGAAGAGCTCGGCGCGTCACGCTGACGCGCCGCAGGAACGTGATCCGCGCCCCCGGACGACCCCCAGGCGCACGGTCGTCGGTGCCAGGGGGGTGCTGGCGAGTCCCCACAATGCCCGCGATACGACGACTCCCGCTCCTCATCTGGATGGCCCTCCTCGAAGCCGCCTGCTCGTCGACACCCGGACCGCCGCCTCTCCCCGAGCCGACGCCCGCGTGGCGGCGTCCCGAGGTGCTCGACCTCCTCACCGAGGCGGCCGAAGATCCCGCCGCGCTCGTCCCGGCGGACGTTGACGTCTTCGTGCACCTGCGGAACGGCGCCGGCATCCTCGACGCGGACGACAGCGATCCGATCGCCCGGGAAGCCTGGAGCGCGATCGAGGAAACGATCCCCGGCGGGATGTGGGAGCTCGCGGCGACGAATCTCGGTGTCGACGAGCGAGATCTGCTGCGAGAGCTCTTCACGCGTGATCTCTGTCTCGTCGACCAGACGATCGACGGGCGGCGGAAGCTCTCGGTGCTGGCTCTCGTGGAGAGCGACCTCCTCGCGAAGCTGCCGCGGGCCGCGGAGCTCGAGCCCTGGGCCGAGCAGCCGACCGTCGGCCCCTATCGGCTCTACCGCGGCACCTCGGAAGACCACGACTACCTTCTGGCGCTCGGAGAGAGTCGGCTCGTGTTCTCGAGCACGAAGGGCGCGGACCACGTACGACGGCTCCTCGTCGCCGGGTCCGACGGCACGCCGCTGCTCGCCGACAACGAGGGCTACCGGGATCTGATGTCGCAGCTTCCTCGAAAGCACAACGGCGTGGTGTTCACGCAGTCGCGCGACGGCGAGGAGGCACACGCCGTGACGCTGATCCGCGACGCCGGCCGCTACGAGGCGCGGTACGTGGCACATGCTCCCGACGTGATGAAGTACGTCGAGGCGCTCGAGCCCGGCAGGGGAGTCGACTTCGGTCCACTGCCGGTCGACGTCGTCGCGGCGGGGACCTTCAACCTGATGACGAAGGACGTGCCGGCCGAAGGGCTCCTCGACACGCTCCTTTTCCCGTACAGCTTTCGCGGTCGCGTGCTACCGAGGATCGAGCCGCCGATACTGCTCTTCCTGGGCAAGGTTCCGCGAGCGGACATCCGGCCGGATCCGGGATTCGACGTGCCCGTCTTCGGGTTCGCGATTCGGTTGACCGACCCGGAGGTCACCGCGGACCTCGACCGCCTCTGCTCCGGCCTCCACTTCCTGGCCTCGATCAGCCAGCTCGCGCTCATCGAGGGATTCTTCGGCGTCGAGGCGATCGACAGCCAGCTCGACGGGGAGCCCCTGGCCTACCACCGCGCGGACTTCGGCCCGGTTCTGCGCGCCGGGGGTAGCGACTCGCTCCTGGCGAAGCTCGCGAGCCTGCCGAACGCCAGGAGCCTGACGCGCGTCGCCTTCGGCCGCATCGGGGACTTCTACGTGATCTGCACGCAGGAGGCGTTCTTTCGGCGCTGGACGCAGGCGCAGAGCGGCCGTGCTGCGCGGCTGACCGCTGCGGACGACTTCTCCGAGTTCGAGTTCCAGGACCACGCCGGCCTGATCTTCTCGGCGCTGACGCGCGGTCGTGAGCTCTCGGCTCTCGTCAACGAGACCATCACCTTCGTCGAGCGAGCCCGCGGAAAGGACGCAGAAGAGAAGCCCGAGCCCGACCACGACTCGCGGAAGAGCTCGACCGGAAACCGGAGACCGGGCCCCCGCGACCCGGACGACGCCACCAGGATCACCCGGCCGCTGAGGTGGCTCGCGAACGGGCTCGAGCAGAGCAGGACGTTCTCCGTCCAGGTCTGGCACAGTGACGATGGGCTGCTCCACGGCAAGCTCGTGGTGCTGCGTTAGCTGCCGCTGGAGCCCCTCGCCCCGGACGTGGAGTCGAGATCGCGTGTTGGATCGACCACGAGCACGGAACGCCGCAGGGAGCCCGGACGCGCCACCCCGCGCCACCGTCCGACCCTCGGATCCCTTCCGCCGTCTCCCGCGACCCCGCGGTCCCCGCAAGGACCGGTAATGCAGCGCCCCGCGCCCCTCGACCGGAGCCCGTCTCGTCTCCGGAAGGGGTCGCGTCCAAGAGAGAGTCAGCCTGCAGCCCGAGAAAGCCGATCTCATAAGTGATTGCTCCGCGTCGAGGAATCGATAAGATGGCCGGCTATCATTCTCGACGGGGCAGACCGAATCGCGCCTACCCGTCCCCCGGACTCCTTCCTCGCCGGCGCAGAGGCACTCCCCGAATCAGTGCCGGGGACCGGCGACTCGCTCCCGGAGCGCAGGCCGCCGAGAACGGCACCCACCCGAACACCGAGTACCAAGGTGAAAGACATTTACGGAATCCCCCGCGACGAGGCCAAGATCGCGCTCTTTATCGACTTCGACAACATCGCGCTCGGCGTGCGCGAGGCCCGTTACAAGTCCTTCGAGATCTCCAAGGTGCTCGAACGCATCCTGGAGAAGGGCAAGATCGTCTTCCGCAAGGCTTACGCCGACTGGGACACCTTCGGCAAGTACAAGCGCCCCTTCCACGAGGCGGGCATCGAGCTGGTCGACATTCCCCGCAAGCGCTACAGCGGGAAGAACAGCGCCGACATCCGCATGGTGGTCGACGCGATGGACCTTTGCTACGCGAAGGACCACATCAACATGTTCTGCGTCGTCAGCGGTGACAGCGACTTCTCCCCGCTGGTCTCGAAGCTGAAGGAAAACGACAAGTACGTCATCGGCGTCGGCGTCAAGAATTCCTCGAGCGATCTGCTCGTCGACAACTGCGACGAGTTCGTCTACTACGAGGACATCGTCCGCAAGCGCGCAACCCCGAAGAAGGGCTCCCTCAGCAAGCTGCCGAAGAAGCAGCAAGAGGTCTTCGACCGCGTCCTCAACGCGGTGCAGGCTCTTCTGCGCCAGGACAAGGAGGTCATCTGGGGCTCGATGGTGAAGCAGACCATCAAGCGCAAGCACCCGGAGTTCAACGAGGAATACTACGGCTACAACTCGTTCTCACGCCTCCTGGAGGACGCCAAGAAGAGCAAGGTCCTGAACCTCGAGAAGGATCCCCGCAGCGGCAGCTACATCGTCACGATCGAGGATTGACCCTGGCGAGACGTGGCAGCGGTCTTGACCTCCCCCCGGAACGACACCACTCTCCAGTTCAGCTGCTGGTTGAATTCCAGCGTCGACATGCTCGCCAGTCGGCGCGTAGCGCTGACCGGGAGACGGTAGCCCAGCGAGCTATGCGCTCGGCCGGTCTCAGCGCCGCTCCGTGTCCGTCGGCGTGTCGCCATTGCGATCGGCGCCGACATCCCCCTGCCGGCCGACCTGCTCGCCACCCTGCCCACCGCCCTGCGGGGCGGAGGAGACCTCGGAGCTCTCGACCTTCTCGAGCACGATGCCGGGGATGTAGGACTCCACACGCGCATACCGGCGCAGACGATCGACGAGCACCCGGGTCCGCGCCTCGTGTCGACGCGTCAGCAGAAGCCGCTCGATCCTCGGCTGCGCCTCCGGGTACGACAGCGGATCGCCCGTGCGCACACTCTCGAGCCGCACGAAGACGACAGCCCCCTGAACCTTGCGCGGTGGGCTGACCTCGCCGGGCTTCATGCCCTGGATGATCTGCGGGAAGGGATAAGGCATCCCCTTGACCTCCTCGTAGGTCTTGTCCCACTGCCGGCCGCGCAGCTTCTCGTTCGAGAACTCCTCGGAGTACTTCCTGGCGACATCGACGAAGGGCTCGCCGTCAGCGAGCGCTTCCTGGACCTTCTTGACTCTCTCACTGGTGTTGAAGCCGTCCTGGAAGGAGATGCGGCGATACGAGTATCCCAGCGGCGTGGTGAACTCCTCGAGGTTCGAGTGATAGTAGCTGCGGGACTCGGACGGCGAGATGAAGCGGTCCAGGTCGCGGAAGACCTCCTCCCACAGGTAGGTGTTCACGAGGACCCGCTTGCGAAGATCGGCGAGCACCTGCTCGCGCTTCTGTCCGAATCGCTTCAGCTGACTGGCGAAGTAGTCCTCACGGGAGGAAAACTCGCTGTAGCCACGCTTCTTGAGATCCTCCACGCGGCGATCGACCTCCGCCAGCGCCCTCTCACTCGTCACGATCTCGTTCAGCTCACGACCGCCGGCCTTTCGCAGCGCGGCTTGCACGAGAAGCTCGTTGTGGACAAGGTCGCCGAGCACCTCGCGCACGACGAAGCTCTTGTTCATCGGCTCTACACGCGACGAGAGAACCGCGCTGTACTCTTCGAGCCGACGCTGGTACTCCGCCAGGAACTGCTTGCGAGAGATCGGACGTTGCTCGACGATCGCGACGATCGGCGGAAACTCCCGCTCGCGCAGGACGGTGTTGTCAATCCGCGACTTCTGATCGCCCGAGCCGGGCTGATCGTCCTTCGAGGTCGGCTCCCCCGCCGGCTTCGGGACCTGCCGCAATGGAGCATCGTCCTCGACCGGCTTCTTCCGCGCGACCGGCTTCTTCCCGGGAGCTTGCGGCTTCACGGCCGGTGGGTCCTCGCTCGCCGGACTCCCGGGCGCCTTGCCTTCCTGCGCGTCCCCTTCCCCCGCGACGACGAGGCCGGTGGTCCGAAGGAAAACGACCCGGGCCACGCCAAGAACGCTGACGCCGAAGACAACGAGAAAGACGGTCAGTTGCGCCCTGGAATGCATCGCACGACTCCCTGCGAATCTACGAATCTCCGTGCGGCCGAGCCGTTACTGTACCGCGGTCGGGGCGGATGTCCACGAAGCGCCGCCGGCGCGGCGTGAAAGTCGGGAACGTCCCCGATCGCAACCACTTCGCCAGCAGCTCGAAGAGCCGTGAATCGTCGATTTCAGCCGACAGGCCGCCTCTTGCGGCCATCGGGATGGCGACCGTACGAGCGTCGAGCGCGACGATTCGCAGCGGACAGGACTCGAGCAGCCGGCCCATTCCCTCGCCGCCTCGAAAGAGCAAGCTCGCCTCCTGACGGCCGATATAATCGATACCGAAGGAGCTCGCGCGCAGACGAAACTCCTGCAGCTCCAGAAGACGTCGAAACTGCCGCGGCAGCTTGCCGTATCGGTCCTCGAACTCGAGCCCGAGATCTGCGACCGCCTCGTCGGTCATCGCGGTCGAGATACGACGGTAGACCTCGATCTTGGCGCTCTCGTTGGCGAGAAAGCCGTCCGGCACGTACGCGTCGAGGGCCAGATCGACCTCCACGGTCACGGGCTCGTGGTACTCCTCCTTGCGTATCGACCGCACGCACTTCTCCAGTAAACGGCAGTAGAGGTCGTAGCCGACGGTCGCGATGTGCCCGCTCTGCTCCTTGCCCAGGATGTTCCCCGCACCACGAATTTCGAGGTCCCGCATGGCGATTTGAAAGCCCGACCCGAGCCCCGAAAACTCCACGAGCGCCTGCATGCGCTTCTTGGCATCGGCGTTGACGTGCCTGTGATCGGGCAGGACCAGATAGCAGTAAGCCTGGTGCTTGTACCGTCCGACACGTCCGCGCAGCTGGTGTAGATCGGCGAGGCCATGGCGATCCGCCTCGTTGATTACGATCGTGTTGACGGTCGGGATGTCGATACCGTTCTCGATGATCGTCGTCGCGAGCAGGACCTCACCCCGACGCTCCATGAACTCGACCATTCGCGACTCCAGATCCCGCTCGTTCAGCTGTCCGTGAGCCACGACAACCCTCGCCTCGGGCACGATCTGCTCGATGTCTCGCCGTACGACGTCGATGTCCTTGACGCGGTTGTGAACGAAGTAGACCTGCCCGTCGCGGTTGAGCTCGCGGATGATGACCTCGCGAATCTTCTTTCGATCGAAGTGGGTGATCTCCGTGCGGATCGCGGTGCGACCTTCCGGTGCGGTGGTCAGGCTCGAGATGTCGCGTATGCCGAGGAGCGCCATGTGAAGCGTTCGCGGGATCGGCGTCGCGGAGAGCGTCAGCACATCTACCTGGCTGCGCAAGCGTTTGAGCTTCTCCTTGTGCGCGACGCCGAAACGCTGCTCCTCATCGATGACGACCAGCCCGAGGTCGTTGAAGCGTACGTCATTCGAGAGCAAACGATGCGTACCGACGAGGACGTCGACACCGCCCATCTCCGCGCTCTGTACGATCTCTCGTTGCCGACGCTTCGTGCGGAAGCGGCTCAGCACTTCGACAGTCACCGGAAACTCGGCCATACGCTCGCGAAAGGTCCGGAAGTGTTGCTCCGCCAGAAGTGTCGTCGGCACGAGCACAGCGACCTGCTTGCCACCCTCCACGGCCTTGAACGCCGCGCGCATCGCCAGCTCGGTCTTGCCGTAGCCGACGTCGCCGCAGATCAGCCGGTCCATCGGCCGACCGGCGGTCATGTCCCCCTTGATCGCGACGGTCGCCTCGACCTGGTCCGGAGTGTCCGAGAACGGAAACGACGCCTCGAACTCGCGCTGCCAGTCACTCTCCGGGGGATGCGCGATGCCCGGACGCTCCATGCGGGACGCCTGGATATCGAGCAGCTCCGCCGCGAGATCGAGCAGCGCATTCTCGACGGACTCCTTCTTCTTCGCCCAGGCGGTGCCGCCGACCTTGTCGAGCGTCGGCACCTTGTCCCCGCTGCCGACGTATTTCTGGACCAGATCGATCTTCGAGACCGGCACGTAGACGCGTACATCGCCCCGGAACTCGAGCGTCAGGAACTCCTGATCGACGCCGTCCTTCTCGAGGGTCTCTATTCCGTGATAGCGACCGATGCCGTGAACGACGTGGACGACGTGGTCCCCACGTTGAAGCTCGAGGAAGCTCTGGATGACCTTCGCCGGCGCGGCGGAACGATGCCTCGCGCGGCGAACGACATGACGGTTGAAGAGCTCGCGGGAGGTGACCACGACTCGCGACAGATCCGGGATCTCGAATCCGCGACGGAGCCCGCCGACGGCGAGCTCGATCCGGTCATCCCCACCGAGGTGGTTGTCTTCGAGAAGCTCGGCAAATCGCTCGGCCTCACCCTCGTTCTCGCAGTAGACACGAACGCAAAACCCCAGTCCGAGGCGAGCCTGGAGAGCATCGAAGACCTGCGAGATATCCACGCTGCGCAGCTGCTCGACGGTGCCGAAGCGGAGATTCGCGCTGTTCGTCTCCTGCGGCGGCGCAGGCAACGCGCTGAGTCGCACGCTCGCGGCACCCTCCATACGAGCGAGGAAGAGGCCGTGGATCATGCCTTCCTCGTCCGCGTAATCCGGGTCACCCCCGAGGATGTTGTGGAAGATCCGCTCCGATCTCTCGAAGACGGACTCGGCCTCCCACAGGAGCACGTGGTCCGACTCGCCCAGGTAGTCGAGCAGCAGCGTGTCCTCACCGCGGAAGCAGTCGACAAAGACCTGATCGAGCACCGGCAGCAAGAGCTCGACCTCGGCGGCCCGGGAGTCTTCGACCGAGCGCTGACTCGTCGGGCTGAACTCGCGGATCGACTCGATCGCGTCGCCGAAGTACTCCAGACGCAGTGGCAGCGCCGTCACCAGGGGATAGACGTCGAGGATGTCTCCACGTACCGAGAACTCGCCAGCCTGCTCGACGAGCGCCACGTTACGGTAGCCGTGGCGCGTGAGCGTCTGCGCGAGATCGGCGGGCGGGAGATCCTCTCCGGAGCGCACGAGCAGTCGCCCACACCGGAGCACGTCGGCCGGCGGCACCGGCTGGATCACCGCCTGAACCGGCGCGACGATGAAGACGTCTTCCGTTCGTCCACGCGAGAGCGCGTCGAGCACGGAGAGCCGACCGCGGCGGATCTCCGGATCGGGCTTGGAGTCCGCGAGAAACAGCGACTCCCACGCTGGAAAGGTCCGCACTTGCCCCGGAGCGAAGGTCTCGAGCTCCTCGGTGATCTCGTCGGCTTCTTCCTGAGAGCCCGTCACCAGCACGAAGGCGGCCGGCGATCGCCTGGCGCGCGACCGCTTCGCCCAGGCGCTCAGGAAGAACGACAGCGACCCCCCACAGAATCCGCCGAGCACCCCGCAGCGGCCGACCAGCAGCTCATCGGCGTGTCGCACCACGTCACACTGCGAGTACTCGTCGAGGAGGTGATCGGTCACAACCGCTCCGGCCCCTCCTCATCGTTGACCGCCAGCAGCGCCAGCGTCTCGCGCGCGGAAGCTTGCTCGGCCTCCTTCTTCGAGCGTCCCGTGCCGACAGCGTACTTGTGGTCACCCACGACCGCCACGACCTCGAAGGACTTGATGTGATCCGGCCCCCTCTCCGACAGCACGCTGTAGGTCGGAGTGACGTTCAGCTCCTTCTGCGCCCACTGCTGCAGCAGCGACTTGTAGTTGCGATGGTGCGAGTTCTCGACGACGTTGAGCACCTGGTGGTAGATGTTGCGCAGGATGAAGCGGCGGGCCATCTCGAGCCCCCCGTCCTTGTAGATCGCCGCGACAACCGCCTCGAAGACGTTCGCCAGCAGCGAGCTCGGCAGCTTCCTGCGCCTCGTGACGCCCTTGCCGACGTTGTAGTGATCACCCAACCCGAGTCGTTCACTCTCCGCGGCGAGGATCGTCGTCGACACGACAACCGACTTGATCTGGGTGAGCTCTCCCTCGTCGTGCTCCTCGAAGAAGTTGTAGAGGAACTCGGTCATCACGAGACCGAGCACCGAGTCACCGAGAAACTCGAGCCGCTCGTTCGAAGGCTTGTCGATCGCCTTGACCGACGAGTGCGTCAACGCCTCGTACAGCAGGCGCAGTTCGGAGAACCCGTACTGCACCTTGCGCTCGCACTCACGAAGATTTCTCAGCTCCGCCTCGTCGGGCGGCCGACCATCGAAAGAATCCAGAATGTCTTGCATGCAGAGCCGCTCCGGTGGACTCGATCGCGGGACACACGCCGGAAGACGGCGACCGGAAAACCAGGGCGTTCCGGGAAGCCGTCGACGTGCCAGGAACCACGGTCGAGACGAGCGACGAGGGCTGGAAGAACGGGTGTCGAAGAGCCGCCGGGCACACCGAGACCCGTTCTTCTCGACCTCGAGGTCCGTCTGTTCGCGTATCGGTAAGCTAACGCAGATCCTTGCGGATTTCACCCGCTCATACGTCGTGCGGATCGAGCCGGAAGAGCCCGCGCTCCCATTCCACGCCCCTGACGCGCAGCCGGAAGAGACCGGGCTCGAGCTCGACGACGACGCCGTCGATCCGGAAGTGCTCCACATCACCGGTCGTCGAGCGAAGATACGCGCGACAGGCCTTGCGAAGGGCGCGCCGCTTCCTGCCGTCGATCTTCTCGAATCCTTCCCGCCAACTCGCCGCGGTCCGGGACTTGACCTCGACGAAGACGAGCGTCTCGCCCTCGATCGCGACGAGGTCGATCTCCCCACCGCCCGCACGGACGTTGCTGGCGAGAACTCGCAGGCCCCGGTGACGGAGAAAGCGCGCCGCGACACGCTCACCGCGCCGACCGATGCGTCGGTGCGACGAACCCACCGGCGGAATCAGGTGACGGCCGCTGCTGCCTCGGAGGTGTCGGTGGATGCGGCCTCCGCCGCAGCCTCTGCAGCGGCAGCCTCTGCGGCAGCAGCCTCCGCCGCAGCAGCCTCTGCCGCGACGGTCTTGGCCTCCTGGCGCGCCCTGCGGCGCTGCTTCTTGCCCTTCGGCGCCGCGGTCGGCCTCGCGTCGTCGCGACGCTCCTTGACCTTCGTGGCCTTTCCGACCCGATCGCGAAGGTAGAAGAGCCGCGAGCGGCGAACCTTGCCCTTGCGCGTCACCTGCACGTCCTGGACGATGGGCGAATGGCGCGGAAAGGTGCGCTCGACTCCCTCGCTGGCGACGATGCGGCGCACGGTGAAGGTCGCGCGCAGTCCATCGCCACCCTGAATCTTGATCACCGTCCCGTTGAAGATCTGGACGCGCGACTTCTCGCCTTCCTGGATCCGCACGTGCACGTCGACGGTGTCTCCGACCTGAAACGACGGCAGGGCCTTCTCTCTCGCGAACTCGGCCTCAAGAGCGTCGATGAGGTTCGCCATGGCGCTAGTTCCTCCTTGCGGCGGCTTCCTGTTCCCTGACCTCTTCCCCGCATCCGGCCTCTTCCCCGCATCCGGCCTCTTCCCCGCATCCATCCAGGTCGCTGCGGCGCTCGCGGGTCCGATCTCGAGCCTGACGACGCCGCCAGCGCTCGATCTCCGCATGGTTGCCGGAACGGAGAACCTCCGGGACCGACATTCCTCGGTATTCCAACGGTCGGGTGTAGTGAGGATGGTCGAGGAGACCGTTCTCGAATGATTCGCGGACCGACGATTGAGGGTGACCGAGCGCACCCGGTATCAACCGTGCGACGCCGTCGAGGATCACCATCGCCGGAAGCTCTCCTCCCGACAGCACGTAGTCGCCGATCGAGACCGGCTCGAAGTCGAGCCCCTGAAAGATCCTCTCGTCGAAGCCCTCGTAATGGCCGCAGAGAAGAACGATACGCTCGACCTCCGCCAGCTCGTGCAGAAAAGGCTGATCGAGCCGACGGCCTTGAGGCGTCAGGATCACCTTGCGAGTGCGCTTGCCCCTGGAGGCCGGATCGCCCAGCACGTGGTCGACCGCATCGAAGACGGGCTCGGGCTTGAAGACCATGCCCGGTCCGCCACCGTAGGGACGATCGTCAATACTGCGGTGCCTGTCCGTCGTGAAGTCGCGCAGGTCGGTGAAGCGGATCTCCACCAGGGCAGAGTCCACCGCCCGCCCGACGATGCTCTCTCCCACGACCTCGGCGAACATGCCGGGGAAGATCGTGATGATATCGAACTGCAGAGGAGTCGAGGGAGCCATGAGCTCTACTGTAGCGTTCACCGGAATGCACCGGCCCGCACACAGCGGTGGTGGAGATGGCCTGTGGAATCAAGCCTTGACGGTTCTCTTCGGCGCCGGTTCTCTTCGACACCGATGCCGGTTTCTTCGCGGACGGTTCTCTCGCCGGCTATTCCTTCGCCGCGGGTTTCTTCGCGACACCCGCCGGCCTCCTCTTGCGGCGGCGGCTGCGGCTCTTCTTCGGTTGCGCGAGGCCGGTCACCTTCGCGTTGCGCAAGAAGCTGCGGACGGTCTCCGAGGGCTGGGCACCGACGCTGAGCCAGTAAGCCGCGCGCTCGGTGTTCAGCGACACCTTCCTGTGGTCGTCTTCGACATACGGGTTGTAGTGACCGAGGCTCTCGATGTACTTCGCATCGCGCGCCCGACCACCCTCGATGACGCAAATCCGGTAGAACGGCCGGTTTCGCTTCCCCATTCGCCGAAGCCGCATCTTCACGGCCATGAGACACTCCTCCTCGCGGAGGCTCCTGTGAGATCGCCCTGCGCCCGCTGCAGCGGATCCGTAAGTCCTTGATTCTTCTATCGTTGCTCGTCGTCCCCGAGGACCTCCCGGGGAAAAAGAGCGGCAATTATCCCAGATTGAACCGGCACATCAAGGGAATTGACGCTCCGGCACGATCCCCCAAACTCTGTCGCGCACGGCAGATCGGACAAGCCCCGGCCGGGGGCCCCGAGCTCACCGCCGTCGGCTCTTGCGCCGGTTCTGCCGCTCCTTCTTGCGCCGCGCCTTGTGATCCGCCTGCGAGTGCTTTTTCGTGTGGGCCGAGCCCTTGCGCGCCTTCGGACGGGTCGGGTCGAGCTCCTTGCCCATCTCGGCCGTCATCTTGTGCATCATCTCGTGCGGGTTGCTCAGCATCTTCTTCGCCGAGGCGAGCCCCTTGAGCTTCCCGAGCGGCCCCTTGCCCCCCGTCCGCGTCATCTGGTCCATGACCTTCTTCATGCCGGTGAACTGCTTAAGCAGATCGTCGATCTCCATGCGTTCACGGCCGCTGCCACGGGAGATGCGCTCGCGCCGCGAGGTGTTGAGAATCTCCGGACGTCGTCGCTCCTTCGGCGTCATCGCGCGGATGATGCCCTCGATGTGCCTGAGCTCGTCGTCGTCGATGTCCATCTCGTCGAGCTGACTGCCGACCCCCGGGAGCATACCGAGGAGCCCCTTGAGGTTTCCACCGGCCATCTTCTTGACGGACTGCAGCTGCTCCAGGAAGTGCTCGAGCGTGAAGGTGCCCCTGAGCAGCTCGTCCTGGAGCTTGGCGGCCTGCTCCTGATCGACGTGCTCCTGCGCCTTCTCCACGATGCCACGCACGTCGCCGAAACCGAAGATGCGCTCGGCCATCCCCTGCGGGCGGAACGCCTCGAGGCTGCCCTCGAGCTTCTCTCCCGTGCCGACGAACTTGATCGGCTTGCCGGTGACGGTCTTGACCGACAGCGCCGCACCGCCGCGCGCGTCGCCATCGAGTTTCGTCAGGATGACACCGGTGAGCTCGAGCTGCTCGTTGAACTCGCGAGCGCTCTTGACGGCGTCCTGCCCGACCATCGCATCGCAGACGAGAAACACCTCGTGCGGACTCGTGACGCTCGCCACCTCCCGCACCTCGGCCATCATCTCCTCATCGATGTGCAGGCGGCCGGCAGTATCGAGTATGACCGTGTCGCAGCCGAGCTTGGTGGCTTCCAGCAGACCGTTCTGACAGACGACGGGCGGCTTGGAGCCAGGCTCGGCGTAGACCGGGATGTTGATCTGCGAACCGAGCGTCTTCAGCTGCTCGATGGCGGCGGGGCGCTGCAGATCCGCAGCGACGAGCAGCGGCTTGCGCTTGTCCTGCTTGCGCAGCAGCAGCGCCAGCTTGCCGCAAGTCGTCGTCTTGCCGCTTCCCTGGAGCCCCGCCATGAGGATGACGGTGAGGCCCTTCTTCTGGAAGTCGATCGACGGATCGACCGGTCCCATCAAGTCGACGAGCTGCTGGAAGACGATCTGGATGAACTGCTGTCCCGGCTCGACGCCCTGGAGCACGTTCTCGCCGAGAGCCTGCTGCTCGACGCGCTCGAGGAAGGGCTTGATCACCTCGAACGCGACGTCCGCCTCGAGAAGAGCCACTCGAATCTCGCGCAGGGTCTCCTTGATGTTCTTCTCGGAGATCTTCTTGCGAACGACGTTGCCCAGGATGCCGGAGAAGCGCCGCGTGATACTCTCGAACATCTCGTTCCCTTTGCAGGCGACCTCGCTATCCCTGGACGGATCGTCGGACCGCGCGTGCGCACATCCAGCGTGTTAACGGAACGTCCCCAGGAGACCTGACCGGAAGCAGGGCGGTATCCTAACACCGCCCCCGAGGATGTTCCAGCAGCCATGACGTCGCCCCGACCGATGGAGTGAGTGTCGGCAACCGCGACCCGTCCATCGGCTCCATGCCCGTCACCACACTCGCCCCCACCGACTTCCGAGAAGCTCTCGCCTGCCCCGCCTGCGGCCGCGACCTGGCACCGGGAGGTCCTTTCGATTTCGCCTGCGGCTCGTGCCCCTGGCGCGCGCCGCTCGTCAACGGCGACACGCCATCCTTCGTCGACCGGGTGCTCGATGGCCCACGACTACGCCGCGACGAGAGCCCCGATGACGAGCGCGTCCACACCCACGGCCCGCGGGGTCGCCTCGAGCGATTTCTCGAACGAACACTCTTCTGCTGGCGCCGTCCGCTGATCCGGTGGATCGAGAAGGACGACCCCGGGTACTGGCGTCGGGGCATCCATCTGCTGCGCGACGAGGAGATGAAGGTGGTGCACCGTCTCTTTCGCCGCCATCTCGAGGAGCGCGGTCGATTTCTCCTCGAGCTCGGAGTCGGCTTCCGGGACCACACCGCACTCTACGACGCCGTCTGCGAGAACGCGATCTGCTCGGACATCTACCGCGACGGGCACGCCGCCGAGCTCCACGCGCCGCGGCAAAACAGCCTCTACGCGCTCCTCGACGCGCACCGGCTGCCGCTGCGTCCGGCGTCCATCGATGTCCTCTTCACATCGCATGTCGTCGAGCACTTTCCCGATCTGGACGGTGATCTGCGCGCCCTGCACCGCGTGATGAAGACCGGCGGGCTGGCATGCCACGTCGTGCCGATCTCGCGCGGGTTTGTCGCGGGCCACCTGCTGTCGACCCTGCTCAACATCGTCACCGCGACGCCGCGCCTCGGACGTGGCGTCCACGGCGAGTTCCGCTCCGTCGGGGACGAGCTGCGTCGCACGACCGTCCGCGCCTGGCGCGAGCAGTTCGAGAGCAGCGGCTTCGAGATCGTCGACTCCGCCCCCGGAACGCTCGGCCTGCGTCCACTGCCGCCCAGGCTCTCCAGGAAGATCGCGCGGGTCCTGCGCTTCACCGGCTCGTGGGTCTTTCTGACGCGAGCGGTCGAAGGATGACAGCGCCTCGCGGCCGTTGTAGGCTGCGGGCTTCGCGGTGCGCCTCTGGAAAAGACGGAGTGGAGCGTCGACGGTGCGAGACTCGACACCCAGCGCGATCATCTGCCTCACCGGATCCGAGCTGACGCGCGGCGAGACACGGGATCTCAACGGCTCCTACCTGGCGACCGCGCTGACGGAGATCGGTGTCCTCGTCACCGAGATCCGCACACTGCCCGACGACCACGGCGCTCTCGAAGCGGCGTTTCGCGAGCTCTCGGCACGTGCGGACCTCGTCCTCGTGAGCGGCGGCCTCGGACCGACCGCCGACGACCTGACGGCCGGCGCCCTGGCGTCCGCCCATGGACGCTCGGTCGTGCGGGACGAGCCCTCGGCCGAGCGCATGAGACGCATCGTCCTGCAGCGCGGCAAGCACGAGCACGACATCCCGGCGAACTTCTACAAGCAGGCGGAGGTCGTCGAGGGGTCGATCGTCGTCCCCAACCCGGAGGGCCTGGCGCCCGGCAGCCTCGTCGAGACGGACCGCGGCTTTATCGTCTCGATGCCGGGCGTGCCGAGGGAGCTGCGCGCGATGTTCGAGAGACACATCGTGGCGCACATCCGGGAGCGCTGCGAGCTGACGCCGCCGAGGATCCTCCGCATGAAGCTCCTCGGACGTCCGGAGAGCTGGGCGGAGGCGAGGATCCAGAGTCTCGGCATCGACCTCGAGAGGGTCGAGTACGGCATCAGCGCCAGGCCCGGGGAGCTGACCCTGAAGTTCGTGGCGCGGGATCCCGATGACCACGCTCTGCTCGACGACGCTCGCACGAAGGTCAGCGCCGAGTTCGGCGAGGACGCGGCGATGATGTCCGCCGAGAGCTCCACTGCGGGAGAGACCGGCGCCGACATCGCGTTCACACGCATCGTCCACGAGCTGCTGCTGCGGAAGGAGAGGACGGTGGCGACCGCCGAGTCCTGCACCGGTGGCCTGATCGCCAAGAGGCTGACGGACTGTGCCGGCTCGTCGGCGTACCTGCTGGGCGGTGTCGTCGCGTACGGCAACGAAGTGAAGGCGAAGCAGCTCGGGGTCGACCGCCGCGACCTCGACACCCACGGCGCGGTCTCCGAGCCCGTCGCCGAACAGATGGCCCGCGGCGCGCGACGTATCTTCGCTGCCGACTACGGGCTCGGCGTCACCGGAATCGCCGGCCCCGGCGGCGGCGAAGGAAAGCCGATCGGCCTCGGATGGATCGCGCTCGCGTGTCCCCCCGGTGACGGCGAGACGGAAAGTCGCATGATCACCGACCGCAAGGTCTTTCAGGGCGGCCGCGATCTGGTGCGCACGCAGACGGCGCTGCGAGCGCTGGATCTTCTGCGGCGTGAACTCTCGCGATAGACCGCTGCTCGCCTCACTCCGGACGGGATGGCGTCCGTCCGAAGCCAGCGGGTAAGATGGAGGGCCGACCCTCGCTACCCGCACCGAACCCGAACTTCCACCCTCGCCGAGGACCAAGGTGCCCCGCGCGTCGATCCTCACACCCCGCAACCCCTGCCGTCTCTGGCTGGGGCTCGTCCTGGCTGCTCTGCCGGCGACTCCGGCGGCCGGACAGCTCCCGGCGCTCATCTTCGTCTCCAGAGCGATCGACCCCGAGCCGGCCGCGAACGAGCGAACCTCGGCGGTCGGCCGAGCGAGCTCCGGACGCCTGCTGCTGCGTCGGGCCGACGGCGAGATCCGAGCCCTCGTCGACGCGAGCGCCAGCACCCCCGAGGGCGCCCCGCTCGACGTTGCCGACCCCGATGTCTCCTTCGACGGCGAGCGCATCGTCTTCGCTGGCTACTGCGTCGACGACGACGCCTGGCGCATCTTCGAGATCGGCGCAGACGGCGAAGGATTCCGGCAGATCACGTCCGGTCCGCGAGAGATCGACGTCGGACGCTACGGCCCTGCAGCCGACGCGTTTCTCGACCACGACGACGTCGATCCCTGCTATCTGCCCGACGGTCGCATCTGCTTCGTGTCGACGCGCTATCCCGGCGGCGCACCGGATGGGCGCGTGCGTGCGAACAACCTCCACGTCGTCGCCGCAGACGGATCCGGACTCCGACGCATCACGAGCGAGCGTTTCGGAGCCGACACGCCGACCGTCGAACCCTCCACCGGCCGCGTCGTCTACTCACGGTTCTGGCGCACGGTACAGCCCACCGGCGACGGAGTCGATCCGCCGATCGTCCCGGGCTCGCCCGGCTACGAGGAGATCGTCACCGAGCCCTCGAGACAGAGCGTACGCGGCATCGGCGACGAGGGCTTCCCGGGCGTCAACAGCTGGTTTCTCGCAGGCATCAACCCGGACGGCACCGACCTCTCCATGTGGTCCGGGTTCCATCTCGATCGTGAGCTCACGCAAGCCTGGAAGCCGAGCTTCCTGACCAGCGGCGAGGCGCTGGCGCTCTTCCTTCCGGTGACACCGTTTCTCGGCGCGCCGCGAGGCTACGGACTGCGGCGCTTCCGCGCCGGGTCGACGCGTCCGGTCGCTCTCGGCGGCCCCCAGCTCTTCCCCCGGCGCAACGCGCTGCCACCTGCGGTCGACTTCCGCTACGCGAGCGCCGTCGAGCTTCCCGACGGCCGCCTGCTGGTCACCGCGGCACACGCTGACAGCTTCGACTACGACGTCCGCGTGCAGGAGCACGCCGAGGTCGCGCCCGAGCTGATCCACGCGATCCCCGGCACCCTCGAGCTCGACGCGGTTCCTCTGCTGGCGCGTCAAACGCCCCCCCGGATCACGGACCGCGTCACCGACGCCCCGGGAGACGACGCCCCGCGCGAGGTCGACGAGGCCTTCGCAGAAGGAGGGTCGTTCACGTTCCTCTGCGAGAACGTCTACTTCAACGCGCCGGTCGATGTCGAGATCCCGAACGCGCCGCCCGTCGGCAAGTCGCTCGATATCGAGTTCTGGCTCAGCTCCCAGCGCACCAGCCCGGACGGCGACGACGCGCCGGTCCTCATCGACCGCGTCGGGATCCCCGCCGACGGACGCATCGAGGCGACAGCACCCGCCAACGTGCCGCTGTTCGAGGTCCTGCGGCGACCGGACGACACGATCGCGGTCGGACGTGACGGCCAGATCTTCCACGTCGCCGGGTCGAACTTCGCACGCGCCGGCACCACCGTACGCTGCGTCGGCTGTCACGCCGGACACTCGATGATCGCGGTGCCGCAGGACCCGACCTGGACGAACCTGGCACCCGGAGCCGTGGTGCGCGCCGACACGCGTCGTCAACACGGTCGCCTCAACCTGCGCGACTTCGACCCCGTCAACCTGGTGGACCGCCGCACGGGCCGGCCGGAGGTCGAGTGGGCAGCCGCCGATGACGTCGCCGTCGCGACGGTCGAGCTGCGCTGGAGCATCGAGCTGCAAGGCCGGGAGGTCGTCCTGCACGGGACTTCTGATGGCGACGGATCGATAGGGCCCCGCGCGCAGACGATCCGCGGCGTGACACTCGTCGGCTACCGACGCTCCGCGGAGAGCTTTCGTATCGACGTCGCCGAGGACATCCTCGTGGGTGGGACGCTCGTCCCGCTCGACCCCGGCGCGCCGTTCGATCGCATCGACGTGGTGATCCCTTCCGAGAGCGTCGTCGGCGACTACGAGGGGCGCGGCGGCGCGGCTCTGGCCGAGATCGAGGTGATCTCGAAAGCACGGGGCGCGCCCTTTCCGTCGTTCGTGCGCGGCGACTCCAACTGCGACCTCGCGGTCAACGTCACCGACGCCGTGGTCACACTCGACCGCCTCTTCCGGGGCGGCGCTCCGCTCTGCTGCGACGCGGCCGCCGACGCCGACGACAACGACGCGATCGAGATCACCGACGCCGTCCACGTGCTCGGGTTCCTCTTTCGCTCCGGCCCCACGCCGGCGGAGCCCTCGGGAGACTGCGTCCCGGCGCCGGCGGGACGGCTCGGCTGCCCGGACAGCGCCTGCCCCTAGCCTCGAGAGCCTCGAACTTCCCCGGCTCGCAGCCGCAGCGGCCCGGACCGACGGATACGGACGCCCCCGGGGAGGGAGCCGGAAGGCGCGGGACCGGGCCCGTGCTCGCCGCGTGGGCCTCACCAACGGGCTGCCACGTCGACCGGCGCTAGTCCTCTGACCGACAGCTCGACGGCATGTGCGCGCAGCCGAGGTCGAGGTCTGCCGGATTGCCGGCGCCGCAACCGGGGTAGGGAGCCGCCGGCGGCACACCGCCCGCGAAGACGTGCTGGAGCAGGCGCACCGCGGAGGAGACCGTCAGCCGGCCGGTGCTCTCGCTGTCACACGCCGCGAGACAGCGAGGCTCGACCCCGCGTCGAAAGAGGAAACTGAGGAGCACCACCGCATCGGTGAGCGTCACCCCGCCCTCGGAGTCGCAGTTGCCCCGCACGAAGACGTTCGCGGGAACGCGGCTGTAGTTGCCACGAACGGCTCCGGTACGGGTGAGGTCGTTCTGCGTCGTGTGCACCGCGACGAATACGGTGCCGTCGAGAAGCACGCCGATGGCCTCCTGCGGGGAGAACATCGTGCTCAGTGCTCCCTGCACCCGCGTGACGAGACCGGTGGAGCGAACGCGAAAGCCGCGGTCGGTGACCGTCACGCCGTTCGACTCCGGCAAGGCCTGGCGCGCGAAGTAATGAACATCGATGAGGATCGGCCCACGCCTGTCGGAGTCACCGTTGTGGACGTGGAGCGCGGTGCTGTTCGCCTCGATCGAGTTGTCGAGATCCGCCGCGTCGATGCCTTCGATCTCGAGGTCGAAGGTGAACTCGCCGGTGCGGGTGTCAACGGCGAGCATCGACGAGCCGGTGCCGGGACTACCCGTACCGAAGACCGGAGGCTGAAACATGGCCGGACGCACCACTTGACTCTCATCGACCGAGGTGGTGAATCGAAGCACGTCGGGGATGATCTCGTAGTTGCCGCGAACAGCCCCGGTCCGGGTGAGATCGTTCTGCGTCGTGTGCACCGCGACGAAGGCCTCGCCACTGGCGATCCAGTCGACGATCTGCTCGACCGCGAACCCGGTGTCGAGAGCACCCTGCAGCCGCGTGATCTCGCCCTCGATGTCGACCCGGAAGCCGGTGTCGGTCACGGTGACGCCGTTCGAGTCCGGCAGGACCTCACGAGCGTACTCGTGGACGTCGATGAGGATCGGACCGCGCACGTCGGGCGTGCCGCGGTGGACATGGAGCGCGGTGTTGTTCGCCTCGACCGAGTTGTCGAGATCCGCCGGATCGATGCCGTCGACGCTGATGGAGAACGAGAAGCGCGCGCTCTCGGTGTCCACCGTCAGCAACGATATGCCGACGCCCGGGCTGCCCGTGCCGAAGACCGGAGGCCGAAACGCCATCGGGCGCACGACGTTGCTCTCGTCGACCTTCGCACGCAAGCGCACCTCACGCGCTACCAGAGGCGACGACGGTGTGGAAACGAGCAGCGTCGCAACAGCGACCCCGAGGGACAGGAACAGGTCGCGGTGTTGACTCTCCAGGGGCATGAGCGATGTCACCAGTCAAAGTCGAAGAAGCCGGGGAGAACCCCGGAAGAACCCGGGTGGTTGCTCCGGTACTGTCGGATCCCCACCCCGGACAGTATACTGGATGATTCCCTCCCCCACTAGCTTCGTCAGCCGAGGTTTCTTTCGAGCTCGACCCAGCGATGCTGCTGCGCCGTTCACCAAGACGGGACCTGAAGCCCGTACGCAAGCCCGAGACCACGGGGCTACTGCTGCTGGGATCGGGGTGGTTGTTCGTGCTTCCGGTCCAGGCGCACGATCCGGTCATTCCGACGCGGGAGTTCCGCATGCAAGCGCGCATGGATGGAGCACGAGTCGTTCGACCGGACGAGATGAGTCCGCCGACCCACGGAAGCGGAAGCGAAGCGACCGCCGAGGTCTCGCTGAGCGTCAACTCGTTCACCGGCGAGTTCTCGCTCGATCTCTTCGTCCACGGCATCGACGCGACGCTGCTCGACGACTCCCACGGCGCGAACGAGACCGCTATCCACGTGCGAAAGGGAGACCCGACGACGAAGGGCCTCATCCTCATCGACGCGCATCACTTCGCCCGCGAGCTCGACGTGGCCGGGAACGGCGTTCTCACGACAGAAGATGGCTTTCGCATGCACGCCAATGGGAGCTTCAACGAGCGCCAGGGGCGTCTGGACGTCGGCCTTCCGCCGGGCGAGATCATCGACCTGCTGCGTGGCGAAGACGTCTACGTGGCGATCCACACGACCGGCAGCGAGCTCTTCCGCTCCGGAGAGATTCGCGGCAACCTCCGCCTGGTACCGGAGATTCTGCGCCTGCGCGCACAGCTCGATGGCAGCCAGGTCGTGCGGCCCGACGAGCACCGACCGCCGACGATGGGCTCCGGAAGCCTCGCGAGGGGCGACGCCGAGCTGCTGTTCTACTCGCGATCGGGGTTCTACTCGTTCGACCTCGATGTCGCGGGAATCGACGCGACCAGCCTGGCGCCACTGACCGGCGCCAACGGGTCCGCCGTGCTCCTCTACCACGGCCTCGCCAACGAGCGCGGGACGCCGCTGCTGGACGTTCAGGAGCACGCGCGACCGCGAGCTCCGCGCGACGACGGGGTCTTCCCGCACGACGATGGCTTCTCGATGAGCTCCGAGGGGATCTTCCCCGCGCTGCCGGAAGCCATCGAGACCGGCGCGACCTCGTTCGACGTCATCGAGACGCTCCTCGACGGCGAGACCTACGTCTCGGTGCGCACATCGTCGGAGCCACTCTTCGAGCTCGACGAGATCCGCGGCGCCCTCGTCCGCGAGCCCAACGAGATCCGGCTCGTCGCTCTGCTCGACGGCGAGCAGATCGTCAGGCCACGCGCGTTCCGCCCGCCGACGCTGGGATCGGGAAGCGAGGCTCTCGGCATGGCCGAGCTGATGATCGACCTCGACAGCGGGGACTTCCGCGTCGAGCTCGACGTGGAGGGCATCGACCCCGTCGCCCTCCACGGAGCGCACGGAGGCAACGAGACCGCGGTCCAGATCAACTGGAGCGCCCCGAACACGAACGGGCCGATCCTCATCGACGCGCACCACCATGCTCGCGAGGCGCTGCCCGATTCGAACGGCGTGACGCCGACCGCCAGCGGCTTTCGGATGCTCTCGACGGGCCGGGTCCTGCAGACGCAGGGTGAGCACTTCGTGAGGTTCCCGTGGAGCTCGGTCGCGAAATTCATCGAGAGCGGCGAGGTCTACATCGTCGTCAGCACATCGACAAACGAGCTCTTCGAGCACGGCGAGATCCGTGGCAATCTCCGCCTCGTTCCCGACGAGCTCAGCCTGCGCGCGCCGATCGACGGTGAGCAGGTCGTGCGACCCCTGGAGTTCCGGCCCCCTCTCGCCGGGACCGGCAGCGACGCGACCGCGGAGGCGAGGGTTCGTGTCGACACCCGCGCCCGGCGCGCCCGGATCGACATCGACGTCGACGGAATCGACCCCACCGACCTCGACGGAATCGGCATCCACGCGGGCGAGCTGGACCAGCGCGGACCGCTGATCCTCGACCTCACGGACCTCGTCGGCGACGGAATCGAGGCCGCGCCTGGCGGCTTCCGGGTGTCCGGAAGCACGGACGTGACGGAGCAGACCGTCCGCATGCTCCAGGAAGAGCGCGCGCACGTACTGATCCGGACGACGACCAGCGAGCTCTTCCGGACCGGTGAGATCGGCGGCGACCTCGAGCTGGAGCCCGAGATCCTCGAGCTCGACGCCTTTCTCGACGGCAGCCAGGTCGTCCGACCCCTCGACTTTCAGCCTCCGCGCTTCGGCTCGGGCAGCGACGCGTTCGGTGTCGCCTCGCTACGCGTGGACACGAGGACCGGGATCTTCACCTTCGACATGGAAGTCGAGGGCGTCGACCCGTCAGATATCTACAACGCCGGTGGCGGCAACCGCACGGGTGTACACGTCGAGAAGGGATCGCCCGGGGCCGCCGGCTCCATCCTCCTCGACGTACAGGCCTGGGGACGGGCCGAACACCCCGCGACCCACGGCGTCGAGCCGTGGGAGAACGGCTTCCGCATCGCGGTCGAGGGACGGGTGACACAGGTGCAGTTCGCGCACGACGCGGAGCACAGTCCCCGGCAGATCATCTCGGCCCTGCGCGATGGTAACGCGTACGTCGCCGTCCACACGCAGGACAACATCCTCTTCCGGGCAGGCGAGCTGCGCGGCGCACTGCGCCGCAGCTTCGACTCACAGGCCGCCCACCAGTTCGTTCGTGGAGACTGCGACGGCGACGGCCGCTTCGGTGCCGCCGTGACGGACGCGGTCTTCCTCCTGAACTACACCTTCAACGGCGGCCCGGGACCCGTCTGTCTCGCCGCCTGCGACGCCAATGGTGACGGGCTCGCCGCAAGTGGCGTCACCGACGCGGTCTACATGCTCGCCTACGGCTTCCTCGGCGGCCCCGCTCCGCCGGCACCGCATCCCGATTGCGGTCCAGCAGCGAGCCCGAGGGATCGACGGACCGGGTGCGTGAGACCTCCTCCGACGTGCGAGTGAACGGCTCCTCCCCGGTGCGCGACGGTACCCGGACGGCGAGACCTCGATGCAGTGAGAAGCCGACACCGGGTCTCACTGTCCAGGCCGTCGTGCTGGTATGATGGGCCGCGTGGACGTGCCGATCGCCAGCGAAGACGACATCCCGTTTCACCCGGACAGGGTCCTGGAGGCGTACCGTCGCGGGATCTTCCCGATGGGCGACGAGGACAGCGACACGATCTACTGGTTCGCGCCCGATCCGCGCGCGGTGATACCTCTCGACCGGCTCCACGTTCCGAGATCGCTCCGCCGGACACTTCGTCGCGATCGCTTCGACGTCACCTACGATGAGGCCTTCGAACACGTCGTTCTGGGCTGCGCCGAAAACCGTCCGGTGTGGATCACGGACCGCGTCCTCGAGCTCTACGTCGAGCTCCACGAGCGGGGCTCGGCGCACTCCGTGGAGGTGTGGCTCGACGAGAAGCTCAGCGGCGGCATCTACGGCGTGCAGATCGGCGCGGCGTTCATGGCGGAGTCGAAATTCCACCGGGTCACCGACGCATCGAAGGTCGCGCTCGTCAGGCTCGTCGAGAGGCTGGTTGAGCGGAATTTCGAGATCCTCGAGGTCCAGTACCTCACCGATCACCTCGAAAGATTCGGCGCCCGCGAGATCTCCGGTTCGCGGTACCTGGAGCAGCTCGAGTCGGCGGCGACCAAGGAGCGCAGCTTCGCGCCCTGACGGCGCTGCCGGGACCTTCTATCTCCTTCTTCCGAAGGCCCAGAGCCTGTCGCGTGTGCGCAGGTAGACAACACCTCTGGCGAGCCCCGGCGTGGCGGTCACACGCCCGGCGACCCGATTGCGCGCGATGATCTCGCGGTCAGGCCCCGCTTTCAGGACAGCGACCTCGCCACTGACGCTCGTCAAGTAGACCTTGCCGTCGCCGGCGACGGGAGACGCCTTGCAGTCGCCGCGAAACAAGCGCTCGCGCCAGCACAGGACGCCGGAGCGACCGTCGAGGCACGACACGATTCCGTTGTCCCGCACGACGTAGAGCAGGCCGCGATAGTAGAGCGGCGACGGACAGTCCGGCGAGTACTTCGGGTAGGTCCATGCACGATGCGTCTTCGTCACGTCACCGTCGACATCGCCGGACATCCGCAGCGCCAGAACCCGTCCCAGACCGCTGTAGCCGGAGGACACCGCGAAGAGCATACCCTCGCGCGCGGTCGGCGACGCGATCGTCCGGCCGTAGTCGTGCGGAGCCGACAGTCCGCTCGAGATCCAGCGCTGCTTGCCCGTCACGAGGTCGTACGCGTCGACGTGACCGGCACCGGCGACCACCAGCTCCACCCGATCACCCACACGCGAGAGAATCGGCGAAGAATAGGAGTCGACTCCCTCGCCCGCGCACACGAACTTGCGCCCGGTCTTCCAGCGCTTCTCACCCGTCATCTTGTCGAGCGCGAGCACGTACGACGGCCCACCGTTCATGCACACGATGAACAGGCGGTCGCCGGCGACCCGGGGCGAGGACGCCATGCCCCAGAGAATCTCGTAGTCGCCGTGGTCCTTCTCGAGGTTGCGCCTCCACAGCGTCTTGCCCGTTCGGTCGAGGCAGAGAAGGTCGCCGGTGCCGAAGAGCGCCCAGACCCGACCCTTCTCGGCAACGCAGGTCGGCGATGCCATGTTGTGGAGCTCGTGGTGCTTCTTCGCGCCCTTGCCGACGTCCCTCTTCCAGACGATGCGACCCTTCTCGCGATCGATGGCGATCACGTGAAGCGACTTGTCGTCCGTCTGGCTCGTGACGTAGACACGGTCACCGACGACGCACGGAGACGAGTTGCCCCACTTCGGCAGGTCGATCGACCAGACGACGTTCTTCTCGGCGGACCACTCGGCCGGCAGCACCGACTCGCTGCTGACACCGTTGCCGTCCGCGCCTCGCCATCCCGGCCAGTCGGTGCCATGTGCAGCCCCGATCAGCACGAGCGATACGGTGAACACCCCGACAGGGAGACAGGACGCGCGATTCACGGAAGGAGCCCTCGAACGAACAGAACCGCGTGCATGATCAAGGCGAACGTGATCACGGCGAATTGTAGCGAAAGAGCCGGTGCTCTTCGAAGGAACTCTCCAACGCCTCACCGAGTCGGGAGGCCGGTGACGGGCCGACGCGTCCGTCGAGATCCCGGGTCACGAGGTGAGATCGGATTCCGCACGACGACCGGCGCGAGGTGTCACGCGCCGCTGCGTGGGCAGGACACACGCGCCAGCGAGGTCGAGCCGGGACGGAGGTACGGCGCCCGCGTGCACGAGGGCGCCGCGACCGCGACGACGGCGCAGCCGATCGGCGGCGGCGGCGGGCTCGACATCGGCTTCTGCGATCCACCTGCGAGCGCAGGGATTCCAGGCGGTGGCGACGAGACTCTCCGACGCCGGTGGCTCGATCGCGCCCGGAGGCCGCGGACCGGGCCGTCGTATCAACAATTCCCGTATCGGCGGAATCGCGCCCGGGTCGATCGACAGAATCTGATTGCGCAGCGATCGACGGAGCAGGACACTTTCCCTGAGAGACGATCACACGATTCCGAAGAGACAGGGGCCCATGCCACGACCCGAGATTACCGCCACTGGCGATCTGGTTCGCCCGTTGATTCTGATTCTCACATGCCTCGTCTCGCCGGCAGCCCTAGCCTGGCAGAAAGTTCCGGCCAAGGGCGGCGGCGGCGGGGTACAGGAGCGGGGGGCGCAGCAGGGGGGCGGGGCCGGGGGCACCGTCTGCGAGATCTGCGAGGTGGCGCTTCTCGCCTGCGGCGAGAGCGTCGACGGCGTCCACCCCGCCAACCTCGACTGCATCAGCCCTCGCGGCACCGGACTCGACATCTACAGCATCACCGTGGAGGAGGACACACGGCTCGCGGTCTCCGTCAACGGTGACTACGACACCTACCTGCACCTCTTCGACGTCGACTGCTTCGAGATCGCCTCGGATGACGACGGCGGCGAGGGACTCAACTCACGCATGGTGGTCGATGTGCTCGCCGGCGCCTACTTCGTCGGCGTGAGCTCCTACGGCGCCGGTCAGGGAGGAGCCTTCACGCTCTCCGTCGAGTGCGGAGGCTTCGTCGACGTCGGGGCCGTCTGCGAGGATTGCGAGGTGGCGCTCGTTGACTGCGGCGAGACCGTCGCCGGCGTCCACCCCGATAATGCCGAATGTGTCAGCCCTCGCGGCAACGGCCTCGACATCTACAGCGTCTCCCTGAAGGAGGACGCGCAGCTGGTGGTCTCGCTCACCGGCGACTACGACACCTACCTTCATCTCTACGACAGTACTTGCCAGGAGATCGCCTCCGACGACGACGGCGGCGACGGGCTCAACTCGCGCATGGCGGTCGATGTGCTCGCCGGCACCTACTTCGTCGGTGTCAGCTCCTTCGGCAACGGCCAGGGCGGAGCCTTCACACTCTCCGTCGAGTGCCGGGAGATCATCAACCCCGATGACGTCTGCGCGGACTGTCAGGTCGGCACGATCGAGTGCGGCGAGACCGTCGCCGGCGACTTCCCCGCCACCGGCTGCCCTCGACCCGGCGGTGGCAACAACCAGAGCGTCGATCTCCACGTGCTGGAGGTCACCGAGGAGACGTCGTTCCTGACGATCTCGCTCGATGCCGCCTTCGACACCTATCTCGTGCTCCTCGACTCCGGATGCCTGACCGTCATCGAGAACGATGACGGAGGAGTGGGGCTCAATTCGCTGATCCTCACGGCGGTCGATCCCGGCACCTACTACGTCGGCGTCAGCTCCTACGCCTCCGGCGCCGCCGGCGCGTACCAGCTGGCGGTCGACTGCGGCGAGGCCCCGGACACCTGCGGCGACTGCAACCTCGGTATCGCCAGCTGCGGCATCACCGAAGCCGACCGGTTCCCGCGCGGGGACTGCCGGCGTCAGGGTGGTCAGTCGGTCGATCTCTACGATCTCGTCCTCGGCGGGGGCGAGGTGACGATCGATCTGACCGGAACCTACGACACCTGGCTGCAGCTCTACGACGAGACCTGCACGGTGATCGCGGAGGATGACGACGGCGGGGACGGCCTCAACTCCCGGCTCGTGCTGAACCTCGGACCGGGTGTCTACCAGGTGGGCGTCAGCTCCTACGCCTCCGGCGCGACGGGTGATTTCGAGCTCACCGCGACCTGCTTCGGCGGCGAGAACTTCTGCATCGGCTGCCGGGTCGCCGGACTGCAACCCGGCGATTCCAGAACCGCGACCTTCCCCGAGACCGAGTGCACGCTGCCACCCTTCGACGAACGCATCGACGTCTACACGTTCGCGCTCACCGAGCCCTTCCGCGGTACGATCCGCGTGACCTCCGACGCCTTCGACCCCACGCTGGCGCTCTTCGACGAGATCTGCGAGGAGCTCGACTTCAATGACAACTGCAGTCGCGGCACGACGAACTCGTGCCTCGAGGTCGACCTGCAGCGCGGATTCCACTCGATCGTCGTCAGCAGCCGTGACGTCGACGCTCGCGGAAACTACACGATCACCGCGGTGCCCGAGGGAGCCGAGGGAACGAGATTCTATCGGGGCGACACGGATGGCAACGGGACCCTGGCGCTTTCGGACGCGGTCTCCGTCTTCCAGCACCTCTTCCAGGGAGGCACGGCACCGGCCTGTCGTGAGAGCGCCGACGCCAACAACGACGCCACGATCAACCTCACGGACGGTGTCCACGTCCTCAACTACCTCTTCCTGCAGGGCGACCCTCCGTCGTTGCCGGGCCCACCGGGCGTCGGCGCCCCCTGCGGCCTCGATCCGGACGAGCCCGCGAGCGCCGGCGACCTCGGCTGCGACGTCTACGAAGGCTGCTGAGCGCGCCGGCGAGAGCGAAATCTCCTAGCTGGACCCGGACGTCCTCTCGTAGACTGGTCGCAAGGGCGA
This sequence comes from uncultured Planctomycetia bacterium, assembly GCA_964390645.1. GTDB lineage: Bacteria > Planctomycetota > UBA8108 > UBA8108 > UBA8108 > CAYMLL01. Next base: position 44,008 of record CAYMLL010000003.1, on the reverse strand, counting down.
TGCAAGAAGCCCGAAGCGCTCGACACCCGGACGATGGACCGCCAGAGCGTGCCCACGCTCTGGCGCCCTGGAGGACCGTCCCGCATGAACCCTCTCCTCGCCACCCTCTGCCTGCTCGTCACGTCCGAGGCCTCCTCGCCGACGGACGAGTACCTCTACCTCTTCTCGAGGTTCGACACCGACGGGTTCGCGCCGCGCCGGTCCGCGGGTGAAGGCGACTTCGACGGCGCCGGCTCGACCTTCCCGGACGAGATTCTCCCGGCCGGGAAGAAGCTCGAGGTGCTCTCCCCGCGCCACGGCAAGGTCGTCTTCCTGCGTCCGCGAACCGTGAGCGGCGCGAAGAACATGATGGCCCTTCGCGGCCAGACGATCGCCGTGCGCACGAAGAACACCTTCAACGTCCTGCTGACGCTCGGCGCCGCTCACGACGTGCCGACAGCGGCCGCGGCACGGACCGTCAACCACGGCTGGGTCGAGTTCACCTTCGCCGACGGCACCAGGGGACGCGGGCCGATCGGCCTCTCGGCCTGGAACCGGGAGGCGGCCTTCGCGGAAGAGGTCGCCTTTGCATCGACCTTCACCGCTGCGCGCGGACCGCGCGTCACAGGCACGCGACCGACCGTCTCCCGTACCCGCGTCGCCGGCGGCGCGACCGCTTCGGGAGTCCGTCGTCTCAGCAACGGCACGCCGATTCGACTCTGGGTGCAGCGCACGCCGATTCCGGCCGACCGGGTCGTGACGTCGATCCGGCTGCCCGACCTGCCGCATCTGAAGATCCTCGGCCTGACGCTGGCTCACCGGGCGGAAGTCAGTCCCCGACGAGCGCCGCGAGTGTCGCCGCCGGAGCCTGCTGCGGTGGCAATCTTCGACGCGCCGGGGTTTCCGTACTCGCAGAGCGCCGAATCGGCGACGCCCGAGCGCGTGCAGGACGCGCTCGAGAAGGTCGGCATCACGGCGAGGAGGATCGGGGTCGAGCACCTGCGTGACCCGGGAGTCTTCAACGTCGAGCGCTTCCCCGTCACCGTGATGCCCCACGGGGACAGCTTCCCGCTATCAGCGGTCGACGCGATTCGCGCCTACCGGAAGTCCGCGGGCGCGATGGTGCTCAGCGGAGCGCCGTTCACGCGACCGGTCGAGGACACGCCCTACGGCGGCTGGCTGCAGCGGAGCCCGAGCACCGAGTTCGCGAGCTCGAGCGGCGATCGTTCGCTCGGTGTCTACCCGCGCTCGTCCGTCTCGCGCACTCGCGTCTGGCCGAGCGAGACGCTCGCGGCCTGGGGCTTCGGCGACCTGCCGTGGGACCGCCTCGAGATGCGCGACATCGATGGGCTCGCGCCGGCGTACCGGGGGCTCGACACCCGTCTCGAGATCGAGGGCGTCGAGCTCGAGACGCTGCTCAACGTCGGCAGCTGGTCCTGGGCGGTCGCGGGGATCGTCCGCCACACCGCCGGCGACTTCGCCGGCTGTCTCGACGTCCACACGGTAACCAGTCCCGTATGGATCGACGATACGCGCGTCGCGACGCGTTTTCACGTGGAGCTCCTCGCGCGTGCCGCGGCGTGGTGCCTGAAGGAGAGGGGCAAGCTCCCGGACGACGCATGGAGGGCGATCTCCCGGCCACTCGACGCCGCGAGCCTCGACCAGGAGGCCCCCCGGGTCGAGGCGGTCGCGCCGGAGCCCTTCGGCCTCGCGAAGGCGAAGAAGATCGACGGCACCGTGTACTGGGTCGATGTCTCCACGAGCCCGCCGGAGGACCGCGTGCTGCTGGCGAGCGCCCAGGGGCTCGTCCACCGGCGCGACCGACACGCCGTCTTTCTCGCCGCGTCCAGCGGCGCCGGATCGTGGCTCGAGCAGCTCGCCGGCGCGAAGCTGATCGGGACAGTGAAGAAGTCGACACCGGCGGGGATTCTGGGGATGCTCTCACACCGCCGCGCGGTGGTTGTCGATCCCGATCTTCACGGATCGCTGAGCCTGGCGACGATGATCGCCGCTCTCGAGGGGCTCCTGGTCGCTTACCCGGGACACGTCGGCCTCCACGACCTCGAGGTCATCACCGACCTGCGGGGCACCTTCGACTCGCACGCGGAGGCGCTCGAGTGGGCCATCTCCAACATCCGCCCGCTGATGCGGTCCGACGTCCTCGCCTGCGTGGCCGCGACTCCGAGCACCTGGGGCCTGCGCGACCTTCTCGTCCGCGAGAAGGTGTTCACCTTCGACCTGCCGTCGATCGACCGCGCGTCCACGAACCTCGACGTCGGCCGCTCCCGCGAGGTCGCGCGACGCGTGCTCCTCGACACGCCGCTGCTGACGCCCGTGCTGGGCAGCAGTAGCGGGGCGCCCCCCATCGGGCATCCGGGCAGAGCCGCGCTCCTGACGACCCGCTCCGGAAAGAGATTCGTCAACGTCGAAGGACTGGCGAACAGCTCCTTCTATCGCAAGCTCGAGAGCCGTCCGTCCCGGCCGACGGCGATGACGCCGCGATCGCTGACCCTCGACACCAGGAAGGTCTACGTCGCGGTGCTCGGTGAGCCGCTCTCGCTCGTCAAGGCGATCGCCGAGGAGCGGCGACTCGCCGCCGCGGCAACACGCAACCGGCCCCGGAGCGCCTCGTCTGCGAACGTACTCCAGCTCCTCCCCGTGCCGCCCCGGAGAGCCCCTGCCGAGCCGACGCCGACGGCCGCCACCACGCCGTATCTGCCCGCCTCGATCGCGGTGGAGGTCGGCGTCCACGACCTGATCGCGCTTCCGGTCGTGGAGCACGCATTGAAGGGTTCGCCTGCATCGGGGTTGATGCTGCCGGGGTCGCTCACACCGGACGGCTTCGGCAAGGCGTTCGGCGCCGGGCGACCCGAGACCGTGGAGGCGCTCTTCGACGCTGTCGGCAAGGAGATGAGCTCCCGGGGCGCCCGGTTCCTCCAGATCGCCGCCCACAGCGCTTTCGAGCCCCGGACCCGGGACACCGCTCTGGGCCGACTGCCGACCGACGTCGGCGTCTTCATCGGGTTCGATCCACGACGCGCCGGTCAGGTCGACGTGCTGAGTGCGAGCCGCCTCGTCGGCGAGGTCGCGGTCTTTCACGACCTCGGCGACCAGAACATGACGACGCTGCTGACGAACGACGGGCTCGAGCCCTACCGCAAGCTCTTCCCGCTGTTTCTGACCTCCAGTGCCGCGAGGATCACTGCGCTGCAAAAGACTGCCGCGATCTCCGACGACGTGGTCCTCGTGCGACCGGAGGAGGCCGTCGTGCTGGCGAAGGAGTACCATCACCACCGCAAGCTCACGAGGCTCGACGTGCTCGCCCGGGGCGCCAGGTGGCGCTACCACGACAAGGGCGAGGATCTCGGCAGCCGCTGGCACGCCGGCGGCTACGACGACTCCGCATGGAGCGAAGGCGAGAGCGAGCTCGGCTACGGCGACGCGGGCGAGGGACGTCCGGAGGCCACGGTCATCAGCTACGGTGACGACACGAGGAAGAAGCACTCGTGCTACTACTTCAGGCACGTCCTCGAGCTCGAAAGGAAGCCGGACGTCGATCTCCTCCTGCTCGGAATCGTCGCGGACGACGGCGCGATCGTCTATCTCAACGGCGAGGAGGTTGTCCGCATCAACATGCCGCAGGGCGAGGTGAACCACGGCTCCTTCGCCCCCCGAGCCCTGGGCAGCTCGGTGGAGGCGGACTGGCAGAGGCGCCCGCTGGCGGCGAACGCGCTGCGAGCCGGGAAGAACACCCTCGCCGTCGAGGTCCACCAGAGCAGCTCGTCCAGCAGCGACATGAGCTTCGACCTCGAGATCACGGGGTGGAAGGTGACACCCTGAGAGTATCCCGCACAACGAGGACACGGATGGCGATTCGCAGCACGATCCTGAGCGCGGTCCTCATCACCTCTTCCGCGGCGACGCTGCCGGCAGGAGGCGCGGCGCAGGCCGTCTGCGGCGACGCCAACGGCGACACGTACGTCGACATCAGCGACGCGGTCTACATCGTCCGATGGCTCTTCTCGGGCGGTCCCGCCCCGACCTGTCCACGACTCGCGTGCGCCGACTTCAACGCCGACGACAGCATCGACATCAGCGATCCGATCCATCTGCTCGGCTGGTTCTTCCTCGGTTCCGACGGATCCGAGCCGCTCTGTGGCATCCTCGAATGCGAGTCCGCGTGCGACGACATCCGTGGCTTCACGTCCGTCGACATCAACGAGCAGTGCCACTGCGAGTACGAGCACGACGCCAGCGGCATCCGCTTCGTGCTCCTGACGGGAGGTGTCTTCGCCATGGGGAACGACGACGAGTGCGAGCGGGACCGGGACGAGGGGCCGAGGCACCCGGTCGAGCTCGACGCGTTTCTCGTCGGCAAGTACGAGGTCACGCAGGGACAGTGGGAAGCGGTGATGGGTGATCGTCCGGCGTACTTCCAGGGCGGGCGACTGCCACCCGGGGTCGACTCGGGGTCGCTCCCGATCGAGCAGGTCTCCTGGCACGACGCCACGGAGTTCTGCTCGCGGCTCGGGCTGCGTCTCCCCACCGAGTCACAGTGGGAATACGCCGCTCGCGCGGACACGACGACCGCGTTCTCCTTCGGTCCATCGATCACGCCGGAGCTCGCCAACTACGACGGCACCACCGTCTACTGCGACGGGGAGACCGGCGAGTTTCGCCGCCGCACCGTGGCGGTCGACTCGTTCGACCCCAACCCCTTCGGTCTCCACAACGTCCACGGCAACGTCTACGAGTGGTGCGAGGACGTCCACGACCCCGGCTTCTACGAGACGGAGGCCGCGAACGGGCCGGATCCGGTCGCGACGTCGGGCTCCGAACGGCGCGTCGCCAGGGGCGGCTGCTTCTTCAATCACGCCAGGCTCTGCCGCTCCTCGGAGCGTGGGCCGGTGCCGCCCGACACACGCATCAGTCACGTCGGGTTTCGCGTCGTCGCTCCGCTCCCCGGCGACTGAAGGCCGCGGCGGCTTTTTGATCGAGCAGCCCCGACCGAGCTGCTAAGATGCCCCGCTCTCCGGGCAGAGACGGAACGGTCCCATGTACCTCAAGATGGCGAAACGAGTGCTCTTCGAGACTGACAAGCGTCTCGTATGGAAGCTCGCATGGAACATGGGATTCAAGGGCGTCCGGTCGATAGAGAGGCACAAGAGACGGCTGAAGCGCGGCGAGTACTTCCCGCCGTTCCTCTACGTCTCCGTCATCAACAGCTGCAACCTGCGCTGCCAGGGCTGCTGGGTCGACGTCTCTCACAAGCAGGAGAAGATCAGCCTCGACGCGATGACGAAGCTCATCGACGAGGCGAAGGAGATGGGCAACGTCTTCTTCGGCATCGTCGGTGGCGAGCCCTTCCTCCACGACGACCTGCTGGAGATCTTCCGCCGTCATCCGGACTGCTACTTCCAGGTCTTCACGAACGGTCAGTTCATCACCGACGAGGTGGCGAGAGAGCTCCGGCATCTCGGCAACGTCACGCCTCTGATCAGCGTCGAGGGAACGGAGATCGTCAGCGATGAGCGGCGCGGCCAGAAGGATGTCCTCAGCCGGACCATGCAGGGCATCCGGAGCTGCCTCGACAACAAGCTGCTGACGGGCGTCTGTACCAGCCTCTGCCAGACCAATATCGACGACCTGCTGACCGAGGAGTGGATAGACCGGCTCATCGAGATGGGCGTCTTCTACACATGGTTCCACATCTACCGTCCGATGGGACCCGACGCCAGCCCGGAGCTCTCGCTGACACGCGATCAACAACGCCGCGCACGCGAGTTCGTCGTGGAGATGCGCTCACGCAAGCCGATCGTCATCATCGACGCCTACTTCGACGGCGACGGACAGGCTCTCTGCCCCGCGGCGAACGGCGTCAGCCACCACATCAGCCCGTGGGGCGACATCGAGCCGTGCCCGATCATTCAGTTCGCGAAGGAGTCGATTCACGACGCGAGCCGATCGATGCGGGAGAAGTTCGTCGAGTCGGAGTTTCTGCGCGACTTTCGCGAGCTCGCACAGTCGACAACGCGCGGCTGCATCGTCCTGGAACGTCCCGACCTTCTCGGCGCTCTCGTCGACGAGCACGGCGCCCGAGACACGACGGCGCGCGGCACCGCGCGGGCCGAGCTCGCTTCCATGGAGGTGCGGCCGTCGCAATACAATCCCGGCAGCGAGATCCCGGAACGGAGCTGGGCCTACCGACTGGCGAAGCGACTCTGGTTCAACGACTTCGGCGTCTACAGAGGCCGCAATCACGACCGCGACTCCGCACCGGCGATCCACCGAGATCGCCATTCCTGACCGATCGCCGGGCCGAGACCAGCGCGAGGACAAGAGGACGAATGTCGAGACCACCCGAGTTCTACCTCGAGATGAAGGAGCGCCACGGCGAGCTGATAGAGGCCTACGAGTCCCTGTCACGCGCCGCCAGAGATGCCGGCCCGCTCGATGCGAAGACAGCGGCACTGTCGAAGCTAGCGCTCAGCGTCGGGGCGGGAATGGAAGGCTCCACACACTCGAGCGTGCGCAAGGCGCTCGCGACCGGCTGCTCGCCCGAGGCGATCCGTCACGTCGTGCTGCTCGGCGTCACGACGCTGGGCTTTCCATCGACGATGCGCGCACGCGCCTGGGTCGAGGACGTGCTCGGCTCCGACCGGAAACCTCCCGGATGACGGTGCGGGCTGTCCGGCCCCGGCTCACCCTGCGACCACGACGCTGCCTGCTCCGAGGTAGAGGTTGCGCATGAAGGCGTCGACCTTCAGCAGCTCGCCGCGGATCTCGACATCTCGATCCACCGCGTCCCTCAGCGCCTCGACGCTCTGTGCGGGGATCTTCACGACCGCGTAGACCTTGCCAGCGCCGTAGACGCCCTCGCCGTAGTCGTGGATCTCGACGATCGCCTTGCCGCCGGGCTCGCTCCCGAAGACGAAGTCGAAGGGGTACTCCTCGGCGCTCGCGAGCCTGCCGCGCCACTCGACACGCCTGCCGACGTACTCCTCCTCGAAGATGCGGCCCGTATCGAGGCTCGATCGCGACAGGTCGAAGAGCCGCGCGCAGACATCTTCGACGCCCGGAACCACCTCCGGCCCCTCGGTGGAGTCGACAGCGACATCCCCGGTGCCCTCCCGGGTCGCCGACGGGGTCGCGGCCGCAGACGGCGTGCCGGTCTCGGCGACCCACCCGAGGATCTCCGGGTCCTCCGGCGACACGTCGAGAGCCTCCTCGAAGACCCCCTTCGCCTCCTCGTCGCGACCGGCAAGGGCGAGAAGCTCTCCCTCGAGGACCCGCTCGTCGACGGCGTCCGCCAGGACCGCGTCCTCCAGCGAGTCCGCCACGGGCACGACCTCGGGCTCGGTGTCGACGGACGGCTCGACGCCGGGAAGCGGAGGCGGCTCCAGCCCGAGCGGGGGTGGCCTCACGCGACGTCTGACCCGCTTGCGTGCGTCGAGCTTGCGGCTCTCGAGGACACGCATGGCCTCGTCCGGCCGACCTTCGTCACGCGCGCGCAAGGCCTCCTCCATGGAGAGATCCTCCTCGCGATCGCCGGTGAGATGCCAGGCGATGCGCAGCAGAGAACGCACGATCGACTCCAGGCGCCGGCTGCTGTGGATCACGCCGGAGAGCCTCGTGCGCACCCCTGCATCATCGATTCTGGCGCCCGGGTGGCCGAGGAGAAAGCGCCGCACACGAACCCGTCGAGCCGGCGTCAGAAACTGGCGCACGCGTGCCGGGTCCGACCCCTTGACGAGGACCTCGGAGTCGAAGCTCCGATCGCCGCTCTCGACATCCTGCGCGCCGAAGAGCCTCGTCACACCGGCGACAAAGCCCTCCTTCGTCAGACGCAGACCGAGCCCGAGCGAGCGTGGATAGAAGACGACGAAGCGCGTGTAGCTCGGCCCCGACCTCGAGCCTGACCGGCGAGTGTACGTGTCCACCTCGACACGAAAGCCGTCGATCCGGCCCTTGATCCTGCGCGACCCGAAGAGCCCGCCGGGCGTGTATGAAAGTCCGAGATTGCGAGCCGCGATCGACCACGCCCGCGCCGTGTTGCCGGTCGACCGGACCACCGCGGCGACAATCATCGACACCGCGACGAGGATCACGATGAAAAACAGTAAACCTGCCATCTCGCCAACTCCACTCGCTCCGACCGTCCGCGGACCGTGCGCCGGACGCCGACATACTACCGGTCCGTGATCACGGCAGACGCTTTCATAGCGGGAATAACGTACCGGATCGGAACAGCTTTCCTGCGTCCGCATGACAGCGCCACGAAGAACTCCACAGAGCCCCGTTCCGGCTTCGGAAGGTTGTCGTAAGTCAAAGGGAAGCTGTAAGTTCGTGTCGGCGAACGAGCATAGAAAAGCCTTGCTTCACGGCGCGAGCAGGCTGGATAATAGGACCCTCACGCGGCGTCTCTGGCGTGCACGTGAGCGGTTGGCGTCCTTCGTGCGCTTTCTGTATGTTCTTCGCCAGCCAGCCGGGGTACAAGCTCGACCGCAAGGGATCTAAGGGGAGGAAACCAGCAATGAACTCTACACGGGACAACCGGCAGACGTCGCAGACCGCCGGTCAAATCGATCGCGAGGCCGCAGGCGCCGAGACCGAGACGGGTCGGCGATCCCGGCGGCGCCGCGTCCTGGCGCTTCTGGTCGGCGACGCCGCCTGCGCGGCCCGACGCTACGTGACCAACTTCCGCGCCGGACGGGGTGCGGAGTAAGAAACGCCGTTAGCAGCAACGAGTTCCGGAGCCACCGAGCCGACACCCCGGGCCGGTTCGACGCTCCCGACAAGCCTCGCCGGACCTATCTCGGGCAGACCGGCAGGTTTGTTGCTGGCCATCGTCCGGAGAAGGGCCGGCGTTCGCCGACGCTGGCCGGGCTTCCGGCGGGCCGTCTCCCGGATCAGCGCCGGCCGACTCATCGCCCTCCTGCGAGGATGCCCCGTTGCCGCGCGAACCCGACAGACTCTCCTCGACGACCTCGACGACCTCGGCGACCCCCACCGAAGAGCGGTCCGCGATCTTCGGTCTTGAGACGGAGTACGTGGTCGTCTACCTGCCGGACGACCCCGACGACGACCGACGGCCGAAGTTCCGTCACATCGAGGCGGTGCTCTTCGAGGAGCTCCGGCGTCACCGCAAGGCCGCCCGATCCTGCGGCATCAAGGGTGGCTACTTCCTCGAGAACGGTGGGCTCGTCCACCTCGAGGTTTTTCTGCGTGACCAGGACGACACTCCGATCGTCGAGGTCGCCACACCCGAGTGCCGCAGCCCCCGGGACCTCCTCGTCTACTCCCGCGCCTACGACCAGCTGCTCGACACCGTCAGCGTGAACTCCCACGCCGCGCTGGGACGGCAAGGCTACGCCGGTCGCATCGTATTCGGAAAGAACAACCTCGACAGTCACGGGGCCGGCTACGGATGCCACGAGAACTACCTCGTGCACGTCGACTGCACGCATCGAGAAAAGGTCCTCTTCCTGCTGTCGCTGCCACCCGCTCTCTGCTGCCTGTCACCGGTGCTCCTCGTCGCTCTCGTCAGTCTCACGGTCTATTGCGCCGGAGCGCTCCTCGCGAAGCTCGTCCCGCCACTGCGCCCTGTCTCGCTGTCGATCCTGGAGTGGATCAAGAAGCGAGGAATCCTCGAGAACCTCAGAGCGACCTACTTCCTGGCGACGAACGTGCTTCTTGTCCCGGCGGTCGTCGTGTACTCCGCCGTGCTCAGTCGCATCGCATGCCGCGCGCTGACAACACAGCTGACGCCCTTTCTGATCAGCAGGCAGATCCTCATCGGCACCGGCCACCTGAACTTCGCCAAGGGAATCTACGAGATCTCGCAGCGGCCCTCCATGACGCGGACGCTCCAGACGATCGTCATCTTCGGCAGGCGCAAGACGGTCTTCGACCTCAAGCACTTCCTCTACAATCCTCTGTCGCTCTTTCGTCCCACGAAGCGTCTCACGATCGCCGTCGGCGACTCGAATCTGTCCGATGTCCCCATGCTCCTGAAGATCGGCTCGACCGCCCTGCTGATCGAGATGATCGAGAATGGCGAGTCCTTCGACGATCTCCTCGTCAAACGCCCCATCAGGGCCTTGCAGGAGGTCTCCGAGGGCGGACCGTGGAAACAGGTCCGCCTCCGTGACGGCACGACTCGCAGCGCCGTCGAACTGCAGCGCGAGTATCTGAAGCGCGCCCGGACGTACTTCGAAGGCCGGGCCGACGGTCGACTGCGCTCCGGTGAGATCCTCGATCTATGGGAAGAGGCGCTCGACGCCGTCGCGGAACGACCGCAGCAAGCCCAGCATCGACTCGACTGGCTCGCGAAGAAGAGCATCCTCGATCAGAGTGTTCGCCGACACACCGACTGGAAGGCGCTTCTCGCCTGGGGGCGAGTGCTCGACACCGCCGGGCTCGACGCGGCTTCAGAGGCGATCTCCTTCGGTGATCTCGTGACTCGAACGCGACCGTGGCGACGCCGGCGCCTGCGCAGGCTCGCTCGCGAGGGCGAGGTCGTCAAGGAGGACTTCAGCGTCCACCGCGAGCTCTACTTCGAGCTGCGCAAGATCGACCTGCGATTCCACGAGATCAGCGCCGGCGAGGGCTACCAGCGCATCCTCGAGGCCGAGGGCTTCATCGAGAGGCTGACCTCCGACGAGGAAGTTCACCGGGCGACCATCGAGCCGCCGCACGATACACGCGCCCGGATCCGTGGCTACTACATCCGCCTCAATCCGGACAGCGAGTCGATGCAGGTCAACTGGCACGAGATCGAGCTCGCCACCCCACTGCGCCATGTCGCTCTGCCGGACCCGTTCTACCACCGCGTCCCCGGCGAGTGACGAATCCGGGGGTCACGGGACGGGGCCGGGTCTCCTTCCCCTCGTCTCAGCACGTCGCCAGGTCGACGCACGCGGGATCGGGCTCGACGGCGCCACGTCAGACCCCGGAGGCCGCCACTCGTCGGGAATTCCCGAGGTCGGCCTCGCGGCAGGTCAACGTCCCTTCCCGGCGGCGCTCCTTTCCCGCTCGAAGCGCTCCCGGAACTCGAGGCCGTCGAGCGACTCGACGTGACCGTCGGTGAAGAGGACGGTTCGCGCACCGGAGTCGTGCTCGTGGCGATCGAAGAGAAGAATCGACAGCTTCTCCCCTTCGATCTTCCAGGGGACGAGCTCGTAGCTGCACGTGCCTTCATCGAGCTCGAAGCGGCCGTCATCACCGAACTCCGCGGCGAGCTCGGGCCCCTGCGGACAGAGGAAGTTCTCGGGACGCAGACCGCGAGCTTGCTTCGTTCTCAGCAGCGCGTTCAGAGCGGCGAGCGAGCCGTCATCGCTGTGGAGGAATCCCCCCCCATCGAGAGCGTGGCTCGCGAGCGCCAGATAGAGCTGTCTCATGTTGTGCTCGCACTCCACCCTCTTCGCCGCGACGCGACTGCTCGACAGGGCCGGCAGGAGTATCCCCGCCCCGACCGCGGCCCCCGCCACGACGGCGATCAGCGCCGAGGACTCGATGCCACGACGGGTCTCGATCCAGAGGCCCTCCGCGCCCGTGCCGAAGCGGACGTAGCCGACCCCGCTCGCCGAGATGAACTCCTCGGCCGGCGGCAAGCGAGCGACGTCGATGCCGACCATCGAGCCGTACACCCCCACCGACGTCGCGATCGACAGGAAGGTGTTGTAGAGCCAGAGCAGGGACCTCCCCGCGTGAAAGACCGTCGAGTAGCTCGAGCCGACGATCTTGCGGCGCGCCAGGTCTGCGAACGCGCCGTGGCGGTCGTCGGCGGCCAGGCTCGGGGCTTTCGAGTAGTGGGTGACGTAGCGCCGTACCGCCTGCGCCGACGGCGACACCACCGTCCAGCCGTCATCACGCTCGAAGCGCGCCACGGTGAAGCCACCGAAGAGAAGCCCCGTCATCGCCTGCTCGATGTCACCCGCGAGCGCGGCCGGGCTGTGTGGCGCTGAAGATCCTGCCTCGAGGAGCGCCGGGAGAAGGCCGCCTCGCTCGACGGCACCGTCGGCAGGGTTGATGTACTCGACCGTCTGCCCCCCGGCCGTCAGCGTCTTCGGCCTGGCGCCCTGGCGCGCGGCGAGCCGTTCCAGCAGCGTCCAGCCAGGTGTGAGCTCGTCGGTCTTCACCAGCGCCATCGTGTCGTTGAAGAGACCGCCGAGAGGTGGCTCGACCGAGAAGCCGTGGAGCGTGACCGCCGGCAACGTCATCAGATCGTCCTTGACGGACAGCCCCGACGCCACCTCGAGCTGCTCGTAGAAGAAGCCGAGGTGCTCGTCGGCGTCCGGCATGCTCTGACGCACGAGCGAGTCGATCGCCCGGAGCAGCTTGCCCGGATCCACCCGCAGCGCGCTGACGTCATCGACATTCGCCGGCATGCGCTCGAGGACGCCGGCGAGGCTCCGGACCGGAGGAAACGCGTCGGCGAGAACACGCAGTACACCCGCAGAACCGTCTCGCGTGCCGAGATGAAGGGCGGCGCGCGTGGCGCTCCCGTCGAAGCCGAGCGCGTAGCCGAACGAGGAGGTACGGCCGAGCCCCGACGCCTCGAGGAACAGCTCGACGTCCGGTGAGCGAACACCCCCGACGCGCAGCGCCAGCTCACGCAACCCGTCGAGGTCGATCTCGACAAGCACCTCTCGACCCGGCACCCCGAGGTGCGGCGCCAGCCCGCGATGAACCACGCTCGAGGAGAAGGGCTGCGCATCCCCCCCGGAGATCGCGGCGTCGATCGCCATCATCAGGTCCGGCGACGTCGTGACGAGGAGGTGTCCGCCGAGAACAGCGCTCACCGCAGCGCCGACGGGGGTCGGCCAGACCGTCACCTCGACGCCTCCGATCTCCTGCCGCTGGAGCTCGACGCCCGCCTGCTTCTCGAAGAGCTCTGCGAGGCGGCCGACGAGCTGGAGGATTCCGTCCCGATTCTCGCCGAGCTCGATCGCGAGCACGAGCTCGGGCATCCCGGCCTGGGAGAGTCCACGCAGCGACAGCACGACGCGACCGCGAAGAAGACCGACCAGTCCGCCGAGGTCGTGGCCGGTGATCTCCTTCACCTCCGAGGTCGCCCCGTCGACCTGCTCTCCGAGGAGCTTCAGGGGCGACGCGAAGGCCTCACGCCAGCCCGGGTGTGTCAGCATCCGCCCGATCAGCGTACCCCCGAGCCTGTCGATCAGCCGCCCGACCCTGTCGACCGAGACGACGACGAGGCTGTCCTGCGGCAGGTGCTTCAGGGGGTCGAAGGTCACCGTCCCCGGTGAGCCCTCGGCATCCTGCGCTCCCACGACGGGCGTGCCGAGAAAAGAAACGACGAGAGCCACCGAAGCGAAAGAGAATCGTCTCATCAAGCTGCCCCCCGGTTTGAGGATCGGTCCGGACCTCGGTCCATATCAAGCGCACCATATTCATCCTATCCACCACCGGCGACGGCTCCAGCATTGCCGCCGTGATCGCGACACCGGCGAAGGCCGTCGTCCGCCGGACCGGGACGCCGGCCGGCGGTCTGCGGCGGCAAGATCTTCCTGCGCATGCGGGACCACGTCGTGTGCTTCGGCCTCGTCGCGTCCGATACGGGACCCCGAGGAACGCGGCGGGTATACTGCAGGCTCGGAGGTCTCATCGTGCTCGAGCTCAGGCAAGGGTCATCACGCCTCGGAATACGCGTCGGAATGCTCGCCGCCACCCTGCTGACGGCGAGCGCTCGCGCCGATGACGCCCGCGACACCCCGTGGTCCTTCCGCCCCCTGGGGGCCCCACCGCCACCGGAAGTTCGTGACGCCGACTGGCCGCGCTGCGATCTCGATCGCTTCGTCCTCGCAAAGCTCGAGGAGAAGGGCCTCGCGCCGGCTCCCGAGGCGCCCCGCCGAGACCTGATCCGGCGCATCACGTACTCTCTCACCGGTCTGCCCCCGAGCCCCGCGAGGATCGCAGCCTTCGTCGACGACGAGTCCCCGGACGCTCTCGGCAAGCTCGTGGACCGGCTGCTCGCGTCGCCCGCCTACGGCGAGCGCTGGGGACGCCACTGGCTCGACCTCGCGCGCTATGCGGACTCCAACGGCCTCGACGAGAACATCGCGCACGGCAACGCGTGGCGCTATCGCGACCATGTCGTCGACTCGCTCAACGAGGACCTCCCCTACGACGAGCTCGTCGTCGAGCAGGTCGCGGGAGACCTCCTCGACTCGAAGGGTGACAGACGGCTCCGGAGGCGAAGACTGATCGCCACCGGCTTCCTCTCCCTCGGACCCAAGATCCTCACCGAGCGCGATGAGGCGAAGCTCGAGATGGACATCATCGACGAGCAGCTCGACACTCTCGGGCGTGCCGTCCTGGCGCTGACGATCGGCTGCGCACGTTGCCACGACCACAAGTTCGACCCGATCAGTACCGAGGACTACTACGCGCTCGCGGGCATCTTCAAGAGCACGCGCACTATGGAGTCGCTGAAGTCGGTGGCACGCTGGAGCGAGAACTCGATCGCCACGCCCGCCGACGTCGCCGTCCGCAAGGCTCACGAGGAGGAGATCGCGAAGCTGACCCGGATGATCGAGCCCCTCGAGAAGAGGCTCCAGGGAGGCGAGACACTGACGGCGCAGCGCAAGCGCCGTCTCGATGAGGACCGCGCCACGCTGGCGAAGCTCCGCAAGGCGTTGCCCGAGCTTCCGACGGCGATGGGCGTCTCGGATCGCGAGGTGACGGAGGTCCCGGTGCACATCCGGGGCGACCCGAGACGGCTCGGAGCGATCGTCCCGCGGCGCGTCCTCGAGAAGCTGGCGCCGATCATCCCGACGCCCTTCACACCCCGGCAGAGCGGTCGACTCGAGCTCGCACGCTGGATAACGCACGAGGACCATCCCCTGACCTCGCGCGTCATCGTCAACCGCCTCTGGCGCTGGCACCTCGGCCGTGGACTCGTCGACACTCCGGACAACTTCGGCGCCCGCGGATCGAGCCCCTCGCATCCACGGCTCCTGGATCACCTCGCCCGACGCTTCTCGCGCGACGGCTGGTCGATGAAGCGCTTCCACCGCGAGCTGCTCCTCTCGAGCAGCTACCGTGTCGGCACCGCCCCGAACGGGCAGACCGCGCGCCTCGATCCGCAGAACCGCTTCCTCTCGCGGGCACCGGTGCGACGGCTGGAGGCCGAGACGCTGCGCGACGCGGTCCTCGCGGTCAGCGGGCTTCTGGAGCGCGGTCTCGGCGGCCCCTCGCTGACGCACGTGAAGAACCGTGGCTACTTCTTCGACCACACTTCGAAGGACCTCACGCGGTACGACTCGCGGCGGCGCTCGATCTACCTGCCGATCGTCCGCAACCACCTCTACGACGCGCTGCAGCTCTTCGACTACCCGGATCCGTCCGTCGGCAGCGGCGACCGCGCCTCGACGACCACGGCGCCCCAGTCGCTCTTCCTCCTCAACAGCGACCTGATTCTCGATGCGAGCAAGTCCCTCGCCGGGCACGCACGCCGGGACGGCACGAGCCTGCGCGAGCGCGTCGACGCGATCTACCGCCGGGCGCTCGGACGGGAACCGGCGCCGCGGGAAGCGACGCGAGCCGCCGCGTTCCTGGCGCCACCGAGCGACGAGCGCTGGGCCGCCTTCGCGCAAGTTCTTCTGATGTCGAACGAGTTCCTGCACACGCGATGAATCCGCACCGACCCACCCGCACACCGATCCGCGCCTCTCGACGCATACCGACCCGTCGCGGTCTGCTGCAGCACACCGCGCTGGGCTTCGGGTCGCTGGCCCTCACGTCGATGCTCGCCCGGGAGACTGGCGCTGCCGACGCGGCCCGCGCCGATCCCCTGAGCCCGAGGCAACCGCACTTCCGAGCCCGCGCCCGGCGGGTGATCTTCCTCTTCATGAAGGGCGGCCCGTCACACCTCGACACCTTCGACCACAAGCCGCTGCTCGAACGCGACCACGGCAAGGACCTCCCCTTCGCGAAGCCTCGCTTCACCTTTGCGGAGACCGGCAAGCTGCTGCGATCGCCCTGGTCGTTCCGTCGCCACGGCGAGTGCGGCAAGCTCGTCAGCGAGCTCTTCCCGGGCGTCGCACGGCACGTCGACGACATCTGCTTTCTGCATTCGGTTCACGGCACGAATCCGGCACACGGCGGCGCCTGCCTGAAGCTGCACACCGGCGCCGACAACTTCGTACGCCCGAGCATGGGCTCCTGGGTCGCGTACGGGCTCGGCACCGAGAATCACGACCTGCCCGGCTTCCTGACCATCTGCCCGACGCTCGCACACGGCGGCGTCAACAACTGGAGCGCGGCGTTCCTGCCCGCGAGCTACCACGGCACGCCGCTCGGAGTCGCGAGCCGGCCCGCGGAGCACGCGACGCTGAAGAACGCCTCGAATGCGCGCGTCCCGCGAGAGCTACAGCGCGCGCAGCTCGACCTCCTCGCCGCCATGAACCGCGAGCACCTCGAGGAGACCGGACCGGAGCGCACACTCGAGGGGCGCGTGGAGGCGATGGAGCTGGCCTTCCGCATGCAGCGGACGATGCCCGACGCACAGGACGTCGGCCACGAGACCGCCGCGACTCGCGCCCTCTACGGGCTCGACGACAGCGTGACCGCGGACTTCGGCCTGCAATGCCTGATGGCTAGACGATTCGCCGAGCGCGGTGTGCGCTTCATCCAGGTGACCCACAGCGACTCCAAGGTGCAGTGGGACCAGCACGGCGGCCTGCGCGCGGGCCACGCGAAGAACGCCGCCGAGGTGGACACACCGATCGCCGGTCTGCTGACCGACCTGCGGTCCCGTGGGCTCCTCGAGGACACTCTCGTGATGTGGGGAGGCGAGTTCGGCCGCACACCGACGGCCCAGGGCAAGGACGGACGCGACCACAACCCCGAAGGCTTCACGATGTGGCTCGCCGGGGGTGGCGTCAAGGGCGGCTACAGCCATGGAGCGACCGACGACTACGGCTACTTCGCGCAGCGAGACAAGATGCACGTCAACGACCTCCACGCGACGCTCTTGCATCTGCTGGGCCTCGATCACGAGAGGCTGACCTACCGCCACGGCGGCAGGGACTTCCGCCTGACGGACGTCGCCGGCGACCCCGCCACGGAGATCCTGGCGTGAGGCGGAATCCACAGCTCTCGCCGCTCCCGGGCCGCGGCGCCCCCCCGAAGCTCGACCGCCCGTCCACGCCTCACGAACGCGGTCGCGGATGACGAGCCGGCGCTCGCGGACGGCAACCGACGATCCGACGGTCGACTTTCACGGCGATCGGCTACAAGGTAGGCGCAGCGCCGCACAGGGGCGTGGAGAGAAGACGACGTGCGGCCGGAGATCATTGTGTAGAATCCGGTCCGCGTGAGAACGAAGGAGCCGGACGTTCGACCGCTCGTGGGACGAGAACCGACAGAGAAACCGGTGAACAAGGGAGCCGATGCCGATGACACTCTTCGTGGCAGGCGTGCTGATCGCCCTGGTGGTCTCCGCCCTGTGCTCGCTGATGGAGGCGACGCTGCTGTCGCTGACACCGGCGCAGGTCGCCAGCATCGCCGAGCGCCGTCCACGCCTCGGACGCATCTGGCGGGGCTTCAAGACCGACGTCGAGCGTCCGATTGCCGTCATCCTGCTGCTGAACACCACCGCGCACACGATCGGAGCGGCGATCGCGGGCGCGCAGTTCGGCAAGGTCTTCGGAGAGGAGCACCTCTGGCTCTTCGCGCTGGTCTTCACCTTCGTCATGCTGCAGTTCACCGAGATCCTCGCGAAGTCGCTCGGTGTGCGCTTCAACCGGATGCTGGCGCTCATCATCGCCCGGCCCCTGAGATGGTCGACGCTGGCCCTCGGACCGGTCCTCTGGCTGATACACCTGATCAACCGACCCTTCGAAGGCCGCGGCAAGGAGCCGGACGAGAGCCCGGCGACGATCGAGGAGATCGCGGCGCTGGCGGGCCTGGCACGGCTCTCGCGGCAGATCGGCCCGCAGCAGGAGCGGATCATCCGACAAACCCCACGACTCTCGGAGTTCCGTATGCGGGACATCCGGATCCCGATCGAGGAGGTTGCGTGGCTCGACTCGAGTCAGAGCCTCGAGGCAGGAGTTCGTCAGGCCCGGCTGCAACCGCATACGCGGTTTCCGGTCTGCGACGGCGGCGACATCGATCGCGTCGTCGGCTACGTCAACCTCAAGGAGATGCTGCTGCTGGCGACGAAGTCGCCGCAAGACGCGCCGAAGGAGCTGCCCGTACGCAAGATCCTCACCGTGCTCGAGGACGACACCGCCGCTGACGTGATGTCGACGTTTGTCCGCGAGCGCATGCACATCGCGATCGTCCAGGACGCCGCCGGGAAGACGACGGGCCTGGTGACGCTGGAGGACGTCGTCGAGGAGCTGCTCGGGGACATCCGCGACGAGTTCGACGGCCTTCCTCACTTCCTCCAGCCCGCCGGCGACGGCCGCTGGCTCGCCGGCGGCGGCATCCGCATGCAAGCGCTCTCTCGCGAGCTCGAGGTCGAGATCCCGGCGCCAGCGGACCAGCCGCTGTCGGTCTGGCTCGAAGAGCGCATCGACGGGCCTTTCCAGATCGGCTCGACGAGCGAGGTCTGCGGGCTCCGCTTCACGGTCGGCCGACTGCGACGCGGGAGCCTCCACGAGTGCACGATCCGGCGCCTGGACGGGGAGCCGGACAGCGACCCCGGGACCCTCCGTACATGAGCTCGAGAGCCGTCACTTTCACCTTCGCCGTGGCCGTCCTTGTCGTCTCCTCGTGCACGACGGTCGTCGAGAATCCGACACTGCCAACGAGCACCGAGGACACCCTCGCAGAGGACGACGTCGTCGGAGACCACCTCGACGAGGACCGGCTGGTCGCGTGGTGCATCGTCCCCTTCGACGGCGAGAACCGCGGTCCCGCCGAGCGCGCCGCGATGCTGAAGAGGCTCGGGCTGACGCGCTGCGCCTACGACTGGCGAGCACGGCACGTGCCCACATTCGAGGCGGAGATCCTCGAGTACAGGAAGCACGGCATCGAGTACTTCGCGTTCTGGGGCGAGCACGACGAGGCCTTCGCGCTCTTCGAAAAGCACGGCTTGCGGCCGCAGATCTGGAAGACCCTCGGGAGCCCGGAGGCCGCCACCCGGGAGGAGCGCATCCGGCTGGCCGCCGAGCAGATGCTGCCGCTGGTCGCTCGGACTCGCGCCCTCGGAAGCAAGCTCGGGCTCTACAACCACGGCGGCTGGGGAGGCGAGCCCGCGAACCTCGTTGCGGTGTGCGAATACCTGCACGCGCGACACGGGGCCACGCACGTGGGAATCGTCTACAACCTCCACCACGGCCACGGCCACATCGACGACTTCGGCAGGTCGCTCGAGATGATGACGCCGCACCTCCTCTGCCTCAACCTCAACGGCATGAACACTGCGGCGCAGCCGAAGATCCTGCAGATCGGCCAGGGCGAGCACGATCTCGAGATGCTGAGGACGATCGCGGCCTCCCGCTACAGAGGACCGATCGGCGTGCTGGGCCACACACAGGACGACGTCGAGGTGCGCCTCAGGGACAACCTCGACGGACTGCGCTGGCTGCGCCGGCAGGTGAGAGGCTACCCGGCAGGCCCGCGACCGGTCCCGCGCACCCCGGGCGCGCCGCCGGCCCGTGCCGACACACGGGACATCCGCAGGCACGACCCCTGGACCATCGAGGATCCCGCCGCGCGCGCCGCGTTGCCGGAGCTCGAGATCACCCCCGCAGCGAAGCCGTCCCGTCTGACGGCGGCCAGTGGCTCCCCGACGGCGGCCGACCTGCGAACCTGGACGCGGTCGCACGGCGGCGACGAGTGCCTGCGCTACTCGGCGTGCGATCAGATCACGCCGGACAACGTCGGGGATCTGCGAATCGCGTGGACCTACCGCTCGAAAGACGGCCGCGGCAACATCCAGTGCAACCCGATCGTCGTGGACGACGTCCTGTACGCGCCGACCGTCGGCAACCGGATTGTCGCGGTCAACGCCGCCACCGGCGAGGAGATCTGGAGCTTCCAGCCGCGGCAACGCCCCGCCTTCCGCGGGATCACCTGGTGGCCCGGAGGCTACGGCGTCGGGCCCCGTCTCTTCTTCGCCACCGAGGACCACCGCCTCCACGCGCTCGACCCCGGAACGGGCAAGCCGGTCCGGTCCTTCGGGGACCACGGCAACGTGCGGCTCACCGAGGGCGCCCGGGTCGCGCCGACGATCTTCGCGCGCAGGCTCGTCATCGCCGGCTACCTGAAGGACGTCGAGGCCTTCGACGTGGTCACCGGCGAGTTTCTCTGGCGCTTCCACACGGTGCCGCGCGCCGGCGAGTTCGGCCACGACACGTGGGAGACGACCCAGCCGAACGCCGCAAACTGCTGGGGCGGCATGGCGCTCGATCCACGGCGCGGCATCGTCTACATCACGACGGGATCTCCGAAGCCCAACTTCCGCGGCATGGAGCACGTCGGTGACAATCTCTTCGCAAACTGCGTCGTCGCCATCGACGCGCGCAACGGCAAGCTCCTCTGGCACTTCCAGGAGGTGCCGCACGACATCTGGGACCTGGATCTTCCCGCGCCGCCCATCCTGACGACCGTCCGGCGACACGGCCGGCAAGTTGACGTCGTCGCCGCGGTCTCGAAGACGGGCAACACGCTCCTCCTCGATCGGGTCAGCGGAGAGCCGATCTTCCCGGTACGGCGTCGTCGGGCGCCGGTCTCCGACGTCCCTGGCGAGCGGACCGCGCCGTACCAGCTCGACCTCGAGCTGCCCGAGCCGTTCTCGCGGCAGGTCTTCGACCCCGCAGAGGTCCCGATCCACGATTTCGAGACCCAGGTCTGGGCGCTGGCGCAGTACCGGAGCCTGCGCCACGGCTGGTTTCTGCCGGTGAGTCAACGCAAGGTCACCGCGTACTACGGTGTGCACGGCGGCGCGGAGTGGACGGGCGCGTGCTCGGATCCGACCCGGGGACGGCTCTACGTGACCGCCAACGAGATACCGTGGCTGATGTCGCTCGTCAACGTCGACGAGCCCCGACGGGATCCGCGGCAACCACCGACTCGAGGTCAGGTCGTCTACACCGGAACCTGCGAGCCGTGCCACGGCAAGGACCGCTTCGGCGTCGGAGTCTCTCCGCCACTCGTAGCGCTGCGGCACCGCACGAACGACGCCGAGGTGACCGAGCTGCTGCGGACCGGCCGCGGACTGATGCCCGCGTTCCCGTTTCTCGAGAAGGCCGACCGTGACGCCCTGCTGGACTTCCTCTTCGTTCGCGACATCCCGCACGGCCAGGCTGCGCAGACCGGAGCGCCGGCGACGCGGCCGGACCGGCCCCGCTTCGTGCAAAACAAGTGGACGCGATTCCTCGACCCACGGGGCTACCCCGCAGTACAGCCTCCCTGGGGCACCCTCAACTGCCTCGATCTCAACACCGGCAAGCTGCTCTGGAAGGTCCCGCTCGGCGAGCACGAGGAGCTCACGAAGAGGGGCGTGCCGATCACCGGCACCGAGAACTTCGGCGGTGCGTCCGCGACGGCGGGCGGCCTCGTCTTCGCCGCAGGTACCAGGGACCGGCGAATCCGGGCCTTCGACGCCGAGACCGGCGGCGAGCTCTGGTCCCACGAGCTGCCCTTCGGAGGCTACGCACCGCCGACAATCTACGAGGTCGAGGGCCGTCAGTTCGTCGTCATCCCCGCCTCGGGAGGCGGCAAGCTGGGGGGGCCCACGGGAGACACCTACGTCGCGTTCGCTCTGGAGCGAGGCCGGTAGCCCCGGAGCGGACCGTCGGTATTTGTCGGATTTCGTCGGTGAGACGACTTTTCCGCCATCACCGGACCCTCGGCGGGTTCCAATAAGTGAGGATCGCCGTGCCGATCCCATCGAAAGTCCTATCAGGAGACGATCCAGTGGTAAGTACGCGCTGCGCTCTGTTCCGCAGTCTGGTTCTTCTCGGCGCTGTCTCCGTCCTCGGCGCGCAGGACACGGAAGCTCCCGCTCCCGCTCCCGCTCCCGCTCCTGCTCCCCCGTCCATCTCCCGGGCTCCGCAACCGTCACCCCTGGAGAGGAAGCAGGCCGAGAAGACCATCCGCAAGGTCTTCAGGTCGCAGTACGCGAAGAAGGGCGCCGACGACCGCCGCAAGCTGGCAAAGGACCTCCTCGACGAGGCCAGCAAGGCCACGTCCAACAACGCGACGCTCTTCGAGCTGCTGAGTCAGGCCTGCGAGGTCGCCGCTCGCGTCGGCCGCCACGAAACCCCGCACGCTGCGATCGATAGGCTCGACGCCGCCTTCCGCATCGACCGGCTCACCCGGATCGAAGAGACGCTCGGCGAGGCACCGCGTCCGCGGTCGCTGGCCGGCGCCGCGACTCTTCACGACGCCTGGCAGGCGGCGGTCGACTCGGCCCTCGCCGACGACCACTACAAGGCCGCGACCCGTATCGCGGCCGCCGCCCACAAGGCGATTCGCAAGACTCGCGACAAGGTGCTGATCAACGCCGCGAAGGAGCGCCAGGATCTCGTCGAGGCGATCGCGGCGCAGCACGAGAAGATCACTCCCTTCCTGCGTCGCCTGCTCGACAGTCCGGACGACGAGAGCGCGCGCGGAGAGGTCGCGGAGTTTCTCTGCCTCTACAAGCGCGAATGGGGCTCGGGCCTGGACGCCGCGACGAAGGGGGCCCCGAGCGGGCTCCGGGAAGCCGCCGAGCTCGACCTCGAGAAGCCGAAGAAAGCGGCTGGCCAGGTCGCGGTCGGAACCGCGTGGGCCGATCTCGCCGACGACTACGAGGACATCCCCCGCGTCAGCTGCCACATGCGCGCCGTTCTGTGGCTCGAACAGGCGGTTCCGACACTCGACCAGATCACCAGGGCCGACGTCGTCCAGCGGCTCGCGAAGATCTACAAGGAGACACCGAGCTTGCGCCCGATCGTCGGGATCGACCGGCTTCGCACGCTCGTCCTCGAACGCAGGAGCCGCACGAGATGGTGGGAGTCGAAGTGGCAGGCACGTCCCCTCGACATCATGACCCTGTCCCGATCGGGCGATGCGCTGCGCGTCAAGAACACCATCCCCTCTTCGGGGTTGGCCCTGCTGTCGGAGAAGACACCGCTCAACGGCGACTTCTCCGCCAGCCTCGACGTCTACGGAGGCAAGACGCTCGGACTGGTCTCCTCCAATCTGCGGGACGTCAAGCTCGAGGTCAAGCTCGCCAAGGGCTGGCAGCGGATCCGCGTCGATCGCCAGGACGGCAAGATCGTCTTCCTGATCAACGGCCGCCAGGTGACGCCGCAGAAGGGCAGCCGCTGGACACCGACGATCCCCCAGAATCTCGGCGGCTTCTTCTTCGTCAGCCTCGGCTCCGGTCAGGAGTGTCGGCTGCGCAACTTCGAGCTGCGTGCGGACCTCGAAGCCAAGGACGAGAACGCCCTGGAAGACTGGTGGAAAAGGCTGCGCGGCGACGGGGACGATGACGACGATCGCCGCGGTCGAGGACGCAGCGGACGCAGCGGACGCAACGACAGCTGACCCCCCGATCGTCGACGATACGGTCTCCGCGCACCGCTCTCTGGGTCGTCGTCACGGCGTTCTGACGCCACGCGTCAGGGTGTCTGGATCACGGTATCTGGATCACGCGAACTCGTCCCGGACCTTCTGCCGCTCGCCGCGCTTCGGCCGGTCGAGCCAGCGGTTCGCCTCCGCATCGCCGACGAGACGGCAAGAGGCTGTTTCAAGACCCGCTCCGGCGGCCCGAGGCGACGCCGGTTCCAGACGGCGAGGCTGCCGACGAGGCAAACGGCGACCGGGCGACAGCGGACCTCCGCGTTGCAGATCGGCTGCCTGCGGCTGCGCACGCGCTCGACGGAGCTCGCCAGGTGGTCCGTGCTCCTGTAGAGGCGTCTCGCGTCGGCCGCAAGCGCCGGGCCGAGCCCGAGCGGGACGGTCGACCGCTCCCGGTGAGCGCGTGATCACGAACGGCGGCGCCACGAACGTCACCCCCTGCGCGAGGCAACGACGACGAGAGACGGTGGCACGCTGCATGTCTCGCTCCCGAGCCGGGTTGCGTGGACCCCGCGATGGTCGTCGCAGCTCGCGACGCGTGGCGAGTCGCGCATACACCCCCCGAGGCACCCGCGGACCCTGTGTTGACTTGCACCGACAAAAGCCCGACTCTCGGTCCCTTCCCCGTTGTCTTCCGTCCGCCTCGATGGAGCCTGCGTCGTCGATGGTCGAATCCTCCTCCCGGGCCGCCGTGTTTCGATCCCCGGGCGCTCCGCTCGAGCTGCTCACCAGACCGGTGCCGGAGCTCGTCGAGGGCGAGATTCTGGCACGCGTCCTCTGCTGCACTCTCTGCGGCAGTGACCTGCACACGTACCGCGGTCGCCGATCGACACCGACACCGACCATTCTCGGCCACGAGATTCTCGCAGAGGTCGCCGCGATAGGGGCCGGCTCGACCGCGACGGCCCTCGACGGCAGGGAGGTCCGTGTCGGCGATCGAGTCACCTGGTCGATCGCCGCGAGCTGCGGAACCTGCGCCGGCTGCACGAGGGGGCTTCCCCAGAAGTGCGACGATCTCTTCAAGTACGGCCACGAGAAGGACGACGCCACGCACGCGCTCAGCGGCGGGCTCGCGGACCACTGCATCCTGCGTCGCGGCACGGCCATCGTCCACGTGCCACCGGCGCTCGACGATCGCGTCGCGTGCCCCGCGAACTGTGCGACCGCCACCGTCGCCGCCGTGCTGCGGGCCGCGGGGATCGAGGCCGCGGGGATGGAGGCCGGCGCGGTCGTCCTCGTCCAGGGCGCGGGCATGCTCGGGCTCACCGCCGGCGCGATGTCACGCTGGCGCGGCGCCCGCGAGGTGATCACGGCGGATCCCGACGCGCGACGGCTCGCCCTGGCGCCGTCCTTCGGCGCCACGCGAGTGGTCGAGATCGACCCCGGCGAAAACGACGACGAGCTCGAGAAGACGGTGGCCCGGGTCACGGACGGCCGGGGAGTCGACATCGCGATCGAGGTCTCCGGCGATCCCGCCGCGATCGAGCGAGGCCTGCCCCTCCTGCGAGTGGGTGGGTGTTACGTCTGGGCCGGTGCGGTGTTTCCCGACCGTCCGGTCTCGATCCTCGCCGAGACGGTCGTACGTCGCCTCGTGACCGTCCGCGGCGTCCACAATTACGTGCCGGAGGACCTGTCCACGGCGATCGAGTTCCTCGCACAGAACCACGCGAGATACCCCTTCAAGACTCTCGTGTCGAAGACCTTCTCGCTGTCGGATGTCGAGTCGGCCTTCCGGCACGCCATCGGTGAGCGCCCCCTTCGCGTCGCCGTGACTCCCTGGAAAGACGGGTCGCCCGCATGAGCGACCCGGCACCGCCGTACGCGGACAGCGATCACGGCGGCTCGCACAGAATGCGATGGGTCGTCCTCTTCGCGACGATGTTCTGCTACCTCTTCTACTACACGGGGAGACAGTCGTTCGGCTTCGCGATCCCGGGAATCAAGAACGAGCTCGGTATCGACGAGGCCGTCCTCGGCTGGGTGAGCGCCGCGTTTCTCTGGATGTACGCGATCGGCCAGGCGATCAACGGCAACCTCGGCGACCGCTTCGGCGGACGGCGGATGATGAGCCTGGGAGCGGTCCTCTCCTGCGCGCTCAACTGGGTCGTCAGCTTCGCCGGCGGGCTGCTCGCGCTCCTCATCCCGTGGGGAGCCAACGGCTACGCACAGTCGATGGGATGGGCGCCCGGCAGCCGGGTGCTGTCGAACTGGTGGCCGGAGACCGAGCGTGGAAAGGTCTACGGTCTCTACCTCTTCGCCGCGGGAATGTCGTCGGTGCTGTCGTTCGTCACGGCTCTGCTGATCGTCGAGTGGCTCGCGCTCGACTGGCGCTGGATCTTCCGCCTCCCCGTGCTGCTCCTTCT
The DNA here is from genome assembly GCA_964390645.1 of uncultured Planctomycetia bacterium. Classification (GTDB taxonomy): domain Bacteria; phylum Planctomycetota; class UBA8108; order UBA8108; family UBA8108; genus CAYMLL01. Next base: position 18,122 of record CAYMLL010000003.1, on the reverse strand, counting down.
CCTCGGCGGCGTCGTGTACTTCGTCGTCGTCCGGGACCGCCCGGAGCGACCGCACGAGGACGAGGCGAACAGGGAGACTCCGCCTGACGGGAACCCGGACAAGGACCCGGTCCCGGTGGAGGAGCGATCCCTGCGCAGGTACGCCCGGGTCCTCGGCAACGGTCGCTTCATGACCGCATCGGTCGCTATCGGCTTCCAGAGCATGGCTCGTTACGGACTCCTCACGTGGGTGCCGGTCCACTTTCTCGGAGAAGGATTCAAGGGTGACCCGGCGGGGAAGTGGGTCACCGTCGCGCTGCCGGTCGGCATGGCACTCGGCGCGTTCACCAACGGCTGGCTCTCGGACCGCCTGTTTCGCTCGAGGCGCTGGCCCGGCATCACGCTGTTCCTGTCGTTCGCGGCGGCGGCCTCGATGACGATGTGGTTCGTCCCGGCGGACAGCCGGGTCATCGGAATCGTCGTGCTGTTCCTCTGCGGGTTCTTCGCGTACGGTCCTCAGGCGTCGTTCTGGGCGCTGGTTCCGGATCTTCTCGGTCGCACGCGCGTGGGAACGGGGACGGGAGTGATGAACGCGTCCGCGTACTTCTTCGCGGGGCTCGGCGGACCGCTCATCGGCTGGGTGATCAAGACGACACACGACACTTCAATCGTCTTCCCGATCGTCGCGGCCGCGTGCTTCACCGGCGCGGTCATCGCCCCGTTCGTGCGCCGCTAGCGCGGCCCGGTCGGCGTGCAAGCTGGCTCCGCCGCCACCAGGAGAGTCGAGGGGAGACG
>CAYMLL010000003.1:0-17307 GCA_964390645.1 uncultured Planctomycetia bacterium | reverse complement strand
ACTGTTCGCGACCGCAACGGTCTCGCTGCTGGGCGCGTTCGCGCACACCGCCGAGCGTCCCGACGTGCTGATCGTCCTCGCCGATGACTGCACCCACAGCGACCTGCCGCTCTACGGCGGCGAGAACGCGCGCACTCCGAGCATCGATCGGCTCGCGTCGCAGGGCCTGACCTTCAACCGCGCCTATCTCTGCGAAGCGATGTGCCAGCCCTGTCGCGCCGAGCTCTACACCGGGCAGTACCCGATGCGCAACGGCTGCGCATGGAACCACTCGGCGAGCCGAGCGGTGACAAGAAGCGTACCGCACCGGCTACGCGCTCTGGGCTACCGCACCGGACTCGCGGGAAAGGTGCACGTCAAGCCCGCGAGCTCCTTCCCGTTCGAGAAGGTCTCCGGCTTCGATCCGAACTGTGTGCGCGATCCGACGAGAAAGCACGACGTCGCCGGCATCCGCGAGTTCATGAGCCGCAACCCGGAGCAGCCGTTCTGCCTCGTCGTAGCCCTCGTCGAGCCGCACGTACCCTGGGTGATGGGCGATCCGTCGAGGTACCCGCCCGGGAAGATCCGTCTGCCGCCGAACATCGCGGACACTCCGCGCACGCGCGAGGCCTTCGGCCGCTACCTCGCCGAGATCACGTACATGGACGGACAGGTCGGAGAAATTCTCGCGGCGCTCGACGCATCGGGACGGGCCGACAGGACGCTCGTCCTGTTCTCCTCGGAGCAAGGGGCGCAGTTCCCGGGCTGCAAGTGGACGAACTGGGACACGGGAGTCCACACCGCCCTCGTCGCACGCTGGCCGGGCAAGATCACCGCCGGCAGACGCAGTGACGCGCTCGTGCAGTACGCCGACGTCTTGCCGACACTCCTGGAGGCCGCCGGCGCCGAGACACCCGTGAAGGCGCTCGACGGCGCGAGCTTCCTCCCGGTTCTCCTCGGCAAGGCGACGACTCACCGCCGGTACGCGTACGGCATGCACAACAACGTCCCGGAGGGTCCTCCGTACCCAATCCGCACGGTGACCGACGGCGAGTACCGCTACATCCGCAACCTGCGCCCGTCGGAGATCTACATCGAGAAGCACCTGATGGGCTGGTCGGGTGACGGCAAGCTGAACAACCCCTACTGGGCGACCTGGGTGCGAAACTCCTGGAGCAGCCCGCACACCTACCGGCTGGTCAAACGCTACATGCACCGGCCGGGCGAGCAGCTCTACCGCACCAGCGACGATCCCTACGAGATGGTGGACCTCGCCGACGACGCGTCGCTCGCCGACGTCAAGACGCGCCTCGCCGCGGAGCTCGACCGGTGGATGAAGGAGCAGGGAGATCCGGGCGCGCCGCAGGACACGCCGCGGGCGCTCACCGCCGCGCGGCGCGGCGAGCACCTCTACCGACCGTCCCGGTCGTCGAACGAGGAGTGATCCCGGCAGAGAGGGTCCGCCGGACGCGCTGCAGCGTCATTCCCGCTGCAGAAACGCGAGCAGGTCCGCCATGTCGCGCAGCGTCAGGTCGGCCTCGAGACCTTCGGGCATGAACGACTGCTCGGTCGACTCGAGCGACGCGACGTCGCCGCGCAGCAGCGTTCTACGCATGCCGTCCGCGAGCTGCAGGATGAGACTGTTCGCGGTCTCGGCGACGACCATCCCGTGGACCGCCTCCCCGGAGCCCAGCACGGCCGTGTACGCGAGGTAGCGGGGTTCGACCGCGACGTTCGGCCGGACGATCGCCTCCAGGAGCGCCTCGCCGGAGCGATCCGTGAGCGCACGGAGGTCGGGGCCGATCGCCTTGCCGACACCGCCGAGCTCGTGGCAGGTTCCGCAGCGCCTCTCGAAGATCGCCCGGCCGGCGCTCGAAATCCCGTTGAGGCCGATCGCCGGCCGCAGGGCAGCGACCAGCTCCGCCCGGTCGGTCGACGGCTCGACCGCCAGGACGCCGCGCGCCCTCGCCGCGAGCCCTCGATCGCCCAGCGAGACCAGCCGCTGACGCTCCGCCGGCGTCAGGCTCGACACCGGGATCGCTCCCGAGCCGACCGCGTCGATCAGCGCTCTCGTCCACCCCGGTCGTGACAGCACGGCACCCACGACGGCGGAACGCACGTCCGGGACGTACGAGCTCCAGGACGTGAACAGCGGCCTCGCATCGCCGCCGATCTCACGCAGTCGCGACACCGCTGCGACCTGCTCGGTGCTGGAGGACGCACGCTCGAGCAGATCCGTGAGCATGCGACGGTCCCGATCTCTGCTCGACTCACTCCTGCCGAGCAGCGAGATCGCGGCGATCCGGAGGTCCTCCGGGCGCTCCTTCGACAGAAGGTGCCCGTACGCGGCCTCCGTGACCTCTCGCACGCGATCGACGAGGGGGCCGAGCGTCGAGTCCTTCGTCACGAGCTCCTGCAGAGACGTGCCGGCCGCATCGACGGCCGCGAGGAGATGCGCGAGCGCCTCGAGCTGCCAGGTCCCGAGACCCGCGGGTCCGGCGGCGACGACGGGCTCGAGCAGCTCGCGGACGACGCCGACCCTGTCCGTCCGCAGAGCCAGCGACAGCAGCGGCGACGCCAGCTCGCGCAGGCTGCCGCCGCTGTCCCGCGCGACCACCCGAGCGATCTCCACCTGGTGCTGGACGGCGGAGCTCAGAATCGCCGCGCGCACCCACGAATCGGCGTGGTCCCGAACCGCCAGGTATCCGAGCGCTCGCCCCGCACGCGGGCCGCTCCACTCGCCGAGCGTGTGCGCGAGCTGAAGACGCAGAGCGCCGTCGTCACTGCTCACAAGACGTGCCGCCTTCGAGACGACGGCAACCGACCCGCCGAAGGGCTCCGCGACGATCAACGCGTGTCGTACGATCCGCGGGTCCTCGTCGTCGAGCTTCGCGAGAACCACGCGCTCCGTCAACGCGTCCATGCCGTCGAGCACCGACAGGGCGTGAAGCCGCGCCAGCGGTCGTCGGTCGTCGAGCGCCATCGTCTCGAGCACCGCCGCGAGCCGGGGGTCCTTCCTCTCGACAAGGAGGCGATGGGCCAGGTCGCGGACCGGCCCGGCGGGGTCGCCGAGCCTCTCGACGAGCTCGCCCGGCGCATCGCGTGCCAGGACCGGAGCCCGTCGTGCGGCCGCGCCGGCGGGAACGATGCGGTAGATACGCCCTCGATCGTCACCGGAGCGATAGAACGAGCGCAGCTCTTCCTTGCCCACGGCCGGCAGCCAGTCAGGGTGCTCGATCATGTACCGGTACATGTCGACGATCCACAGCGCGCCATCCGGGCCGGTTCTCGTCATCACCGGTCGACACCAGCGGTCGGTCGACGCAAAGAAGTCGTGCTCTCCCGACCGCGTGTCCGCGACTGCCTCGAAGCTCGCCCCGTCCGACGTCAGGACGCTGTGCTGTACGAGACCGTGAAACGGGTCGCAGGTGAATCCGTGCGTCTGCTCGCCACGCGCGAAGAGGAGCTCGTCGCGGTAGATGCTCGGACCGCACCCGGACGTGAACCGGGTCGCGTCGCCGAAGCTGTGATAGCGCTTCTGAGGCGTCTTCGCCGGATAGAGCGTCGGGCTGACGCCACGGATCAGGCTCCTCGCGTCCGGCGCCGGCACGTGCGGATTGCGCCGGGCGTAGCGGTCGGCGAGCACGTAGTGCCACAGCGGCCGGCTATTCTGGACACCGAACCAGTTTCCCCAGTCGTCGCGAACGCGACCGAACTGCGACGGACCCGACTGCGGCTCGAGGAGCCCGTCGTCCGGCCGGATGCGGAGATCGCGACTGCCGAGCAGGGTCTCCGTGCCGCTGCGCAGCGAGCGCACCCGCCGATCCTTCCCGTAGCCCGCATGATGCCCGCCACTGGCGCAGTGGATCCAGTTGTCGAGGCCCCAGCGTGGACCGTTGACACGCAGCTGCTGGTTGCCGGGCAGGAAGCCGGTGTAGAGGACGTCGCGACGATCCGCGCTCCCGTCGCCGTCCGTGTCCTCGAGGTAGAGGATGTCCGGGGCGGCCGTGACGAGCACGCCCCGTCGCCACGCCATGATGCCGGTCGGGAAGCTCAGGCCGTCCGCGAAGAGCGTCGAGCGATCGTATCGACCGTCGCCATCACCGTCCTCGAGAAACCGCACCCGCCCCCCCGCCTCTCCCTTCCCGTCCATGCCGTAGGGATAGTCGGCCATCTCGACGACCCAGAGCCGGCCGGCAGCGTCCCAGTCGATCGCCACCGGATCGACGACGAGCGGCTCCGCCGCGACGATCTCGAGGCGAAAGCCCCTGCGAACGCGTGTCGCGCGCAGCGTCTCCTCGGCCGACCTCGGCGGCGACGAGGGCGACCTGGACAACGAAGCAGCGGCCGGCTCGTCGACCGACTCGAGCCCCGAGGCGAGGAAGTGGGCGCGCGCCTCCCGAGATGTCAGCGGCCGACCGTAGACCGCGATCTGCTCGAGCGCGCCCCGGAAGTTCGCGAAGCCGTCGTTGCGACCGCCGATGAGGATGCTCGCTCTTCCCTCGCGCGGGTAGGTGCCGACAAGCTTGCCGGCAATCTCCGGCTCGACGCGACCGTTGAGGTGGACACGCACCTGATCGCCGTCACGCACGAGCACGACGTGATTCCACGTGCGAGGAGGGATGTAGGTCTTGCCGGCGAGCACCTCGTTCCGTGCGTTGCCGTTGAAGACGATCAGTCGCCCGGAGTGGCTGTAAGTTCCGCCGATGCCGAGATGCTCGCCCGGAGCGCCTGCGGCATCGACGACACCGCGGGAGAAGAAGTACCCGGTCACCGGGCGCGCCGTGTTCGAAAGGTGGTTGAAGAACCACATCTCGACACTGTAGCGATCGCCGGGCTGGTCGATCGTCGTCAGCATGCGACCGCCGGAGAAGCTCGCGTCCTGCGAGCCCGGCCTTCTCGGGCCCGCACCCTCCTCGAGCCTCACCTCGTGCCCGTTGCCGCTGGCGTCGCGCGCTCCCCGAGGCCCGACGAACGACCAGTACGCTCGCGGTCTCGACTCCAGAAGCGCCGCGGACGTACGCTCGAGGTCGGCGGCTTCCGACGGCTTCTCGAGGAACCCGGACGGCGACGGCGGGGGCTTCGGCGCCTCGATGCCGGAGATCGCGTGGTGGCGTGCCACGTCACTCGGCGTCAGAGCGCGTCCGAAGAAGGACACCTCGTCGATCTTCCCCTCGAAGCTCGACGACGGATCCTCCCCCGCGCCGATCGTCAGCACGGACGGGCTCTGCCGGGGCCGAGGGGACGCGTCCTCGATCTCGACGCGACCGTTGAGGTACACGATCGAGCGGCCGGACGCGCGCGCGAACACGACGTGATTCCAGGTCTTCGGCGCGATCGGCGTGGCTCCGCGATGGTCCCCGAAGGCGAGCCTTCCGGAGCGAGAATCGCCCCCGCGCTCGATACGCAGCTCGTCCCCACCGTGCCGGAACAGCGTTCCCGGGACCTCCCGAGCGTTTCCGGGCAGACCGTTCCAGAACCACATCTCGAGCGACCGATCGCCGGACGCGGAGAGCCCCTTCGCCACGACGTGCCCGCCCGCGAGATGCACACAGCGATTGACCCTCTGCAGCGAAAATGCCCTCGATCCGGGGCCGCGGAGGTGAAACGCGACTCGCATCGTGCTGGTCGCGTGCCGGCCGTTGCCGCTCGAGTCCAGGAGAAGCGGACCGCGAAACCCCTCGAGACGGAAGTAGGCGAGAGGCTTCTCGCGCAGAATGGTCGCCGCGTACACCCCGTGCGCGATCGGCGGCTCACGGCGAGTCTCTCCGGACACGTCCTCGAGCAGACCGAGGACGGTCTCGAGAATCTTCGGCTCGGCTGCGACCTCGAGACCGGCGGTGCGCGCCGGCCATGTCGTGTAGCCGCCGAGCGAATGCTGCTCCGGCGGAGGGATGTAGCCAGCCGCACCGTTGGCGAGCTCGAGGTTGAAGGTGGGCTGCAGCGGACTGCGAGCCTTGAGCTCCAGGCCGGTGAGCCCGTAGACCTCGCAGGGAATCGCGGTCATGCCGAGCCCTCCGACCCGGAGGGCCTGCAGGACGATCTCCTCGGTGGGGTTCTCGTCGATGAAGAAAGCCTGCTCCGCGTAGACCTGAGGTCGGTCTTGCGGTCGCTTCGAGCGGTCCGGCAGCGTCCTCCGCGCCCACTCGAGACGTGCGGCGTCCGGCAGTCGACGGCCAAGCTGGAGGCGCCGCTCCTTCATCCGGATGGGCGCCCGACGCCGGTAGCGAATCGTCTTCAGCGACTGAAGGGCGAGGTCGACGAGCCCCTCGGTATATTCGCCGATGCCCACGGATCGCCGCGGACGGCTGTAGTCCATCCAGTGCAGGTCACCACTGGTGCCCTGTGACAGCAGGCCGACGAAGTCGTCGTGCCCCGGCGCGAAGCGGGCGGCGATGCGCCTGGCGAAGAGCCCGCAGAAGTCCGGCGACAGACCGCCCCCGACGCCGAAGTAGTGCATCGAGTAGTTGCCGAGAACGGCAATCGGCCGTCCGTCGACCCCGCGAACCGACACCAGGGAGAGCCCGGTGTCGACCGGTCCGGACGGGCCGATGAAGTCCGGATTCCGGTGGCCCGGGTGCATCATCGCACGGACCGTCCGCTCGCCGAAGGGATCGGTATCGACACGATCCGGACGGCGGATCCAGCGACGACAGTTGGTGTGCTCGGGCGCGTCGGCGATCGTGTAGCCGATCTCCGCCGGACGTCGTCGCGCATCGGCGTCGATGATCGCTTTCGCCAGCCGGGGCGGCAGCCACGTCGCGTACTTCTCGTCCACCCGGGACCCGAGGCAGTAGCTCATCGCGCTCGGTGCGGAGTGCGTGTGCGTCGACGCGATCAGCATACGGTCCCGGGCGATGCCGGTCTCGTCCGTCGCCATCGCCTTGGCCTCATCGCAGAGGCGACGAGGCAGCATGCAGGAGTCGACGATGACCATCGCGATGCGCTCCTCGCCGTCATCCATCACGAGCGCGCGCGCGAAGAGAGGATCGATGACACGACTCGCGATAGCCTCCAGAAAGCCGCCGTTGCGACGCACGGGCAGCTCCGTCGGCGAGATGTCAACCACGGCCGCGCCGGCACGGAAGACTGCGTCGTCGGCGTTCGTGCTCCCCGACACGGCTACGACGATCGAGATCGCCGCGAGCTTCGACACGGGCTGCATCACGATGCTGCTCTCCTCGTTCAGACGGCTTCGGTTGACGCTGCGGCGCCGATCAGTACTTGCGATCGACGGGCTTCGTCGGCTTCCGCGGCGGGGCCTTCCCCTTCCTCTTCGCACGCTCCTCGAAAAACTCGAAGATCCGCGGGATGTTCTTGAAGGCGACGAAGACATGTCCGCCTTCCTCGTCTTCGATGTACTCGTAGTCCATCTTCAGCTTCTTCATCCTCGCGGCCCACTTGCGCGCGCCCCTCACCGGCACCACGAGGTCCTTCGCCCCCTGAACGAGGATGACCGGGATGTGCCGGATCTTGTCGAGCGCGTCCGGACCACCCCGGATCGCCGGAGAGATCGGCGCGAGCCCCGCCCAGATCTCGGGGTACTTGGTGCCCAGATGCCAGGTGCCCCCCCCGCCCATCGAGTGCCCCAGGAGGTAGATGCGCCGGTCGTCAACGGAGAGCTCCCGGCGGACGATCTCGAGGACGTTCATGACGTCCTTCTCGCTGAGCTCACCGAGGTTCCGCGGCTTCGTGCGACGCGACCTCGCGCCGCGGCTTCCGTACCATCCGTGACTGTTGTAGCCCATCGGCGCGACCACGATGTAGCCGTACTTCTCGGCCTGCGGCACGAGGTTCGGGTAGCGGATGATCTGTTGCGGATGGCTCCAGAGCCCGTGGAGCGCGACCATCAGCGGCCACTTTCGCGACCTGTCGTAAGACGACGGGATGAAGAGCGCGTACGGCATCTTCTTCCCGGCCTCCTCGAAATCGTAGGTCCTCGCCTGAACTCGCGAGTAAGGGCTCTTCCGCTCCTCGTCGGCAAGAGGCGTCGCGGTCGGGAATAGCGCGAGCGTCAGGACAAGAAAGGTATCGAGGCGTGTCACCGGGCTCATCTCGGCCTCTGCAGCGGAAAGAGAATCGTTGCCAGGGCGGCTCCGGCAACGATGCTCCCCGGACGCGAGGTCGAGGTCAACGTCAGTCCCCGAGCTCCACCTCGATTCCCTCGAGCTCCTCCTGGAGGTCGATCCACTCCTCCTCGGCGCTCCCCAGCAGTCGTGTCAGCTCGTCCATGCGCGTCTGCTTCTGCTTCGAGTAGCCGGTCGGGTTCTCGAGGTAGTGGCTCTCGATCTCGCCCTTCTCCGCCTCGTACGCGGCCATCGCCTCCTCGAGCTTACGGCCCCGGGTCTTCAGCCGGCTGGACCTGGAACGCAGCTCCTTGCGCCGCGCGTGGTCGGTCGCTCCGCGAGCGACGGCGCCTTCGCCGGCCGTCGACCGCGACGTCAACCCCGCACGCGATGAAGACCCGGCATCCGCCTCGCTCGCGGCCGCCTCCTGCTCGACGCGATGCACGTACTGCCCGTAGTCGCCGGGATAGAGCCTCACGTGCCCGTCCTTCACGTCAACGATCGACGTGGCGACCATGCTGACGAAGGTGCGATCGTGGCTGATGAAGAAGATCGTCCCGTTGTAGCTTCTGAGCGCCGCCCCGAGCGCCTCGACAGTCTCGAAGTCGAGGTGGTTCGTCGGCTCGTCGAGCAGAAGAACCGCGCGCTTCGCCAGCAGCATCCCGGCGAGACAGACGCGGGCCCGCTCGCCTCCGGAGAGGTAACGGACCTTCTTCTCGACCTCGTCGCCGTGAAAAAGAAAGCTACCGGCCATCTCGAGGATGTGCTGTCGCGTGGCATCCGCAGTGGCTTGCCGCTCGAGGTGGGTGTAGACGTCAAGCGTCTCGTCGATCGAGGCGTAGACGTGCTGGGCATAGTACGACGTCTCCAGAGCATGCCCCCACTGGTAGCTGCCCCCCTTCGGCTCGAGCTCGCGAGCAATCGTTCGCAAGAACGTGGTCTTCCCCTGGCCGTTGTCGCCGAGCACCGCGACATGCTCGCCGCGCTCGATCTCGAAACGCATGCCGCCGGCGACAGTACGCTCCGGGTAGCCGATCTCCAGATCCTCGCAGCGAAACGCGGTGCCCTTGCGGGTCTCCACCTGGGGCATGCGGATGCTCGCGGTCGACACGGCGTGCTCGATCTCGATCGTCTCGAGCTTCGCGAGCTGCTTGATCTTCGACTGGGCGCGGGAGGCGGTCGACTCGCGCACGCGGTTCTTGTTGATGAACCTCTGCAGGTGCCGGCGCTTCGCCTCGACGTTCTCGTTGAAGCGCTGATCACGCTCCCTGCGCTCGGCGCGAAAATGCAGGTAGGCCTCCACATCGCCGGGAAAGCGGGTCAGCCGGCCACGCTCGATCTCGAGCGTACTCTCACAGGTGCGCTTCAGGAACTCGCGATCGTGGGAGACGATGAGGAACGCGCCGCTGAAATCACACAGGAAACGCTCCAGCAGGATCAGGGTGCGCAGGTCGAGGTAGTTCGTCGGCTCATCGAGAATGAGAAAGTTCGGCCCGCGCAGCAGCATGGCGGTGAGCTTGACGCGTGTCTGGTAGCCGCCCGGAAGACTCGATATCGACGCCTCGAGGAGGTCGTTCTTGAGCTGAAAGCGACCGGCGATCTTCCCGCACTGCCAGTCCTTCTTGCCCGTGTAGCGCATGAGAAAGCCGAGCACCGTCTCGTCGGGCTCGAAGGGATCACGCTGCTCGAGGTAGCTGACCCGCGCACTCGGGCCGACGGAGACCTGCCCTCCGTCGGGCTCCTCCTGACCGAGGATGATCTTGCACAGCGTGCTCTTCCCCGAGCCGTTGCGCCCGATGAGGCCAGCCTTGTCGTTGCGCGCGAACTGGACATCGACACCGTCGAGAACCGGCGTCGGTCCGTAAGCCTTGTGGATGTCGGTGAGCTGGATCAGCGTGGACATGGCGCGTGCGGGGGTCAGAACCCGTAAGATTACGACGCGGTCGCCACAGGTCAACCTCCCGCCACCGCGGGGAAAGGAAACTGTCGCCCCGCAGTCTTCTGGAGTAAGTTGAGCGCCCATGGCGCTTCACTCCCCCGACACGTTACGGTCCCTCGCACGCGACGTTATCACCGCTCTCGGCACCCGCCCCGAGGACTCCGTGGTCGTGGCGGACCACCTCGTCGGTGCGCATCTCGCCGGTCACGACTCCCACGGCATCATCCGCCTGAAGCAGTACCGGGACCACGTGCGCGACCGCAAGGTCTTCCCTGCAGCCGAGGTCCGGACCGTGCGCGAGTCACCGACGACCGCGCTGCTGGACGGCCACTGGGCATGGGGCCAGGTCATCGCGAAGCACGCGATGGACGTCGCGATCGACAAGGCGACCACGTACGACATCGGCGCGGTCAGCGTGCGCAACTGCTACCACATCGGCCGCGTCGGCGTCTATCCGATGATGGCTGCCGAGCGCGGGTTCATCGCCCAGATCCACTGCAACGGCCACGGCGTCTGCCGGGTTGCGCCGTGGGGCGGCTCCGAGGCACGCCTGGCGACGAATCCGATCGCCGTCGCCATCCCGACGCGCGGCGCGCCGATCGTCGTCGACATCACGACGAGCGTCGTAGCGGAGGGCAAGGTGCGAGTCTCGAAGAATGCCGGCAAGGCGATCCCCGAGGGCTGGGTGCTCGATGCCGACGGCCGACCGACGACCGACCCCGCCGATCTCTACGAAGGCGGCACGCTGCTACCGCTCGGAGGACGGCAAGGACACAAGGGCTACGGCCTGTCGATCATCGTCGACCTGCTCGGCGGTGCGCTCTCCGGCGCCGGCTGCGGCACGCTGACCGACAAGGTCGGCAACGGCCTCTTCGTCCAGGTGACGAACCCCGACGCCTTCATCGGACGCGAGGAGCTCCACGACCGCGTCGAGGAGTTCACCGCCCATCTGCGCTCCTCACCGTGCCGCGAAGGGGTCGACGAGATCCTGCTGCCCGGCGAGCCCGAGCACCGCGTGACCGAGCGCCGCCGAGAGTCGGGCATCGAGATCGACGACACCACGTGGACCCAGGTGACGGACGTCGCGGCGGAGCTCGGTGTTGCGATCAACGCCTGACCCGCCCACCCGTCTCGAGGAACGCGAGCAGATCGAGGATCTCTTCCCGCTCGAGGCCGTCGAGAAGGCCCGCCGGCATCGGCGACACGCTCGACGGCGTGCGCGTCAGCACGTCCGCCTTGTGAATCTTGACGACCGAGCCGGGGTCCAGCGGGTCGGTCTGGATCTCGAGCACCGAGCGCCGGTAGTCACCGCCCTGCAGGACCCGGCCCGTGTGCGCCGAGCCGCGTCGTGTTACCACGGTGACGCTGCGGTATTTCGGCGCCACGACCACCGACGGCTCCAGGATCGACCTCAGGAGATCGCGTCGGCCGAGGCGGCTCGAGACGCTCGTCAGGTCGGGACCGTGGGCCGCTCCTTCCGCGCGCACCCGGTGACAGCGGCTGCACTTCGCCTCCTCGAAGAGCCTCCGTCCACGAGCCGGGTCCGGTGGGCCATCGTCACTCGTGTCCCCCTCCGCGAGCTCCTCGACCGTCCACTCGCGAACGAAGGGCCGGTGGACGATCGACGGCGCTTCACCCGCACCGTCTTCGCCGTCCCCGAGAAGCCGCTCGAGGGCCGGCCGGGCGGGCTCGTCGCTGGCAGCGAGGAACTCCGTGCGCATCTTCTGGAGAAAGGTCGGCAGGCCCCGTCCACCGAGAAAGGCGCGCGTGCGGCGGAAGTGCTTCGCCCATCGCTCCCGGCCCTGCGGAGTCCAGCCATGGCGGACGCCGCGCAGCACGAAGAGGTGATGAAGAACCTGGTGCTGCGCCTCGGTGTGGTCGAGCAGGTCGAGCGTTCTCGACACCAGTGACCGAACCTCGAGACGGGCGAGCAGCCGGCCGAGGTCGCGATCGAGCTCGAAGCTCCCGCTCGGGTAGAGCGGCTCCAGCTCCCTCGCGAGCCCGGCGAACCCCGCGAGACCCGCACCCTTCGAGCTCGCGGCGCGATCGAGACAGGTGCTGATCACCGCGATCGCCACCCAGAGGTCCTCCGGGGAAAGTCGACCGAGGCCCGTCGAGCTCAGCAGTGACGGAATGTCGCCGAGCCGGTCCTTCTCACGACCGCGCACGATCGCCAGCAGCGCCGTCAGCCTTGCCCGCGGACGAAGCTCGCCGACGACGCGCTGCTCCCAGTCGGCGATCGGCTGATGCTCCAGAACCAGCCGCGCAGCGTGACGGATCCACGGATCCGCGCTCGACAGCTGCGCCCACGCCTCCTCGATCGCCGCGGCTCCGGCGCCGGGGATGTGGTGCCTCTCGAGCCGTCGCCTCAGCGCACGGGCCTTCGCGCTCCGAGCGCGCCGCGCCGCCTGCTGGACTCCCGGAGGCGGCTCCTCGACGACCGGCCCCGTCCGGCGCACCCGGTAGAGCCCGCTCTGCGTCTTGCGACCGCCGGTCACGAAGTACATCGCACCATCGGGCCCGAAGACGAGATCGGTGACGTTCAGCGGGCGGCCCACCAGAAAGGTCTCGGCCCGGCAGAGGTAGCTCGCGCCTCGCGGCGCCGAGTGCACCACGAGGATGCGTCCGTACGCCCAGTCGAGGATGAAGAGTGCACGACGGTACCTCGGCCCGAACGCGCTGGCGGTGCCGAATCGAACCCCGGTCGGCGAGCCCTTGCCCACGTCGAGCGTCGACGGCGGGCTTAGGGGTGATTCGGGGAAGTACGGCGGCCAGCTCCCGGTGACCCCGCGCCAGCCGTAGTCGGCACCGCTGACGAGATGGCGCACCCGCGTCGGCCGGTACCACGACGCCCCCATGTCGAACTCCGCGTCGGCGTCGTAGGTGAACATCTCACCGTCGGTGTTGAAGTCGATGCCGTAGGGGTTGCGCAGGCCGGCGGCGACGATCTCGCCACCGGAGCCGTCGGGGTCGAAGCGCAGCACGTGGCCCTCACGGGTTGTCGCGCCGCGACGGTGCTCCCGGTACGGCGAGGTGCGGTCGGCGAGGTCGCGCGGAAGATCCGGCGAGTCGCCGTGAATCACGTGGATACGCCGCTGCGGTCCGAGGGCGATCGCGTTGCGCCCGTGCCCGTTGCCGCCTGCCGACCTGTAGAGCGCCCGGCGCTCGTCGAAGCGGTCATCACCGTCCGTATCACGCAGCCGGTAGAGCGTCTTCGAGTTGTTGGCGTTGACGTAGAGCGATCCGTGAGCCCAGAGAAGGCCACGAGGCTCCTGGAGATCACTCGCGAGCTTCTCGACCGCGATCTCTTCCTCTCCCCGGGCCGGAAGGGACATGCGGAGAATGCCCCTTGCCTCGACACCGACGAGCAACCGACCGCGCGGGTCGAAGGTGACGCTGACCCACGAGCCCTCGTCCTTGCGCGCCGAGCGCAGCAGCTCGACCTCGAACCCCGGCTGGACGACAAGGGCCGCCGGGTCCGTGCCCGTCTTCGTCCCCAGCGACCGACGCCACTGCTCGTAGTCGTCGAACGCGTCGACGCGCGCGTCCCGCGTCCGCCGGCTCCAGACCGGCTCGACGACGGGGCCGAAGCTCACGACCTCGCCGTCCACGGCCTTCAGTACCCGCCACCCCGACCGGGCGTCCGTACGCAGATGGATGCCCGAGCCCGCAGAAAACGTCACGTCGAGACGCAGCGCCACGGCCGCCGGACCGTCAGCGCTGCGGCCGTGGATCACCAGCTCGTTGGAGCCGCGACGGAGGTCGGGCGCGACGTCGACCGTCAGCGCCGGACCGAATCGCGTCAACTCCGCGACCACCCGGCCGTTGACCTCGACGCTCGCGTCGCAGTGCTCGACGACGGCGAAGAGTGCCGCCGATCGCACCGACCGCCGGGGGCTGCCCTCCTGCGGACGTCGAACGCCGGGGCTGTCGTCGTCGAGGTCGAAGCGCAGCGCGAGGCCACCGCTCTCGCCGGCGGGCCGCGCCCTCGAGACCCAGACCCACTCCGCCTCCGACGGCTCGGGACCGCCGCCGAGCAGAGCCGAGCAGAGCGCCAGAGCGATCACCGATCGGCACCTTCGCGCTTCTTCCCGCCTCCGCGTGGCGGCTCCCGTCTCTTCACGGGCGGCAGCTCGGGCCCCAGTCCGGGCTTCATCTTGCCGTTCCACTTCGGCGCCTTGCGCTTGCCCCGGATCACATCGGGCAGCAGCGCCAGGAGCTCTCTGGTGGTGCCGGAGTAGGTCCGACGGAGGTAGATCTCGCAGGCGCTGAACGACGTCAGCGCCGTGTCCTTCGGCTTCGCCTGCTCTCGCGGTCGCCGGCCTGCGGGCGGCGTCCCACCCACGTACGTCGAGGAGAACCACGTCCCCTCGCTGTAGAACAGGAATCGGGTCGCCTTGCCGCCCTTGCTGACGAAGACGACGACCGGCAGGCCGTCGCGAAGACGCCTGTCGAGCCGGGCCAGGTCCTTCCTCGCCTTCGCTCCCGAGGCCACGACCGCGAGCCTGGCGATCCTCGTGCGTCCGCGGATGTCCGCCGACCACTCCAGGATGATGCGGCCCTTGTCCCTGTCGACAGTCGCTACACGCGCCTCCAGCACGTCAACGGACTGACCGAGAACCTGCTTCAGAGGCAGCGGGGTCTTGATCAGCGCACCCAGCTCCGTCGTCGCCGAGATCAGGACGGCGAGGACAACGAGGACAGAGTAGACGACCGCCCGGCGACCGAGCGAGAGCCGAGTCATGGCATCTCCTCGGAGCCGGCGGCAGCGAGTCGGAAGATCTCGCGTGGCGGAGCATCGAGCAGCGGCAACATCGCCGGTGCCGGCAAGATCCGCATGCGACCGGGCGGCCCCAGCGGATCGGCGCGATCGTCGGCCTCGATCGGGAACGGCGCGATACCGAGCCGTCGCGCGTCCTCGAGCAGATCGTCGCTCGACGGGGTGATATCCACCTCGATACTGCCGGCGATCGACTCCACGACGAGAGGCACGCACAGCAAGGACTCCGCCCATACCGCGGCTCGATCCGCGGGCTCGGCATCGAGCACGGCGGTCGCCAGCCGTGGCGCCACCGATGAACCGTGCGGTCGAAAGGTGGCCGGCACCTTGTCGACGTCTCCCTTCCCACCGCCGGTCAGCGACCCCAGGAGGCCGGCAGAGAGCGTCTCGTCACCCCTCATCGACGCGATGATGGCAAGACCGACGCGGATCATGGACCGGAGATCCTCGCGGCGCTCACCGAGCTCGGTGAGCTGCTCGAAGGCGTCATCGACGGCACCGGCGGCAAGGGCGCAGGCCGCACGCCTGAGAAGAAGCTTGTCGTCGACGAGCCCGTCGATGCTCGAGGCGTAGACGTCCTCGACCTCCCGCCGGGCCTCCGCCGCCCTTCCCTCCCGCACCAGCGCGAGCGCCCGCAGACAGCGTGCCTCGATCGCGCGGACGTCCGAGGCCTCGAGCGTCACGAGGAGACGATCGATCGCCGCCGCGAGCGGCCGCGGCTCCTCGACTTCCGCGTGATGCCACGCGAGCTCGAGCCAGATGTCGGCGGCGCGATCGCCGTCGTCATTCTCGAGCCTGCGAGCGGCATTGCGGAGGCTCGCGACCAGCGCCGCCGTCTCCGCGTCCGTACGCACGGACCCGAGACGCAGCGCCAGGAGCCGGGGCTCCAGGAGCCGGCTGCCGGTGGCCAGAAGGGCGGCGATCCTCACGCTGGCGCTCTCCGGGTCGCCGCCGAGCGCGGCGCGCTCGACACGGGCGATCTCGATCGCGGCGCGAAGATCGCCGCCGTCCTCGTCACCCTCGACGCCCCTGCCAGGCAGCCGCTGCGCGGCGGCCGTCAACGCGACATCCGCGTCCTTCGTCTCACCCGACGCTCGATGCATCCTCGAGAGCTCGAGAAGCGCCAGCGGCGCCAGCGGGCTGTCCTTCCAGGGGATCTCCCGGACAAAGCTGCCGAGACGCTGGGCCGCGCGCGAGGAATCACCGGCGGCAGCCAGGACGCGTCCCTCCTCGAGCCGGGCGTACGCGCCGAGCGGCTGTGCTCCCAGTTTAGTACGCAGCGTCCTCACCAGACCTCGCGCGCGGCCGAGCAGGCTCGCACGCTGGCGCGAATCGGCCAGCAGCCCGGCACGTCGACGCAGGCACCGAACCAGCGCCAGGGTCGCCTTCGACCGCAGCTGCACATCATTCCCCGCGACCCCGAGAAACTCGAGCAGGAGCTTCTCGGCCTTTTCGAGGTCACGCAGCACACGACCCGCCTCGATCGCGTCACGCGCGGCGAGGTCGAGCGACGCGAGCAGCAGCCGGGCGCGAAAGTAGGGCGCGGTCGTCGCCGCCGATACCGCCCGCGGCGTCAAGCTTCGCCCTGAACGGACCTCGACGCTCGCCAGGAGGGCGTCCGCCTCCGAGGCTCTTCCGTCGAGCGCCAGCGCGAGGCCGAGACGAAAGCGGGTCTCGTCGAGGTCGGAGACTCCGCCCAGAGCGATCGCCCGATCGAAGCCGTCGATCGCCCCGTCGACGTAGGTCTCGACGCTGTCGAGCGATTGGCTGCCGAGTGCCTGCTGCAGCAGTGAGTCCGCGTGACGCAGCGCCAGCAGGGCGCTGTACCGGCTCGACGGATGGAGCCGCTCGAGGTCGCGAGCAGCGCGGATCGCGTCGACGTGTCGCCCCTGGAGCTGTATGGCGACGAGGCGCCGGTACGCGGCGCGCAGTGACCGGTCGGAGCCGCCTTGCGCCAGGTCGGAGTAGGCGGCGGCCGCCTCCGCGAGCTGCCCGAGCTGGAGGAGGGCGTCGGCCCGGGAGGTCGCCATCTCGCCCGCGATCGCGTCACTCGGCTCGATCATCTCGGCCTGGTCGAGCAGGTCGATGCCCCGTGTCTTGAGCTCGCCGGCCATCCACGACTCGGCATTCTCGAGCCGCTGGAAGACCGCACGCGACGCCCAGAGCAAGGCGCGTGCCTGCAGATCGCTGTCGAGCGCCGCGCGAGAGAGACGAACGAGCTCACGATCGGCGGCGGCGGCCTTGCCGGTCCCCAGGAGCGCGATGGCCCCGAAGAGGCTCGCGTGCGCCGCAAATAGCGGCGCACTCCCGTCCGCGGCGATCCTCGCGAGGCTCTCGGTCGCCGGCTTCACCGCGCCGAGCTCGTGGAGCGCCACCGCACGTCGCAGGCCGATCTCCGCGCGCGGGAACCAGCTCGGCCCATCCTCCGACGCACCCGAGAGAGCGAGCTCGTACGCCGCGATGGCCTCCGGACGCTGACCGAGGCCATGGTGAACCCGTCCCATCAGGTAAGCCGCGTGGCGTCCCTGGATCGTCCCGGAAGC
>CAYMLL010000002.1:42679-78931 GCA_964390645.1 uncultured Planctomycetia bacterium | reverse complement strand
AGACAAAACAGTCGCCGTCGGGACCGATGGCCGCCCCGTTGGGTCCACCCCCGAGGTCCGCCACCACGGAGATCTCACCGTCGCGCACTCGTGAAAGAGTGCCGCGCTCGATCTCCACGACGAGCACGCTACCGTCCGGCATTGCGATGGGCCCCTCCGGGAACCTGAGCCCCTCGGTCACCAGCGCGAAGTCGCTCATCGGTGCCTCTTGTCTGTCTTGTCTTCTGCGCCCCGGCCGGTTGCGAGCTTCGAGCCGTCGAACATCTCGGTGACGTGTGATCGGGGCAGCGGTTGCGTGAGTCGTGATACGACGAGGGTCACGGCGACGGAGACGAACTCTCCCATCGCCGCGCAAGAGAACGGGTTCGGTCCTTCCGAGTGCAGCCATCGGACAACGTCGTGAGCCCATCCGGACCCGAACCAGCCAGGGTCGAGCAGCTGCATGTGCAACGTGAGGAACGTGAAAAATCCCGCAGCGAGACCGCCGTACGCTCCCGCGCGTGTCACGCCGCGCCACAGCGCGCCGGTGACGAGCGGTCCGGCGAACGCTGCCATCATTCCGCCGATGCCGATCCAGACGATGAGCGCGATATTGGTCTCCCGCAGCCCCCACGCCATACCCATGCACAGAAGCAGCACGACGACGGTACTGACACGGCTGATGAGGAGAACTTGCCGGTCGAGCCTCTCTTCGGAGGGCGGGTTCGAGAGTCGTGGCGCGATGGTCCGGCGATAGATGTCGTTGGCGATGATCTGCGAGGAGGAGACCACCAGTCCGTCGGCTGTCGACATGATCGCTGCCAGAATCCCGACGCCGATCAACGCGGCCAGCCACGTGGGGAAGATCTCGATGAACAACATGGGCAGCGCCTGGTTGGGATTCGACCCTTCCATGAGCAGCGAATCGTCGAGCACGGCGCGCGCCAGGAGGCCACCGAGGCCGATCAGCCCCAGCGTCAGGCCGAACGTGGAAGCCAGCTTGATGAACGTCTTCTGCTGGCTGACGTCTTTCAGGGCCCAGAGCTTGTTGCCGAGATGCGGCAGCAACCCGAGCGGTATGTGCGCAAAGAGCACCGCGATGATGGCCCACGGGGAGTGGGTCAAGGCTCGCGAGGGATTGAGGGGCGTCGTCAGATCGGGGTCCTGCTCCTTCAGTCGCTCCAGGACACCCGAGAAGCCGCCGTCGATCCCCACGCCGAGCAGCACCAGAACGATCACCAGCACCGCCAGCAGCAGCATCATGAATCCCTGGACACCGTCGGTGAGGATGTCGGCATGAGCCCCGCCGAGCACGACGTAGAAGAGCAGCACGGCCGTCGTGATACCGAGCGCCCAGAGAGGCTCCAGCCCGAGCATTGTCTCGAACATGACGAGCCCGGAGGCCGGCGAGATAGAAGAACAGCACGAGCGAGAACACCGCGACCATCACTCGTATGCCCTCGGACTGGTAGCGGTCGCCGAGGTACTCGGGTATGGAGCGGCTACCGAAGCGGTTCCCCGCCGTGGCGATGAGGCGCATGGAGATCAGCACGCCGAGGTACACGCCGGTCGGATAAAGGACGTTGCTCCATTGCGACGCCAGGCCCAGCTCGTATCCGAGCCCGGGGCTGCCGAGGAACGTCGCCCCGCTCGCGGTGGTGGCGGCAAACGCGAAGGCGAGGAAGACCGGCCCGTAGGATCCGCGTGCGGTCGCAAAATCGTCGGCGTGCTTGACCTTTCGCTGGCCGATGACGCCGATCGTCAACATGCCGCCGATGTAGACGATCAGGAAGACCCAGGACCACGTGATCAGATCCATGAACGCCCCTCGCTGTTCAGCTCGTGGTCAAGGCCGCCTGGTCCTGATCGAAAGTGGGGCGGGTGTCCGCCGATGCGTTGGATCTCGTGTTGCGCGCCGTGGTACGAGAACCTACGATTCTGCCTGGTATTGCGGCCACAATCCCACGAGTATCGTGCGGACCGGCGGTGGCGAGCCCGGCACAAATTCCAGTCATATCGCGCTGGTTCCCGGAAGCGAGGCGGCATTGTAACCACGGGAGGGAGTTCGGATCGATGGCAATGCTGGAAGAAAAGGGCGTTCTCGTCACCGGCGCGGGGCGCGGCATAGGTCGAGCCGTCGCGATGGAGATGGCCGGGCACGGCGCCAGGGTGGTGGTCAACGATCTCGGCGGCGATGCCTCCGGCGGGGGCCACGATGTCGGCCCGGGCCAGGAGGTGGTCGACGCGATCGAGGAGAATGGCGGCGAGGCGGTGTTGAACACGGACTCCGTCGCTGACTGGGACGCGGCGCACGGTATGGTCCAGCAGGCGATCGACACCTACGGGCAGCTCGACGCGGTGGTGAACAACGCCGGCATCCTGCGTGACCGCATCTTCCACAAGATGAGCGAGGAGGACTGGGATGCGGTGATCGATGTTCACCTCAAGGGCTGCTTCAACGTGGCCCGCGCCGCGGCGACCCATTTCCGCGCTCAGGTCTCCGGCGCCTACGTCCACATGACCTCGACCTCGGGCCTCGTCGGCAACTTCGGCCAGGTCAATTACGGCGCGGCCAAGCTCGGTATCTTCGCGCTTTCCAAGTGCATCGCGCTCGACATGTCGCGCTTCAAGGTGCGGTCGAACTGTATCGCGCCCTTCGCATGGAGCCGGCTGATCGGCACGATTCCGACCGAGGACCCGGCGGAAGAGGCGCGGGTCGAGAAGATGAAGCGGATGACGCCCGAGAAGATCGCTCCGATGGCTGCCTACCTTTGCAGTGACGCCGCCAGGGACGTCACGGGCCAGGTCTTCGGCGTGCGGCTGAACGAGATCTTCCTCTTCGGTCACCCGCGGCCAGTGCGCTCGGTGCAGCGCAGCGAGGGCTGGACGGCAGAGGCCATCGCCGAGCACGCGATCCCGGCGATGAAGGCGAGCTTTGCGGCGCTCGAACGATCGGGCGATGTGTTTTCCTGGGATCCGATCTGAGAACACGCATGGCAATCGACTACGACCACCTGATCAACTACGACATCCCGGCGAGCGAGCACACCTACACCGAGCGCGACGTGATGCTATACGCGCTGGGCCTCGGCCTCGGCATGAACCCGGTCGACCGGGCGGAGCTGCCCTTCGTCTACGAGAAGGACCTGAAGGTGCTGCCGACCATGTGCTGCGTGATGGGTACACCGGGCATGTGGCTTGCCGAGCCGGACACCGGCGTGGACTACTTCAAGGTCGTCCACGGGGAGATGGGCTTCACGATCCACAAGCCGCTGCCGACGTCGGCGAGCCTCAGCGCCAGGACCCGCGTCACGGACATCTTCGACAAGGGCGAGGGGGTTGGTGCGCTGATCTTTCAGCAGCGCGAGATCGTCGACCTGGAGTCGGGCGACCTGCTGGCCACCGCAAACAGCACCACCTTCGCCCGTGGCAACGGCGGCTTCGGAGGTGAGCGTGGTCCCAGGAGCGCCAAGGTCATTCCCGCGGACCGTGAGCCTGACGAGGTCTGTGACCTTGCTACCCTGCCGCAATCAGCGCTGATCTACCGCCTGTCGGGCGACTACAATCCGCTGCACTGCGACCCCGACGTCGCCGAGAAGGGCGGCTTCGACCGGCCGATCCTGCACGGGCTGTGCACTTACGGCACGGCCGGGCATGCGATTCTGCGAACCCTCTGCGGCTACGACCCGTCGCGATTCACCGGGATGCAGGCGAGGTTTTCCGCGCCGGTGTTCCCCGGCGAGACGATTCGCACCGAGATATGGCGCGACGGCGGGGACGGCAAGGCGGCTTTCCGCTCGCGAGTCGTCGAGCGCGACGTGGTCGTGCTCGACCAGGGCACCGCCAGAGTGCACGGCTGAAGCTGCAGCCGGCACCGATCCTCCAGACCACGAGGAGGCCTCGGCTTCGATGTCACGAACGAGACCGGGCTGGATCGAGACCCTGTTCCCGTGGGAGCAGCGATACGTCACCGTGAACGGACGCCGCATGGCGTACATCGACGAGGGCGACCAGGGCGCCCGGCCGGTGCTGCTCCTGTCCGGGAATCCCACGTGGGGTTTCCTGTACCGCGACTTCATCGAGCCTCTGAAGGCGGCCGGGTACAGGCCGATCGCGCCGGACTGGGTCGGAGCGGGATACTCGGACCATCCGCGTGACGATCGCTCGCTCACCTTCGCCCACCACATCGCCGATCTCGTCTCGTTTCTCGACCAGCTCGAGCTTCGCGGGTTCGTCATCGTCGGACAGGACTGGGGCGGTCCCCAGGGAGTGGGCGCGGCGTTGCAGCGGATCGAGCGCACGGCCGCCATCGTGCTGATGAACACGTGGCTGTTCACCGACTGCCCGGGGGAGTTCCATGCCTCCGCGCGGCCCTGGACGACGTGGCACGCGCCACTCATCGGCCAGTACTTCATGAAACGGCACAAGGTCCTGTCGATGCACGGGCCGAGCGTCACGACCAGACGAGGGATGACGCACGAGGAGGCCGAGGCGTACCACCACGTGTTCGACGAACCCGACTCCGATCACGTGGTGCTCACGTGGCCGCGCACGATTCCCCTGTCGCAGGGTGATCGAGGCTGGGTGGACATGAAGTACATCGAAGGCCGGCTGCCCGAGCTGTCGAAAGTTCCCGTGAGGCTCCTGTGGGCGCCGGAGGACAACGTGTTTCCCATCGAGTACGCCGATCGCTTGAAGCAGCTCATCCCTCATGCGGAAGGCCCGACGACCTTCGATCGTGCGGCGCACTTTCTCCAGGACGACCGGGGGGCAGACCTCGTGCGAGCGATCATCGAGTTTCTCGACGGGCACGAGAAGGGGGCGTCATGAACCTTGTCACACCGTCGCCGGAAGAGCTGGGTCTGTTGAGGGAGGACCCTCTTCTCTGGGAACAGCAGCTGGACGTGCGGCCGGATGTTGCCGAGGACATCGAGAGCGCCGTGGGTGTGCGGGCGGGGAAGGTTTACTGGCGGTCGGGCCACGACCATCTCTACGCTCTCGAGCTGGGCGACACCGGTAAGGGGCGGGCTTCCATGGCCACGGTCTTCGGGCTCTGGGAGCGCTACGAGCCGCGGCCGCCGGAGCGCGAAATCGACATCGATCTGCTCGAAGCGATGAAGTGGATCGCCGGCGTGTCGGAGAGCATCGAAGAGGATGATGTGAGCCGCGTGGCCCGGTTCGCCGAGATCCCCGGCCCCAGGAAGGAAGGCGAGGTCCTGCGTACTCCCGACGAGCGCTTTGCCGATCTGCCCGGGTTTCCCTACGAGCCGAAGTACGTCGAGATCGAGGAGATGCGGGTGGCGTACGTCGAGCACGGCAAAGGCGACCCCATCCTCATGCTGCACGGTGAGCCGACGTGGAGCTATCTCTACCGCAAGATGATCCCGCCCCTGTCCGAGGCGGGGCGCTGTATCGCCGCGGATCTCGTCGGATTCGGCAGATCGGACAAGCCCACGGCGGACAACATGTACAGCTATCGCGCCCACGTGCGGTGGGTGCGCGCGTTCATCGAGTCTCTGGACCTGCGTGAGATCACGCTCGTCTGCCAGGACTGGGGAGGAAGCATCGGCTTGCGCATCCTGGGGCAGCTACCGGAGCGGTTCAAACGCGTGGTGGCCATGCACACCGGCATCGGCAGCGGCATCGGCAGGTCGGACGCGTTCTTGGCCTGGCGCATCGCGTCGCAGCGCATGCGAGAGATGGACGTGCCGAGGCTCATGTCGAAGGCGCTTCAGGTGACGCTCACCGACGAAGAGGCCGCGGCGTACGGAGCGCCGTTTCCCTCCGTGCAGTACCAGACGGGCGCGTTGACCTTTCCACGGTTCGTGCCCATCCGGCCGGACACCCTGGCCGCCTACGAGAACCGCGCCGCCATCAAGGTGTTGAGGACACTCGACATCCCCGCATTCTTGCCCTGGGCGACAGCGACCCGATCACCGCTGCCGGCCAGCGCCATCTGGCGTCTATTTTCAGGAACGCGACCGTCCCCGAACCGATCCGGAACGCCGGCCATTTCATCCAGGAAGACGCCGGTGAAGAGGTCGCGGAGCGAATCCTCGAGTGGATGTCGTGACTCGTCTTCCAGGCGCGAACGGTGTTGCCGGGGCCGCGAGCTTCAAAGGGGCAGCGTGCCTCCTTGATCTCGAATCTCGGTCGCGACCGCGCATTCCGGGAGCTGTCAGATACCTCGCGCCTGGCGGGGGAGCCCGTCCGACGGTCGCATCATCGGTCATCCGCGGCATCGCCGCCAAGCCTCCGCGTCAGCGGCCCAGGAGCTCGAGCGCTCGGTCGATCAGCGGCGTCATCGAGAGCTTCGTCTGCTCCCAGGTCGGGTCGACACGCTTGCCTCTGCGGTGCAGGCTGAGGTTGAAGCCGGTGATGATCGCGAACTTGTAGGCCGCCAGTGCACGGAACCAGTCGAGGTCCGGCAACGAATTCCCGTAGGCCTCGACGTAGAGCTCGATCAGCGTTTGCGGATCGAGGAAGGCGGGGCGCTGACCCGGTCCCGTCGCCCAGGCAGACGGGTCACTGAACGTGCAGATCCAGCCCACATCGTTCAGGGTGGCTCCGATTCCGGTGAGCTCCCAGTCGATCACCGCCAGCAGGTTGCCATCGGGCGAGCAGAACAGGTTGGAGGTCTGATAATCCCCGTGGAAGATCCCCACGGGCGCGTTCCCGGGCAGTGTATCCAGCAAGCGTTGCCGGCATTCCGGGGCGCGGCGCAGGCATCCGGGATCGGCGGCGCGTTCATGGAATCGATCCCAGCGTTCGACGTCCGCGGCAAACGGCACCGGATCACCCAGGTACGGCGTCTTCGTCGGATCGACCTTGTGGATGTTGGCCAGGGCGGTCATGACCTGGCGTCCGAGCTCGAGACGAGCGCCGTCGTCGAGATCCGACGCCCAGTCGCTCGGTCCGATACGTAGCACGTCGCCTTCCAGCTTCGGTACGACGAAGTACGGGCGACCGAACCACTCCAGGTCGTCGCCGGACCACTTGACGCTGCAGTGAGGCACGTCCGTTCCATCGAGCGCGTTCAGGACCTCGACCTGCCGCAGCACGTCCGCAGTACCGCGCCAGTTGACATTCGGCGGCGGTAGACGGATGAACCACGACTCGGTCACCGCGTCGGTATGGACGGTGAACCCGTAGGAGAATCCCGCGTGCCCGGGCATCTTGTGGACACCGGAGACTTCGAGATCGCTCGTTCCGTACCTCTCCTCGCAGAACGGTTTCAGACGCGTGGAGAGCTCGTCGAGTTCCATGGCCGGATACGGATCCTGCTCGTTCGTCAGGAGCTCAGCTTCACCGATCCCCAGGGCTTCAGCTGCTCCAGCTGTCGAGCGAGACGGAGCAACCTCGCTTCGTCGCAGTAGCGTCCGATGAACTGGACTCCGATGGGCAGACCGTCATCGGACCAGAACAGTGGAACGGACATCGCCGGCTGGCCCGTCACGTTCGCGAGACTCGTGAACGGAGCGTACCGGCCCAGGGTCTCGAAATACTGCGGTGGGTCATCGCTCATCATGTCCAGCCTGCCCAGCAGCGCCGGAGGCTCTGCCAGGACCGGACTCAGGATCATGTCGTACGACTGCATGAACAGGGCGACCCGGCGGCCAGTGCGGTGAATGGAGTCCACCGCACTCGAATACTGGACACCGGCGACCGTCTTGCCCCGCTGGTAGAGCCACCACGTCGCGCGCTCGAGATCCTCCTCGGTCAGGTCACGTCCGAGCTGCTGTGCTCGCTCGTCGAGCACCTGGGCTATCTTGGTCCGGACGATCACCCCCGTGCTTTGCCTGAGCTCCCCGCCGTCGACCGGCAGTCTTGCCTCCTCGACCGTGTGCCCGAGCTCCTGGCAGAGCATGGCCGCTTCCCGGACCGCGGCTGTACAGGTCGGATGGACCTCCGCGTCGTTCGGGGGCGCCAGGCAGACCGCGATGTGCAGCTTCGCAGGCGGCTGATCCAGTGACGACAGAAACGACGACCCCGGAGGCTGTGCCCAGTAGGGGTCTCCGGGTGCGGGACCGGCAGTCGCATCCAGCAGCGCTGCGTTGTCACGAACCGACCGGCTGACCGCGTGGCCGGTCGACATGCCCCCCCAGCCTTCTCCGGTCGCGGGTGCGGCGGAGATGCGACCGCGCGTGGGTTTCAACCCGAATACGCCGCAGCAAGATGCAGGGATGCGAATCGACCCGCCACCGTCGGTCGCGTGCGCTGCCGGAACGATCCCGGCCGCGACGGCAGCGGCGCTTCCACCACTGGAGCCACCCGTGGAATGCTCGGTGTTCCACGGGTTGCGTGCCGGCCCGCAAACCGCCGGCTCGGTCGACACATTCAGGCCCAGCTCG
Organism: uncultured Planctomycetia bacterium; assembly: GCA_964390645.1. Classification (GTDB taxonomy): domain Bacteria; phylum Planctomycetota; class UBA8108; order UBA8108; family UBA8108; genus CAYMLL01. The sequence goes on along the minus strand of CAYMLL010000002.1, from coordinate 70,601 downwards.
GGGGTGTTCGTTTTTCCGATGACAACCACACCCGCCCGACGATAACGCACCACGATCTCCGCGTCTCGCCCGGGAATACAGTCCTGATAGGCCTTGCTACCACGTCGCGTCGGCACCCCGTTGTAGTCCGCTCCCAGGTCCTTGAGCAGAAAGGGCACGCCGTGGAACGGGCCGTCGTCGAGCTCGTTCAGACTCGCCCGGGCCTCATCGAACATCGGTGTCACGACGGCATTGAGCTGTGGATTCAGGCTGGTCACACGGTCGATCGCCGTCTCGACAACCTCCTCCACGCTGACCTCACCACGGCGGATCAGGTCGGCCAGGCCCAGGGCGTCGAATGCGTCGTACTCGGAGAATCTGCTCATGGGTGTCTTTCTCTTGCTGCGGGGTGGCCAGTCCTTGACCACGGTTCCAGCTGCTCGGCGCCGAGACGAGCCTCCGGCCTTGTCACTCGTCGATCGCCTGGTACGTGATCGTCTGAAAATCCTGACGAATATTGAGATGCGTGTAGGGGCGGACCTGTGTCATGAGGACTCCGATCAGCTTCTCCTGCGGGTCGACCCAGAACACGGTACAGTAGGCGCCACCCCATGAGTAGGTGCCGACAGATGCAGGCATCGCGCTCTGGCCGAGGTCGGTAACCACACTGTAGCCGAGACCGAAGCCGTAACCGGGGCCGCGCAACCAGATCTCCTTGTCGCCGATGTGATTGGCGGTGATCAGCCGCACGGTGCGCGGGCCGAGCACGCGAACCCCGTTCAGCACACCGCCGTCGAGCATCATCTGATGGAAAAGAAAGTAGTCGCGGCTGGTGGAGACCAGGCCCCCGCTGCCACTGAAGAACTTGCGCGGCTCACGGACATAGCGGCTGTCCGCGGTCGGCGCCTCGGTCAGAACAAGCTTGCTGTTCTCGTCCGGCCGGTAGTTGGCGGCGAAACGCGGCAGCTTCTTCCCGGGCAAGTAGAAGTGAGTGTCAACCATGGCGAGCGGGCGGAAGACGTGCTCATCCAGGTACTCATCCAGCGCCTGGCCCGAGATGACCTCGACGAGTCGGCCCACGACGGTCGTCGCAGGGCCGTACTCCCAGCGGTCACCCGGATGGAAGTTGAGCGGCAGCTTCGCCAGCTCGGTCACGTAGTCGTCGACGGTCCAGCCAGGCTGCCGTTTTTCCCCCAGCTCCTGGTAGAGGGGGCTGGTCAGTCCTCGATACCGATTGGCGAGACCTGCGGTATGGGTGAGCAGGTGTTGAAAGGTGATCGGCCGCGCGGCCTCCACCAGCTTGTAGGTCTTTCCCACGTACTCTCCCTCTGCGGGGGCGACCGCGACCTTCATCTCGGCGAACTCCGGCAGAACCTCCGAGATCGGGTCGCGCAGCTGGAAGCGGCCCTGTTCCCACAGCTGCATCAGCGCCACGGAGACGATGGGCTTGGTCATCGAGGCGATGCGAAAGATGGTGTCGCGGGTCATGGTGGCCCGGCCTTCGATGTGCCGCTTCCCGAAGCTGCGGTGATAAATCACCTTGCCGCGGCGTGCGATCAACGCGACGACGCCCGCGACCTCGCCACGCTCGACATAGCCCTGGAGGTTGTGGTCGAGTCGTCCCAGTCGTCGCGTCGAGATGCCGACCGACTCCGGCGACGGCTCCGCGGCCGCCTTCTGGGCGATGAGAGAGGCCCCCGCAAGCGTTGCGGCGATCAGCATGGCGAGGAAGCTCGCCGTCGGCAGCAGCGAATGTCGGGACATTCGCTCGCGGGCGAACCGGACCGAGAGACGTGTCATCGTAGGAGCTCCTGTTCGAGACAGGGATTTCTGTCAATGCCGCGCCAGCTCGGGCGGTCTCTTGGGGAGGGTCTTCACGGCTCGACCTTGTTCTATTCGGCGACAAACGGCCTTGCAACGATGGAGTTCGTTCGCCCACAGCGCTCCGGTCGGCTGCAGCTTCCAGTCCGTTATCCGGGTCGGGATCCGCGAGGAGAGACTCTTCAGGATGACGGGACATTGTCGGTCTGGCCGTCGTAGCCTTCTACCACGACGACCGAGGTCGACTTCGAGGCACTCTCACGGATGGCCGCGACGGGCTGGTATTCCGCGGAGGTGCCGAACTTCTCCAGATGCTCTCTGGACGGGAACTCGATGACGATGAGGCGGTCGGGCTTCCAGTCTCCGACGCGGACGTCGACCTCACCTCCTCGAATGTGATAGCGACCTCCGTGGCTCTCGACGATGGGACGGGTTCTTCTGACGTATTCCCGGTACCCATCCCAGTCGTGGACCTTGATGTCGCTGATGACGTAGACGCTCACACTGTCTCCTTTCCTGAACCGACGTGTCTCGAGGTCACCCTGTGGTCTGACGGTGGATTCTTCCGGCGGCCGGCAAACGAGCGCGAGTGAACGCGACGAAGCCGGGAGTCGTTGGCGGAGGGGCGGTGGCCGGCCTTGACCACGCCGTGAACTGGCCAGGATTGTACTTCGAAGGTGCCGGGCTCCGTGAGCATCATGAAGCTCCCGTGACCGGGAGCGCCGGCGTTGCGGTGTGTCTGGCGGTCCGCAGATGCTGCTGCTCCCGGCTTCAGGTTGATCACGGGATGCCCGACACGCAATCGGGTAGATTCTGTTCGTGGGCGGGACGGCACGGAGCCGGTGTCACGAGTTTCGTGGCAGGGGAAATCGCCTCCGTGCGGTCCGCAGACAGCGGCGTATCCAGTCATCGACCGGCTTCAGGCGGAGGAACGAGACCTTGGCGACAATCTATCTGGTCCGGCACGGAAAAGCGGCCGCCGGGTTCGACAGCCACCTCGATCCGGGACTCGATGATCTGGGACGCAGTCAGGCCCGAGCCACGGCCGACGCCCTCGCGCCGCTGGGTCCGTTGCAGATTGTCTCGAGCCCGCTCGCGCGTGCTCGGGAAACTGCGGCTCCTCTCGTGGAGCGCTGGGGTGTCACTCCCGTCATCGAGTCTCGGGTTGCCGAGATTCCATCACCCAGCGAGGATCTGTCCGAACGCGCACGGTGGCTGCAGGGCATCATGACCGATCGATGGTCGAACCTGGATCCGTGGTTGCGCGACTGGCGTCAGGCGATGATCGATTACGTCAGCAATCGCGCCGAGGACTGCGTCGTGTTCTGTCACTTCATAGCGATCAACGTGATAGTCGGTGCCGCGACCGGTGTCGACGCGATGATCTCCTTCCGACCGGACAACGGGTCGGTGACGAGGATTCTCGCGGAGGGTGGCACGTTGCGTGTTGTCGAGCTCGGTCGCGAGGCGGATACCCGGGTCAACTGACCTCTTCCGGATCACGGCTCCGAGGCGCCTGTCCTCGCGACGTTACCACCTCGAGGACATGCCCGTCGATTCGTGTGGACGCCCGAGATGAAACCTTGCCGTCCCGAGGACACGGCCCCTGACAGTCTGTTGAAGAAAGGCGCCGGATGCGAAAGCGAGTCATCTCGTCCTGGATCAAGACGCCGGAGCCCGGGCGATGTGGTGTATTGTCGAGCTCTGGCAACACGGGTCCCGGCGACGAGCTGCTCCGGCGAGATGTTCGCCCTCGTGTCGCATCGACCGTTTCGATCGGCTGCTAATCGCGGGGGCTCTCCAGACGATACAGGTGAGTGAACGTTCGCATGATCAGCGAACTCCCGGCAACGGCCGGAGATGCGTTGACTCCTGCGTCGAGCTGGTTCTCCGCGATCAGCTTGAAGCTCGCGGCGGCCTCGACCACCACCGTCGTGCCCTTCTTGCTCGAGAACCAGATCTTCCCGTCGGCGTAGACTGGCGACGACCAGAACTCGCCGCCGGGGACTCGATTTTGCCAGACGGCGTCGCCGGTCCTGGCATCCAGGCAGGAAACCACACCCCGGTTGCTGATCATGAAGAGCAGGTCACCGACGATGAGCTGCGATGATCGGCTCGGGACCGATCTTGACCGTGTCCACTGGACGTGGGTGTCCGTCACGTCTCCCCGACCGTCGGGTCGCACTGCGAAGAGGCCCTTGCCGAGGTCGCCTGCGGTGACGTAGACCAGGCCATGGTCCAGCAGCGGACGGCACGCCGAGTTCATGCCTCCGTGACGCACGCGCCAGAGTGTCTTGCCGGTCTCCGGATCGTAAGCGATCGTTTCGGTGGCGGCGGGGCTGATCAACTGCCGGCGTCCGGCGACGTCGATGACCTTTGCGGTGCTGTACGCCTTGTGGAAGTCGGTGCTGTCGTTTTCGAACTCGATCTCGCGGTCGCTTTTCCAGATCGTCTTCCCGGTGTGCTTGTCGAGGCACAACAGGAACTGCACGTCGATACCGTCGAACGCGACAAACAGACGATCGCCATCGATCACGGGGGACGATGCTGGCCCGCGGAAGTCTTCCGACTCGAAGTCACGACGCGTCCAGATCGGCTTGCCGGTCTGCGTGTCGAGACATGCTGTTCCGTAGCGGCCGAAATGCACGTAGATGCGACCTGCTTCGACAAACGGCGTGCACGAGGCGTAGCTGTTGCTCGGATGGCAGAACCAGGTCTCCTCGTTTTCGAACAGCAGCACGTCGTGCACGATTCGTCCTGATTCCCGGTCGATGCACAACACGGACATCTCGTGTCCGTCCTCGGTGGCCGTTGTCAGCCAGACCTGATCGTCCCACACCACCGGTGACGACCAGCCCTTGCCGTGGATCGGCACCTTCCACCTGATCACCGGTGAGTCCTCGGACCACTTGACCGGAAGTCCGCGCGCGTCGGACTTGCCGTCCCCGTCGGGACCGCGAAACTGGTTCCACTGGTCACCCGCGGCAGCCGCTTTGCGGCGCGCCGTCTTCAGCCATTCGGGCTTTCTGATCGTGGTCAGGAATGCCCGATCCGCGTCGTGGTGAGGATTCGGTTCCGAGGCCCTGACAGCGACCGAGCTCATCCACTCGTGTAGCAGTGTGGTCAGGGTGGCGACACGGTCGGGTTCGGCGGCGGCGAGATCACGCCGCTCGCCGATGTCGTCGCGCAGGTTGTAGAGTTCGACGTGACGACCGGCGACGTACTGGTTGTTCGCATCGAAGCGATCGCCGAAGAACTCGACCAGCTTGTGATCGCCGCGCCGTACTGAGGCATGGGGCGTCAGGCCCCAGTTGAAATCGTAGAAGGGGGAGTACTGGAAGAGCGGACGATCATCGAGTGACTCGTCAGCGCCGGCTCGAAGAAGACGAGTCAGGCTGTGGCCGTCCAGTCGGTGATTCTCGGGGGCTGCAGCCGAAGCAGCGTCCAGAAACGTCGGCGCCACGTCGATCGCATGGACGGGTGTGTCGATGACGGTCCCCGCGTCGACCGTGCCGGGCCAGCGTACGATCATGGGAACTCGTACGCCGCCTTCGTAGGCCGAGCCCTTTCCGTCACGAAGCGGCGCGTTGTCATATTCACGCAGATTGGCCTCGAATCGCGGTGCCGCGGGATGGGGTGGTTTCATCGAGCGGTGCTCGAGACGCTCGTCCACGCCTCCGTTATCGCTGAGAAAGACGACCATAGTGTCCTGCGCCTCACCGAGATCGTCCAGCCGTCGCAGGAGCTTGCCGATCGATCGGTCGATGCTCTCGAGTCCGGCGAGATAGACCGCACGGTTCGGGCCGAGGTCGCCGTCACCGTGTCCGAGGTTCCGGTATTTCTGCGTCAGATTGTCCGGAGCGACGACCTTGCTGTGGATCATGTGGTGGGAGAGAAAGCAGAACCACGGCTGCTTCCGGTTCTTCGAGATGAAGTCGATGGCCTGATCCGTGAGGGAGTCGGCCCCGCGATCGCCGCCCTCCTCGAACTCGTCCCTGGAGACAACCGGCGCCGCGTGGTCGAACCCGTAGTGATGCGCGAACCCGGGATTCAATCCGAGATAGGCACCGTCGGGCCCCGTGGTGAGATGCCACTTGCCCATGATGCCGGTCGTATACCCGGCCAGCTTCAGCCCTTTCGCGATGGTGAAGGCATCTCGCGGATACTGTTCCACGAAGGGACGCTCGGTCATCGGTGCCCACGGTGAGCCGTACCAGGGGTCGATCAGCACATGCCACATGCCGTTGCGAGCGGTGTACTGGCCGGAAAGCAGCGTCGCGCGTGTGGCCGTGCACAGGGGTGTGACGTAGGCGGCGGTCAAGCGCGCTCCTTCCGCGGCCAGGCGATCGAGATGCGGCGTGGGAACGACCTTGCCGCCGTAACAGCCGAGCGTGGGCCAGCCCTGGTCATCGGTGAGGATGAACAGGATGTTCGGCTTGGCGGCTGACGCCTCGGTGGGGATGTTCGGCCCGGCGGCTGACGGCTCGGTGGCGCAACCGAGGACGAAGAAGACGCATACGGAAGGCAGAAGGGTCTTCATGAGCTTTCTCTTGCTGGCTTCGGGCGATGCCGGGCGATGCGATGATGCGGTTGAACCCACCGCTACCGAGAACCGGGCCAGTGGGTCACTCTGCCGCTGCGGCTGGCAAGATTGCCGAGGTGCGGTCCGTGGACTGCGGCGATGTCGACCAGGTGGATGTCGCGGAGCTGTCCGGACCTGGAAATCTTCTCGCCCTTGAAGAGCTGCGGCATCGATCGCTGCTGCATCCCGACTTGCACGCTACGCTCGTGCTTGCTCTGCGCCTCGATGACTGCCCGGCCTTCCGACAGGTCGTGCGTGAGCGGCTTCTCGACATGCTCGAGCTCCTCCAGCATCAAGAGGGTACGTGAGCCGGTTCCGGTACAGCGACTGCTGGCATTCGACATCAGCGTACCTCGATGTGGCGTGTCACCGACTGCATGTGAAGCGTCGGTCGCTTCTTCGCCGAGTCCCGTCGTCATGCGCAGGGTTCACGACGAACGACGTCCGGAGCGGAACCCCGGTTCAGCTCACCGGGCTACTGGACTAGTAGCCGGTGTTTTCCCGCTCTGTCTCCTGGATGTTGCGTGCCGCGGCCAGATCGGAGGCCACGGCCTTCATCATGAAGCTGCTGTCTGCGCCCAGGGTGACGAAGTTGAACCCCGCCTCCAGGCGGCGTTGCGTGTAGGCCAGGCTCCCGGTATGGATCCCTACCGGTATCCCGTGCTTCTTGCAGGTGGCCACGATCCTGTCCACGGTCTCGAGATGCAGCGGATCATCCGTATCTCCGCGGGGGGACAGCCCGAGCGCCAGGGCGAGATCCGACGGGCCGACGTAGATGCCGCCGAGACCGGGTGTGGTGACGACCTCCTCCAGCTTCTCGATGCCCTCCTCGGTCTCGATCATGGCGATACAGGCGATCTCGTCGTTCGCCTCTCTCGCGTAACCCCGACCTCCGTACATCGCGGCGCGAACGGGGCCGAAGGACCGCGTACCTTCCGGCGGATACCGACAGGCCGATACGGCGGCGAGCGCCTCCTCGCGGTTGTTGATCATGGGCACGATGACCCCCAGAGCGCCCGCGTCGAGGACCTTCATGATCTCGGCGGGCTCGTTGCCGGACACGCGCACGATGGGGATCGTGTCGGTGGTCGAGATCGCGGGCAGCATGTGCAGCAGATCGTGATAGTCCAGCAGGCCGTGCTGCATGTCCACGCACAGCCAGTCGAACCCGGCGTTGGCCATCATCTCCGCGGTATGGGTATTCGCCAGGGACAACCAGCCGCCGATGGTCTGTTCACCTGCCCGCCACCTGGCGAGTGCCGTGTTCTTGCGCATGCTGTGTGTGCCTTCTAGTACTTGTTGGCGCCGTCGATCGCGTTGTCGGTGACCTTGCCCAGCGCTCCCTTGAAGACATTGTCCGTCATTTTCTGGCTGAGCGTGAGTGTCGTCGCGGCGCCCAGAGTGACCAGAGAGCTGCCCAGGTCGATATGATTGCCGCTGGAGGCGTTGGCGAAGCCGCGGCGACCCGGCATGAAGAACATGCCGTGGTCCCGTACGCGCCCCTCGAAGGTGTTGTCCTTGATCACCGAATTGGTGAGCGAGCTGCCCATGGCCTTCCCTGCGAGAAGCGGGTAGCCCCCGATGGTCACGGCGCCCGGTGTCAGCTTGCCGTCGTGCTCTTCAAAGCGAAACTTGTTTCCGGTGATGCGCATGTTCGCGCCGCTGAGACCCATGCCCCAGCCTCTGCCTCGCTTCGTGACGTCGTTGTTCTCGATGAGAACCCGGTCCACGTTCAGGTTGCCACAGATGAGAATGGCCCAGCTGCCTCCCCAGCGCGGACCCGGCGTTCCCGTGACGTCGATGCGATTGTTGGCCACCACGATCTCGGCGGGCGACCTGGCAGCAACGGGGTCGCCGGGGCCGGTATTGCCGTACCGGTTCATCAGTATCTCGACAGCCTCATCGGTCCCGATGATCGTGTTATTGACGATGCGAATGTTGTCGTGGTTCGAGGTGAAGATACCCATGAACTGCTCGTCTTCGGCGAGCGGGCCGTCGTATTGCCCCATCTCGACCAGGTTGTTCTCCGCGACGAAATCGCCGCGCGCGTCGTTGCCCTGCGTCCACAATGCGTGAACGAACCGGGTCTTGCTCGGATCGGCGGCGTTCGCGGGATCGGTTATCCTGCAGCGGCGAAACTCGAACCCGTTACACGCGAGGATGAAGACGACCTCGCAGGCCCACTGGCGAAACCAGATGTCCTCGACGATGACCGCGTGATCGTCACCTTCGAGCGTGACGCGAAACGTCCCTCCTTCGAGCGCACCACCGACGCCCGGCTTCAACACTTCGCCTCCTCCCCGGATGATCGTGCGCCATATCGCGCCTTCCTTCACCCCGACCACCTTCAGTCCACGCCGCATCCAGGCCGTCTTGCGCGGAGCCGTCTTTCCGTCACCCATGAAAAAGGTCCCCGAGCCCAGTCGGACCGTTCCGCCCGGCGCGGTATTGTCGAACGCCCACTGCAGGTTTCGATGGTCCTCGATGGCGTTTCGGGGAGTGAGAGTGATGGTGGCGTCTCCGCTTCTGCCCTTGATGTGAGAAGGATCCGGGTTCTTCTCTGCGGTAACACCCTCCGCTATCGTCGAGGCCGCTCCACCTCCTGGCACCGACGAAATGGCGCACAGGCAAAGAGCGCTCGAGAGCAAGTTGCGCATCGTCTGTTTCTCCGCGAATGGCTGCTCGGGATGATGCTCGACCTCGGCAGCAAAGGCCGCCGCGGTCAGATTGTCAGCTTCGTGTGCCGTGAGTCAATCAATACCGGTGACCGGTGGAGCGGGTCACGTGTGGTCGGGTACACGGCTCCGGATCACCTTGGTTGTTCGACTCCCGCTGACCGATACTGAGACCTTGCAGCGTAGGTTCTCCGATGAGGACTGGCGAAACGCGCGCAGCACGTCGGCACTGTCGGCGACGAAGCGCACGATAGCGGACATTCGAGGGAGTCCGCATCACTCTGCAAAGAAGCGCCTTGCACGATCAGGAGGAGCCGAGATGAGCATGTTGCCGAGGTCGGTCACCATCACCGACGACACGATGCGCGAAGGCCTGCAGATCGAGAGCGCCGATATCTCCGTCGACGACAAGCTGAGACTTCTCGACGCCCTCGGTGAAACCGGCGCGAAGGTCATCTCGATCGGCTCGTTCGCGCACCCGAAATGGACCCCGTCGATGGCCTGCATCGACGAGATCGCCGAGCGATTCGTTCCCAGGCCGGGGATCAAGTACACGGCCGCCGTGTTCAACCGCAAGGGCTTCGAACGCGCGGACCGGTACTATCCCAAGATCGATGTGCGTGGCGGGCGCGGCTTCAGCTCGTTCGTGGAACTCTGCGACACGTTCGCGCGACGTAATTACAACCGCACGCAGGTGGAGCAGATCGGCGGTCTCGATCAGACCATCGCCGCCGCCAGGGAGAAAGGAGCCGAACACGCATCGGTGGTAGTCGGCAACCCCTTCGGCTCGAACTACGAGGGGGCGTTCACGCTCGAGCAGCGAATGGACCTCCTGGCCGTCATGATCGACAAGTGGCATGCGGCGGGCATCACGGTGACGCGCTGCTCCTTCATCGAGGCCATGGGCTGGAATCTCCCCCATCTCGTGCGCGAGACGCTGACAGAGATCCGTGATCGTTGGCCCGAGATCGCCGATTTCCACCTGCACCTTCACAATACCCGGGGTGCGGCGATTGCCAGCTACTACGAGGCACTGCAACTCGGCGTGCGCGAGTTCGACACCTCGTTGGGGGGAATGGGGGGCTGTCCGTACTGTGGTAACGGTCGGGCTGCGGGGCACGTCCCGACGGAGGACTTCGTGGATCTCTGTCACGAGATGGGGATCGAGACGGGCTACAAGCTCGACAGGCTGATCGAAGCCGCCGCGATCGCCGAGGAGCTGGTCGGACACTCACTGTGGGGCCACGTGTCGAAGGCCGGTCCGCGACCGCGGGGCAACGATCTCTACCCTGCGGACATGCCCTTTGTCGAGACCCTCCGGGAAGCGACGCATTTTCGTTGCGGGCCGTCCGTTTACCAGGGCCAGCTGCGCCCCTGGAAAGAGGGCGACGCGCTCAGCCGTTAGGGGCTGTTTCAAGACCTGCTCCGTCGGCCCGAGGTCGAGCGAGGCGGGCCGACGAGTCGATCTTTCGGAGTCGATCGTCGAGGAGGCCCGACGAAGCACTCGCGCCGCCGTGGCCGGCCGAAGCCCGGATGGCGTCTTGAGACACCCTCCCGGTCGCGCGGAGCGGGACTCCTGGGTGGGATGAAGGGCCACATTCGTCCCACGGCAACCGGCGGCAGCGATCAGCCGGTCCCGGCTCCGAGAGCAGACCTCACGGCCCGGGACAAACGTCATGAAGAAGGCGTTCAGCCCGGGACGCCGGGCTCAGCAGAGCGCCCGCATTCTCGAACGACCGCATGAGAGCCACCGTACGGGGTCGCGATATCGTACCTCACGGGTTATGTTCACCGGGTCCCTGGAACCTGTCAATCTCCACAGCCTCAACGGTGTTTTCATGCGCGTGCAAGATTTGTTTTCCATCGATGGCAAGGTTGCTCTCGTCACGGGTGGCTCGAGAGGTATCGGCGAGATGATCGCGGCAGGGTTCCTCGCCAACGGCGCCAGGGTCTACATCAGTTCACGAAAAGCCGACGTCTGCAACGCGACGGCCGAGCGACTCAGCGAGAACTTCGGTGGCGAGTGCATCTCGATACCGGGTAACGTCGCCGACTTGCAGGGTATCGAGGCCGTTGTCGCCGAGATAGGCAAGCGTGAGCAGAAGCTCGACATCCTCGTGAACAACGCCGGTGCGGCCTGGGGTGCTCCGCTCGAGGAGTTCCCTGAGTCGGGCTGGGACAAGGTGATGGATACCAACGTCAAGGGGATCTTCTTCCTCACACAGAAGCTGTTACCACTGCTCCGCGAAGCTGCGACCCATGAGGATCCGGCCCGGGTCATCAACGTCGGCTCGATTGACGGTATCAAGACCCCGCGGTTCGACAACTTCTCGTACGGTCCGTCGAAGGCCGCCGTCCACCATCTGACCCGGCAGCTGGCCGCTCATCTGGTCAAGGAGAACATCATACTCAACGCCATCGCGCCTGGCCCGTTCCCGACCTGGATGCTCTCGACGGGGGTGGGCTTCGGCGGCAAGACAGAAGGTGTCGACTGGGACCGGGTCGGAAAGAACAACCCTCGCGGCCGCGTGGGGAGCGCCGAAGATATCGCCGGTCTGGCGATTTTCCTGAGCTCCCGGGCCGGCGCTTTCACGGTCGGGGAGACCATCACTTGCGACGGTGGATCGGTGGCCTGCTCCTAGCCCGCCGGCGAGTGCTTCACCGGTCGAGAAGCGAAGCGGTCGTCGCAACACCGTCCAGGCGAAGTCGGCGCTCGTTCGTAGCAGCTGGATCGTGAACAGACGGGGTTCAAGCGGAACCGCGGGGCGCGGGATGGACCTAGCAGCTAGTGGAAGCCGAGGGGGCCGTATTCAACGTCGCGAACGAGTTCAGCGGCAGTCGATTCGATTATCCAGGCGTGAGAAGCTGAGAGGACCGGTACACGATCCCGCTCGAAGGGGACGGAACAAGCGTTCCGGCCGGCACCGACGAACACGAGCCCGGGACGCCTTCCACACGCTCATCCGACAAGGCCGCTGCGTGGCGCACAATACGGTCGACTCGGTGATTGACATGCGTTGTGCCGTAATATCCGATGAGCGGGTTCCGACTGTCTTGAGGGAGAATGCCCGGGGCAACAGAGATCGGGCTGGTATGGAATGGAGCGAGACCATGTTGACACGAACGAGAGTGTTGTTGGCAGCGGTGTTGTGTACCGGCTTCTGGACGGGTCCGGCCGCGGCGGGGACATGGGATCATGTGCACTTGACGGTATCGGACACTGCGGACGCGGCGAAGTGGTACGCAAAGAACTTCGGCGGCGAGGTGACAAAGAGCGGGCCCTTCGACGCGGTCTTGTTCGGATCGAATCTCGTGAAGTTCCGGCGCGGTGGCGATGACGTGTCGGGCAGCAGAGGATCGGCGGTGGACCACATCGCGTTCTCTGTGAAGGATGTGAATGCGAAGGCTGCCGCACTGCGAAGAAATGGAGTCAAGGTAGGCGGTCCGAAGCGTCGGATTCCGGGCGTCGTGTTTGCCGTCGATCCCTGGGGCACCAGGATCGAGCTGCTGGAAGATGGGGATCTGCTGGGTTTCCATCACGTGCACCTGAAGTCCAAGAGACCGAGGGGCACGGTGGAGTGGTACGCGAAGGCCTTTGGCGGCGAGCCGGCGAAGTTCAAGAAGGCTTCGGGCATCACGGTCATCCGGTACGGGGACATGTACCTGTTCATTTCGCGCGCGGTGCAGGCTGTCGGGTCGGCGAAGAACCGCTCGGTGGACCATGTCGGTTGGCGTGTCAAGGACTTCGCCTCCACCGTCAAGCGTTTGAAGGGCCTGGGCACCAGGTTCCTGGTGGAACCGACCCTGTCCGGCGACCACATGATCGCGTTTGTCGAGGGTCCGGACGGCGTGAAGATCGAGGTTGTCGAGTCCAAGGGCGGAGCGAAGACAAGCGCCCTGCAACGCGAATCGGATGGCTGGGTCGATATCATGCCGCCAGCTGACCTGGACGGGTGGTCACGCGTGCCGGTGCCGCCCACCGGTAAGCTGGGTCGTGCGCAATGGCATGTGGATACGGATCGTCGCGTGCTCGTTTGCGATGGCGATGGCGGGCACGACATGCTGCTGTGGAAGAAGGTTCTCGGTGACGCCGTTTTCCACTTCGAGTTTCGCTACACGAAGAAGGATGGGCTGAAGGGCTACAACAGCGGGGCCTACGTTCGCAACTCTCCGGACGGGTCCATCTGGCACCAGGCCCAGTTCGGCGACGCGAAGGACGGCTTCCTCTTTGGCGTGACGCCGAGGTCGACGGGCAAACCGAAGTTCTTCTCCTTGAGGAAGGAGGTCACGGACGGACGTGTCAAGCCCGCCGGCGAATGGAACACCATGGAACTGACCGCTCGCGGCAAGACTCTCACTCTCTGGGTCAACGGCGCGGTGACCTGTCAGTTCGACGAGTGTGGGTTGCCCGAGGGCCAGGTCGGACTCGAAAGTGAAGGCTTCCGGGTGGAGTTCCGCAATCTGAGAGTCAAAGAGCTCTAGCGGCTCCGCCTCCGCCTGCTTCCGAGCGATCACCGGGAAGACGGTCGTACCGTCACGAGCAACCCGGCTCCGCGAGATCTCGAGCCGGCCCGGCGGCTGTGCCGGGTCGCTGTTGTCGTGCTCGTGGACCGGGCTCGACAGTGGAGACCTGCAGGCCGACTCGCGAGGAGCGATCTCTGCCCGGTTGACTTGAAGGCGCCGCTGCTGTCCGGCCGTACGCCCGGGCCGTCTTCACCCGGATATAGTGCCTGGACCCGCTTCACGCCTCGCCTTCCAGGCGGCCAGGAAGCTGCTCGACATCTTCTCGTGCGCCTTGATCTCCTCCAGGGCGGAGGGATCTTTCACCCGCAGACTCAAGGCCACTGCGGCGAACCGATTGCCGCGAAAGTAGGGGCCGAGGAGCTCCGATCTGTACGCTCCCCCGTCGACCTCCGGCTCCACCTTCGACTGCCAGGCGGGAGGTGGAGGGTCGAGGGGTGGATATCCCTGCCTCTCCAGCGCCAGGAGTACATCCTCGTCGTGAATTCGATCGGCAAAATCACGACTGCGTGACCTGAGCACCTCTTCTCCTTGCGGACTGATGAGCAGCAGCGCCGGAACCGCGATGCCGCCACGCTCGTCGGCATTCCACAGGTCGAGCGGCTTCAGGAAACGCTCGCCGTCCGGATCCGAGGTGACACGAAACGGAAGATGCCAGCGTACGGCCAGGGCCGCGTTTCGTGCCTCGGAATCGACTGCCAGTGCGATCACCTCCGCTCCCGAGCGTTGGAGACGCGGTACCTCGTTCGCCAGCCGTACCAGCTGGCCACAACAGTAGGGTCACCAGTCACCACGATAGGTGACGACCATGAGTGCGCCGCCTGCGCTTCGCAGACTCAGGAGCTCCTGGATTGTCGGGGTCACTTTGCGGTTCCTCTTACGATATGGCCGACGGGGGTCCGGGCCCGGTCTTCTCACGAGACCGCGAGGTCACGATGCGTGAGGGCGCCGTTGGCTTCCCGGTTTCACACGGATTCTCGACGATCCCGGACACGTTTCAAGTGTGCGGGGAGAGGCTCTATGGCATGTACGGCGTCGGGCTCGGCCCGAGTTGCGTGGCCAGCAGCGGCTGGGCCATCTCGACGAAGTCACAGACCATCGGGCGCGTGTCTCTCGGATCGATGATCTCCTCGATGTTGAACGCTTCGGCCGTTCGAAAAGGCGACGACAAGGCCTCGAGTCGCTCCTCGATCTCGGCACGTTTGGCCTCCGGATCTTCCGACTCGTTGATGATGCGGCGATAGGCCGCCGAGACACCTCCGGAGATGTGCATCGATCCCCAATGACCCGACGGCCAGGCCACCCGTTTGAACATGCCGCTCGGTCGATCGTGGCACTGCCCGGCAACGCCGTAGAGTTGCCGGATGATGATCGAGAACCAGGGCATGCGTGTGCGCAAGGTGGCACAGACTATCTTCGCGCCGGCGCGGACGATTCCCAGACGCTGCTGCTCCGGCCCGACCATGAATCCGGGCTCGTCGGCAAAGTAGATCATCGGTAGATGAAACGTATCGCACAGCTGCAGGAAGCGGATGATCTTGGTGCCGGAGGCGACGTCTGTCGATCCTCCGTGATGTTTGGGGTTGTTGATCATCGTGCCGACGGGATAGCCGTTGACGCGGGCAAGGCCGACCATACGTGAGCGCCCATAGTGCGGCGTGATCTCGAAGAATGAGCCCTTGTCGAGAACCGAATCCAGGATCTCGCGAGGGTTGTAGACGACCCGCTTCTCCCTGGGTATGGCGGAAAGCAGCTCTTCGTCCCGTCGATTCGGGTCGTCTTCCGTGTCGACACGCGGAGCCATCTGCCAGACGTTGTCCGGCAGGTAGCCAAGGAACTGCTTGATCATCTCGAAAGCGTCTTCCTCGGACTCCGCGAGGTTGTCGATCACCCCGCTGTGATAGACCTGACTGCGTTCGTCACCGAGGTCTTCCTTGGAGATGTCGATACCGAGAGCTGCTTTCACGACCGGCGGCCCACCGGGAAAAACCTGACTGATGCCTTTGACCATCAGGTTGAAGTGGGAGAGACAGGAGTCCACGGCGGGTAAGCCCGCGACGGAGCCAAGCGCGGCAGCCACGACCGGGACCGTGCAGAGAAGGTCCTCCACGCCCGGTGTCACCGGGTTCGTCGGGATGTAAGTTCGTCCGATCTGCTCGAAGGTCTTGACGCTGCCGCCCGAGGCGTCGAGCAGGCGTACATAGGGCAGGCGCCAGTTGAGCGCCATTTTCTGCGCATGCCCGCCCTTGTTGCCGATTGACGCGTCCGACGCTCCTCCGCGCACGGTGAAGTCGCCGGCGTTGAGGACCACCCTGCGGTTGTTGAGGCGACCCAGCCCGATGATCAGGTTCGACGGTCGGATATCGACCAGCTCGTTGTCGTCGTAGGTCGCCGAGCCCGCGAGCCCGCCGATCTCCTGGAAGGAGCCCTCGTCGGTCAGGAGGTCGATGCGCTCTCGAACGGTGAGCTTCCCGCGCCGACGCTGCTCTGCGATACCCGCGTCACCGCCCAACTTCGCGGCGAATTGCTTGCGTCGATTGAGCTCGTCGATCTCGGGTCGCCAGACCATGCCGGGAATCTCCTCGGGTGGGATTGTCGATCATCCTGTGGTCAAGAAATGTCGGTGAGACGTGCGGAGACCGTTGGAGTATCACGGCCGGTCGTCACCGTTGACACCAAGTCCTCCCCGATCGACAATCGCTGCTTCGATCAGTATCCCGCGCCGAGTTGTCGGGTCAATAGCGGGTCGCCGGCGAGTCGTGACTTGCTCCCGGGTCAGCGCTGGAGGGTGTCGACCGCAGGCGATCGCAGGCCCGTGCGGTGGCGATCGGAGGAAGCGGCGGCAGATGCGACGGAAAGGTACCGTCAGGATGCACGTATGGTAGCGGTATCGCCTGGTAGTGACGAGTGGCTGGAAGCGGTCGTCGAGTCGATCGTCGATCCGCAGCGGCCCATCGTGGATCCGCATCACCACCTGTGGGACAGGCCTGGTTCCACGTACGTGCTCGAGCACCTGCGGGCCGACACCGGCTCGGGTCACAACGTGATCAAGACGGTGTTTCTCGAGTGTGGCGCGAGCTACCACGAGGTCGGTCCCGATCACCTGAAGCCGGTGGGCGAGACCGTGTTCGTGGAGTCCATCGCGTCGGCATCCCGGCTGGGAGAGGGTGCGGAGATCGCCGCCATCGTGTCCCGCGCAGATCTGCGGAGTCCTGACCTGGACGAGGTGCTCGATGCTCACGTCGAGGCCGGCAAGGGGCTGTTTCGCGGCATCCGCCACGCCGGTGCCAGGGATCCCCATCCGGAAGCGCTCTCGATTCCGGGTCGGGCGCCGGAAGGGCTCTACGCGTGCGATGAGTACCGGGAGGGCGTCGCGCGACTGGGGGAGCGAGGCTTCACGTTCGACACCTGGCACTATCACCACCAGAACCTCGATTTTCGTGATCTTGCCGCAGCGATCCCCGGTACGACGATGATTCTCGACCACTTCGGTACTCCCCTGGGTGTCGGGCCCTACGCCGACCAGCGAGAGGAGATTTTCACGCGGTGGCAGGACGACATGGCTGCGGTTGCCGATTGTCCGAACGTCGTCGCCAAGCTCGGCGGGCTCGCGATGCCCGACAATGGCTTTGGCTGGAACACACGTGCGTTGCCACCCTCATCCGATGAGTTCGTCGAGGCTCAGGCTCGCTACTATCACCACACCATCGAGTGTTTCGGCGCCGATCGATGCATGTTCGAGAGCAACTTCCCGGTGGATCGTCGTTCGCTCTCGTACCAGGTGCTCTGGAATGGCCTGAAGAAGATCGCTGCCAGGTACGGCGAAGAGGATCAGACGGCTCTCTTCAGTGGCACGTCGAGCCGGGTGTACCAGCTTGCCTGAAGCATCGTCACCAACGGTAGCGACAGGCAGAAGCGTCAGAATTCAGTGGGAGAGCGAGAGCCATGCCGGAGCGACCCTTCGATACAGAGCTGGTGCTGAGCGGTCCCCTTCGAGCGCCGAGGCAGATGCTCGCGACCCAGGAATACGGCGGTCATGCGTCGATTCATGACGACGAGACCGCCGAGAAGCTCGGCTTCTCCGGCGCTCCCATCGAGGGTCCGACGCATTTCAGCCAGTTCGTGCCCCTGCTGACCCATCTCTGGGGCCCATCCTGGCTGGAGACCGGTTGCCTCAGCGCGCACTATCAGAACATGGTCGTGGAAGGCGAGGAGGTGAAGGCATTTGTCGGCGTTCCGCAGCAGAGCGGGACCCAGGCGTGCGTCTGGGCGGAGAAGAGCGACGGCACGCCGGTGCTCTCGGGCACCGCTTCCGTCGGCCTGGACCGCGGCACGACGGAGCTGGAGGGCCGTATCGAGAGATTGCGCCCCGTCGAGCAGCTGGTGATTCTGCGCGATGTGAAGGTGGGGGACCGTGGGGCGACGGTCGAACGCGTCAAGATGGATTTCGACCAGCACCTCGGCGCGCTCTATCCGTTCACACTGAGGGAGAAGCTGGCCGTTATCACGGAAGATTCGCCGTGGCACACCGCGGAGGGGGACGAATCGCCGTGGGGTCGTCCCATCATTCCGCTCGAGATGGTCTGCGTCCTGTGTTCATACTCCGGCGGCCAGGCCGGTTGGCGTGTGCGGCAACCGAACGTGGGACTGTTCGCCGACCTCGAAATCGGCATGTTGCGAGGTCCGCTCTTCGTCGGCCAGGAATACTGCCTGCGGCGCGAGGTCGTCGCGCTGGGTGAGTCGCGCCGCACCGAGGGCTACTGGGTGAAAACCCTCGTGTGTGATTGCGACACCGACGAGGTGCTCGCGTACACGCTTCTTCACCATGCCATCATGAAGAACTCCTTCCCGGGTTACTCGGAAGAGCTGGCGGCGAAGCAGTAGGCTGTCGGCGCGCAAGAAACGTCCAGCAGACCTCGTGCTTTCCGATCGTGGAGTCGTGCAGAGCCGTCGCAGGCGAAGGGCAGGTCCGTGGAGGGGCACGAAGATACCGCGCGCTCCGACGAACGGCCCGGACCTCGAGCTGCAGAGACATGCCCGCAGAAAAGCGAACGAGCGCTGCTGATCGAGTGAGCGAGCCCGAGCGGTGGCTCGACGTCGTGATCGTCGGCGCCGGAATCTCCGGGATCTACATGCTGTATCGTATGCGCGAGCTCGGTGTGTCCGTCCGGGTGATCGAGATGGCCTCCGATGTGGGCGGCACGTGGTACTGGAACTGCTATCCAGGCGCCCGCTGCGACACCGACACGACGGAATACTCGTACAGCTTCTGCGAGGAGCTCCAGCAGGAGTGGGAGTGGCCCGAGCGTTATCCGACCCAGCCCGAGATCCTTCTTTACCTCAATCATGTGGTCGACCGCTTCGATCTGCGTCCCGACATCGACTTCGACACACGGGTGGATGAGGCGAGCTTCGACGAGTCAGTCGGTCGCTGGCGTGTGCGCACCGACGACGGTGTCGAGTTGTCGGCGCAGTTCCTGATCATGGCCACGGGCTGCCTGTCGACTCCCAGCATCCCTCGCATCAAAGGTATCGACACTTTCGCCGGCCCGATGCACCACACCGGCCGCTGGCCTCGGGACGGTGTCGACCTCGTGGACCGACGAGTGGGCATCATCGGTACGGCGTCGTCGGGGGTGCAGACGATTCCCGTGATCGCGGAGCAGGCCGCCAGGCTCGTCGTGTTCCAGCGTACGGCGCAGTACGCGATTCCGGCCCGCAATCGCCCGGTTGATCCCCGGGCGGTCGCCGAGATCAAGGCGGACTACGCCGGCTTCCGGGCTCGCAACCGGCTGGAAGTATCCGCTCAGCTATCCAACGTTCCGAGCAACGACGTGTCGGCGCTCGATGTGGACCCGGTCGAGCGAGAGCGTGAGTACCAGGCACGCTGGGAAACAGGCGGATTCCAGTTCTTCGGCAGCTTCAACGATCTCATGTCGAATCAGGAGGCCAACGAGACCGCTGCCGAGTTCGTTCGCGCCAAGATCCGTGCGAAGGTAAGCGACCCGCAGGTGGCCGACCTGCTGTGTCCGCAGCACACCCTCGCCTGCAAGCGACCGGTGCTCGACAGCGGTTACTTCGAGACCTTCAACCGGTCCAACGTGTTGCTGGTAGACATCGGCTCGTCTCCGATCGAGGAGATTACCCCGAGCGGTTTGCGGACCACCACCACCGAGTACGATCTGGACTGCATCATCTTCGCCACCGGATTCGATGCGATGACGGGTACGCTCCTGAAGATCGGCATCCAGGGCCGCGATGGTCTGACCTTGCGCGAGAAATGGTCAGCCGGGCCTCTCAACTACCTGGGGCTGACAGTCGCGGGATTTCCGAATCTATTTGCGATCACCGGTCCGGGCAGTCCCTCGGTGTTGACCAACATGGTCGTGGCCATCGAACAGCACGTCGAATGGATCACCGACTGCATCGAGTACATGAGAGAGCAGGGTCACCGGCGTATCGAGGCCACCGCGGCCGCCGAAAAGGAATGGGTCGAGCATGTCAACGCAGTTGCTGATCGCACCCTCTACCCGACCTGTACGTCGTGGTATCTGGGGGCCAACATTCCCGGGAAGCCCCGGGTCTTCATGCCTCTTCCCGGATTCCCGCACTACGTGGAAAAATGCGACGAGGTTGCCGCCAACGGCTACGAGGGGTTCGTCCTGTCGTGACCTCTCTCGTGCCGGTGAAGGCGCATGGTAGGATGCCGCCCGCCGTGCTGCTGTCTTCTCTGTCTTTGTGATCGGAAGGAGGGAGAGCGTTCGTGGATTCCTGGCGCGTTGGAGACGTGAAAATCACGCGGCTGGTCGAGCTGGAAGCCGCGGGTGGTACGCGGTTCCTCCTGCCCGACGCGACGCGGGAGGCGGTTCTTCCGATCGAATGGTTGCGGCCTCACTATGCAGATGAGGTGGGGCACCTCGTGATGTGCATTCACACCTATGTTCTGCAGACTCCGGATCAGACGATCCTCGTCGACATGGGGCTCGGCAACGACAAGCAGCGAGCTGTTCCTCTGTGGCACGAGCGCTCCGGGCCTTACATCAGCGATCTGGCGGCTCTGGGCATTTCACCCGAGTCGGTGGACCTGGTGGTCTGTACTCACCTTCATGTCGACCACGTGGGGTGGAACACGACGCTCGTCGACGGCGAGTGGGTGCCGACGTTTCCGGGGGCCCGGTACCTGTTCGGTCGAGTCGAGTGGGAGCACTGGAGCGAGCATGACAGGGAGAGCTACCGTACCGTGATCGACGACTCGGTGCGGCCTGTCGTCGACGCCGGTCTGGCCGATCTGTTCGAGATGGATCAGCAGCTCACCGGGGAGCTGCGGGCGGAGCCGACCCCGGGGCACAGCATCGGCCACACGAGTTTGTGGCTCGAGTCGGCCGGAGAGAGTGCCCTGATCACCGGCGACTTTCTCCACCATCCTTGCCAGGCCGCCCACGTCGACTGGTGCAGCACCGCGGACCACGATCGTGAGCAGGCGGTTGCTACCCGACGACGGATGTTCGAAGAGCTCGCAGAGGAGGGTGTGCGGTTGTTCGGGATGCACTTCAACACGCCGGGCGTTCTGGTGAGAGACGCAGGGGCGTATCGCCTCGAGCCCCCGAGCTGACAGCTGCGTTTGCAGCCATCCGACTCGCGCGCTCGCGGTGCCGGAGCGGACTGGCCGGCGGCTCCATCGCGGGGCTCGTGGCGGTCGGGCCCAGAGGTGCTTTTGCCCGTGCTTCGTTTGCCTGCGATCGGTAGACTGGCCCCGACTCCTGCCCCGACCTTTCGTCTGGAACAGAGGATCGACATGCTGCAACCATGCGTTCTAGCCGGGTTCATCGCTCTTCTTTGTGTGTTGAATTCAGCGACTCGACCCATTGCACAGGACGCTGCGGCTACCTCGGCTCTGAACAGCATCGACGATTCGGTGCTGCGAAACGTCGAATCACGTCCTGGCGACTGGCTGTCTCATGGCCGCGACTTCGGCGAGACCCGGTTCAGTCCGCTCAGCGAGATCAACGCCGGGAACGTGAAGGGGCTGAAGCTGGCCTGGTTGTACCAGACAAAAACGAAGCGTGGTCTGGAAGCCACACCGCTGATCGTCGACGGAGTGATGTACACGACGGGCACGTGGAGCGTCGTGTACGCGATCGACGCGCGGACCGGCAAGGAGCTGTGGAAGTACGATCCCGAGGTCCCCGGGGCGTACGGCGCCAAGGCCTGCTGCGACGTCGTCAATCGAGGCCTGGCGGTCTACAAGGGCCGGGTGTACTCGGCCACGCTGGACGGTCGACTGGTGGCACTCGACGGCGAGACCGGCGAGCCGGTCTGGGAGGTCGTGACGGTCGACCGGAAACGACCCTACACGATCACGGGTGCGCCTCGCGTCGCCAGGGGGAACATCATCATAGGCAATGGCGGAGCCGAGCTGGGCGTGCGCGGCTACGTGTCGGCCTACGACGCGGAGACGGGAGAGCTCGCCTGGCGCTTCTACACCGTTCCGGGTGACCCCGCCAGGCCGTTCGAGTCGCCCGCGCTGGAGAAGGCCGCCAGGACGTGGAGTGGAGAGTGGTGGAAGATCGGCGGCGGCGGTACGGTCTGGGACTCCCTCGTCCACGATCCGGAGCTCAATCTCGTCTACGTGGGGGTCGGCAACGGATCGCCCTGGGCCCCACACCTGCGGGGTGGTGGCAAGGGTGATCATCTGTACCTCTCCTCGATCGTCGCGTTGAAGGCGGACACCGGAGCTCTGGTATGGCACTACCAGACGACACCCGCTGACGCGTGGGACTATACCGCGACGCAGCACATGATCCTCACCGAGCTGACGATCGGGGGGCGCCGTCGCAAGGTGTTGATGCAGGCGCCGAAGAACGGCTTCTTCTACGTTCTCGATCGGCAAACAGGCCAGCTGATCTCCGCCGAACCGTTTGTCAAGCTGACCTGGGCGAAGGGGGTCGACAAGAAGACCGGGCGGCCGATCGAGGTCCCCGGCATGCGTTACGAGGAGAAGGGCCGCGTGGTCGCTCCCGGGCCGCTCGGTGCCCACAACTGGCAACCGATGTCGTACAGCAGCAAGACCGGTCTGGTGTACATTCCGGCGCAGGACAACGCGATGTTCTACTCGAAGGACAAGGACTTCGTTTACCGTCCGGGCGCCTGGAATACGGGAGTCGATTTTTCGGCTATTCCCGACGGACCGGTACCCCGACCGACGGGCTTCCTGCTGGCCTGGGATCCGGTGGCCCAGAAGGCTCGATGGCGAGTGCAACATCCCTTGATGTGGAACGGAGGGACACTCGCGACCGCCGGAGACCTGGTCTTTCAGGGCACAGCGGACGGACGCTTTGTCGCCTATCACGCGGCCAGCGGCGAGAAACTCTGGGAGGTCAATACCGGCGGCGGCATCATCGCGGCTCCGGTGACGTACCGGGTCGATGAAGTCCAGTACGTATCCATCATGGCGGGCTGGGGAGGCGCCGGTGCCGTGACCGGCGGACTGCGCACCAAGCAGCCTCGGGGGCGCGTGCTGACGTTTTCGCTGAGCGGCAGGCGGCGGCTCCGCGTGGCTTCGACGCGCCCTCCGAGGATCCGGGTCAAGGCCATCGAGTCAGACGGAGACGCTGCGGCCTTCTTGCGAGGAGCGCGAAGATTCGCTCGCAACTGCGGCTCGTGCCATGGATTTGGAGCGGTTGGCACCGGGGTGATCGCCGACCTGCGGCTCTCGCAGGAGCAGGTCTTCGACCAGTACGAGGGAATCCTCCTGAAGGGAAGCATGCTCGAGTTCGGCATGCCGTCCTTCAAGCGCTGGTTCAGCGAGCAGGACGTCGCCGACCTCCGGCACTACGTCATCACGCAGCGCAACGCCCTGGTGAAGCAGAATCCGTGATGAGTCGGGGAGATCATGTCCGTGCAGAGTGGAACCTCACAGACTTCCATCCCTCCACGGCTCGTCCTGGCGGAAGGAGGAAGCACCCGCCTCCCCCCGGGAACGAGCAGGAGACGGGTGAGGAGAGAAGCGACAAGCGGCTGCCGGCTCACCCGGTGTCTGCTGCTGGTGTTTGCGATGGGGATGTTCGCGGCATTCTCGTTGGCCGAGCTTCCGGTTGCCCGGGCTCTCGAGCCGGTGAAAATCCACTCGGGACTCATCTCGGGCGAGATGCTGGATGCGACCGTGGGCCTCCAGGCCTTCCGGGGAATCCCCTACGCCGCTCCGCCGGTCGGCGCGTTGCGATGGCGCCCACCCCGGGACGTTGCGTCGTGGACCGGGACGCGTGAGTGCATCCGGTTCGGTGCCGTCTGTCCACAACCGGCGCGCTTGACCGGACTGGTGGGCGATCCCCTTCCCACACAGAGCGAGGATTGTCTCTTTCTCAACGTCTGGACGACCCAGGCGGGCAGCGGCAAGAAGCTGCCCGTGATGGTGTGGATTCATGGTGGGGGGTTCAGCCTCGGGTGGAGCGATCAGACTGCCTACGAGGGCAGCGAGTTCGCGAAACGTGGCGTGGTCCTCGTCACCATCAACTATCGCGTCGGTCCGCTGGGATTTTTCGCGCACCCCGCGCTGTCCGCCGAGTCGGCTCGCGACGTTTCGGGCAACTACGGGCTTCTCGACCAGATCGCTGCGCTCCAGTGGGTGCGGAAGAACATCGCTGCGTTTGGCGGCGACGCCGGCAACGTGACCATCTTCGGCGAATCCGCGGGGGCGACGAGCGTCGACGCCCTGTGCGTCTCGCCTCTGGCGAAGGGGTTGTTTCATCGCGCCGTCGCCCAGAGTCCCGGAATTACAGACGGCACGTATACCTATTTGAGACGTCCCACGCGGTGGGGCAGCAGTGCCGAGGGGATGGGCGAGAAGTGGGCCACCCGTTTCCTGGGCGCGGAGCCGGACGACGTGCTCGCGACGTTGCGCGGGGTCTCTCCGCAGGAGCTCATCGCGAAGAGCAGCGGACTCCGGCCGGTGGTGACCATCGACGGCTGGTTCATGACGGACTTCTCGGAGAGCCTGTTCGCCAGGGGCAAGCAACACGATGTCCCCTTGATGGTTGGAACCAACTCCGACGAGGGGACGATCTTCTTGGGCTCCTATCCGTACAGGACCGTCGCTGCCTTTCGGAAGGGAATGGAGACGCGATTCGGAGCGTCCGCGAAGGACATCCTGACCCTCTATCCGGTATCCTCGGACGAGGACATTCCCGGCGCGATCAACGCGTTGATCACCGATACCTGGTTCTTGCGTGGCGGCACCCAGATGCTCCGAGGAATGGCAGGAGTCTCCTCCCCGGCGTATCAGTACGTCTTCACCCGCAAGAACTCGTCCTACCCGGAGCGGGGCGCGTACCACTCCGCCGAGATGTACTACGTCTTCAACACCCTTCACCCCTCGGCGACGGAGTCGGATGATCCTCGTCTGGCAGCCGCCATGATCCGGTACTGGGTGCAGTTCGCCAGGACCGGCGATCCGAACGTGAAGGGACTGCCCGAGTGGCCGGAATACGAGACCGACGCCGCGCGTTACCTGGAGCTCGGCGAGGAGATCAAGCCAGGATCGGCGTACCGGCATGCCGCGTTGAAGGTCCTCAACGACATGCGCTGATCGCTGCCGGCGCCTGGCGTTCGATCGTCACTCTCCCGCGAGAACAGACATCACCAGCGCCGTCGGTCCAGCGGCGTTGTGGAAGATCGTGTTGGCGGCCTCACGCGGTGCCAGGCGGCTCTCGCCGGGCGCCTCTCCGGTGTTGGGGTTCACCTCGAAACGCGGACTGTTGCTCGACGTGATGTGGACAGCCACGCGATGACCCTTCTCGAAGGTGATCGCCGTGTGCCACATGTCGATCAGCAGCTTCTCCGGCCTGTTCGGGCTCATCATCTTCACGTCTGCGGCCCGTCTGCCGAAACGGTACCGCGTGCGCAAGGCCGTATCGAGCACGAGGGCCTCGTACCCGTCCGGGTAGACGTCGACCAGCTTGACCATGAAGTCGGTGTCCGGGCCGTCAGTCGCCGCCCACAGCTCCAGGTCGATCTTCCCCGCCACGACAAGATCCCGGGAGAGCGGTCCGGTCTGAAAGCGCAGATAGTCCGGCCGCGGGCCGATCGGTCTCTGATCCATGGGACCGAGTGGAAGGGTCAGGTTCAATCCGCCCCGTGTCGGCACGGGGTTCCTCGGGTCGAAGCTGTACGTGGTGGAGCCGCCGTTCGCAGCGGGCTTCTCGCGGCGGAGCGCGAGGTCCTCCGTCAAGTAGAAGCGGACCGGGCGGCTCGCCCCGGGGGGCCATGTCTCGGCCGTCCTCCAGCCGTTCTTCGCGGACGCGGCGCCGCGACGGGCAGACGCCATCATGTAGTATCTCACGGGAGGCTCGTCCGCGAGGCCGTTGTCAGCCTCCTTGAGCCAGTGCTCGAAGAAGCGCAGCTCCTCGTCCGACTTCAGGCGAGCGCCGGGATACTCCAGATCGCCCCGCAGGCGGCCGTGGCCGACAGGGCCCATCATCAGTCGTTGCTTGCCGCGAGCATTCGCATGCCCCCGGTTCTGGAGAAAGTGGAAGTTCGTCACGCTGCCGTAGGAGAACAGGTCGTACCAGCCTCCCGCGTTGTACACGGGAATACGGATCTTGCTGCGGTGGAACACCAGATCCGTCCGTTCCCAGCGATCATCCAGCACCACACGTTTCTTGTACGCGTTGATGGCCTCTTCGCTCACACCCTGGCGCCGCATCCAGTTGCCCGTGTCGGCTTCCTTGAAGACACCGCCGATGACGCGCCCCTCGTAGAAGAGGCTGTGCGGGGCGACACGAACGAACGCGGCGGTGAGGTGGGGCGGTGCGGATGCCGCCGCCAGATTGGCGGCGATGCCGGGCGCCGAGGTCCCCGTCATCCCGACCTTGCCGTTGCACCACGGTCGGGAAGCGACCCACTCCACCGTGTCGTAGCCGTCTTCGATTTCCGCCTCGTGAGGTCGATACTCGCCTTCCGAGTCACCTCTGCCTCGCTGGTCCTGTGACACGTAAACGTAGCCGGCCGTCGCGTAGCGCCCACCGTCGCGGCTCTTTCCGTAGGGCGTGCGGTGAAGAATCGTCGGCCATGGGCCCTTTCCTGCGGGCAGATGGATGATCGTCGAGAGCTTGACTCCGTCGCGCATCGGGACCGCCACCGTCTTCGGTGCAGGGGGAACCGTCGGCCCGTTCTGCTGATCTGCCGGCGCGGAGCTGACGGGGCACAGCGCGGTCAGGAGTGGAAGCGTACAGAGACAACGCACTCGCACGATGCTCACCACCGGGAGCAGGCCATCCAGGAACATCCGACGCGTCATCTCGCTCATGTCATCTCCCTGGTGGGTGCACGGGGACAAGCGACCGTATGGTCGCACAGGCGAACCGGCAACTCCATCTCGGTCACCCTCGTGCAGGAGTGACCGTCCGTGGGTGCGGTGACGGCGATCACCCGGGGCGGATGTACGAATCGTCGACGCAAGGACCCGGGCCGTGGTCAACCTACTTCCGCACCGGGGTGGTCCGTACCGGATCTTCCTCGAGCTCACCACCGACGACCGCATCTCCGGACAGGGCGAGGCCTACGGGGTGCCGTTCTCGCCGGCCGAGGCTCGTGGGCTCGTGGAGGACGTCGTCGAGCGCCGGGTCATCGGGTGTGATCCGTTTGATATCGAGTCGCTGTGGCGCGTGATCTACTCGAGCGGATTCTCCCTGCATCCCGAGCTGACGATGGGTGGCGTGCTCGGCGGTATCGAGATCGCGTGCGGTGATACGGTGTGAGGCCCCGGTCGAAGGTGAACGTCGGCCCGGAAGAACTGTGCTCTGCCGAAGACCGAACCGTTTACAATGGTCCGGCAGCGGAGCGAGCCGAGGCACACGTACGAGGCACCTCATGACGACAGAGACCCCGGAGCGGCACGTCGAGAGGACTTCAGCGTTATCCACCGAGGAGACGCGATCCCTGTGCACGATGGAACGCCGGGAGTTTCTCCGACGGAGCATCCGGGCGGGAGTCGGGGTGGCGGGAGTCGGGGTGGCGGGTTCAGCGGCTTCGGGCTGGCTCGGGCCCCGGGCCCTGGTCGGCCAGGCGAAGCGTCGGATGACGATCGATCTCGTCCCCGGAATGATCGGTGTGAGAGCGAGCCTCGATGAGATCGTCGAGCTTGCCGCGCGTCACGGGTTCGAGTCCGTCGCTCCGTCTTCACGGGCTCTCGCCGGCAAGTCCGACGACGAGATGAAGTCCCTTCTCGCCGACCTGAAGAAGAAGAAGCTCGTCTGGGGCGCGGCGGGTCTTCCCGTGAACTTCTGGACGAACGAGGAGGAATTCCGCAAGGGCATGGGAGCGCTGCCGGACAACGCCGCGATTCTCC
>CAYMLL010000002.1:0-42669 GCA_964390645.1 uncultured Planctomycetia bacterium | reverse complement strand
CATGGGGCTCAAGGCGCTGGAGCGAACCGGGTGGCAGCGCGCCGGCGTCACCCGCGTCGGTACGTGGCTCAATCCGTCCCACGGCAGGTTCACGTACCTCGAGAACTTCAAGCTCCATCAGCGGCGTCTGGGCGCGATCGCCCGCGTTCTCGGCGACCACGGATTGCGATTCGGTCTCGAGTACATCGGCACCAAGAGCTTGTGGACTCGCAGCCTGTATCCGTTCGTCCACACGCTCAAGGAGGCACGTGAGCTTATCGCGGCGATCGATGTGAAGGGTGTCGGCGTGGTACTCGACAGCTGGCACTGGTACTGTGCTCGTGAGACAGCGGACGACCTGATGGTGCTCCGGAACGAGGACATCGTCGCTGTCGATCTCAACGACGCTCCTGCAGGCGTACCGATCGAGGAGCAACGAGACAACCGTCGCGAGCTCCCGGCGACGACCGGGGTCATCGACACCGCGTCCTTCCTGACCGCCTTGAACAAGATCGGCTATGACGGACCGGTCCGCTCCGAGCCGTTCAACCAGGCGCTGAACGAGCTCGGGAACGCCGCGGCGGTTGCTGCGACCGCAAAGGCGATGAAGAAGGCGTTCGCGCAGATGCGCTGAGTTCTCTCGGAATGCTGAGCTCTCCAGGGGAATGAAGCTCTCTCGAGGCAAGGGAACCGTCGAACGTGAAGCGACGTGCTGCGGCTGAGAGAGTCTCGGTCCACCGAGATGGGGTAGTCTTTCGACGCGACAGACCCCGGGCGACCGGGTTGATGTGCTCGAGCTACCGTGGGCAACCCGCGATGATCCAGTCGTTTCCAGGAGCCCCTGCATGACGCTCGACGTTGTTTGTTTCGGGAATCGAGAGAACGGCAACAGGGACACTCAGACCGTTCGCGAGGAAGCGTGGGGAAAGTGCACCGTCTTCGACAGCTTCCACGATGACGAGGCTCGCTCGGGAAGCTACGAGGACTACGACGGTGCGATCTTCAGCCGCTATACCGTCACCGGCGAGATGATGGCCCGGCTGAAGCATGCGAGGGCCGTCACGCGTTTTGGAGCCGGAGTGGATGCGATCGACTCCGATGCGGCGACGGAGATGGGCAAGCTCGTCGTCAGCACGCATACCTACGGACCCGAGACGATCGCGGAACATGCCGACCGTCTCTTGCTCTCGGTCCGCGGTTGGGGCCCGTGGATACATGAGATGGTAAGAGACGGGATCTGGACTGACCGCAAGACCTACCTGCCCGATCACCCGAATCCCCCCACGACACAATGTACACTCGGGATCGTGGGGTTGGGTGAGATCGGCCGCTGCTCCGCGTACCGCCAGCAAGGCAAGTGGCAGCGGATTCTGGCTTACGACCCCTATCCTGATCCGGCTCTCGAGCTGGCGCAGAGCGGGCCGGTCGAGTATGTCGAGTTCCCGGAGCTGCTGGCGAGCTCGGATGCGGTGATCGTTCACTGCGCCCAGACGAGGGCGGCCGTCGGGATGTTCGACCGGGGCGCCTTCCGTCGGATGAAGGAGGGCTCCTTCTTCGTCAACGTGGCCCGCGGTGGGGTGATGGTCGAACGCGATCTGGTGGATGCTCTGGAGTCAGGGCACCTGGGCGGGGCCGGCATCGACGTGTTCACGGAGGAGCCACCCGAGCCGGGATCGCCACTGCTGGCCTACGCCGGATCCGAGAAGGGGAAAAACCTCGTCCTGTCACCTCATGTCGCCGGCTTGATCACTCGCACGGCGCGCCAGAACATCGTCAGCCACAGTTACGAGTCGCTGATCCGAGCTGTTCGGTTGCAGCTCGACCACGGTCTGCCCTGGGAGAAGTGGCCGCGATCGATCATCAACTTCGAGCTGGTCAGGTCGTACCCGGCATTCGGGGACTGGAAGCGCAATGCGGCACCGTGCCTGCGCTGGCGGCTCATCGAGGCGGGGGAGCTGTAGGGCCCGGCCCCGTCTCGCGATCACCGAGTCTCGGCGAAGAAGCGAAGGACGGCTCGTGAGTCGGAGAGAGCGGGGCCGTTGAGCCATGAAGAGCAACTGGTCGGGCAACGTCGTCTTCGGGGCGACCGGATTCCACGAGCCGGTGACGGTCGAGGAGCTCCAGCACATCGTCTCCCGCTCGGAACAGGTGCGGGTCGTCGGCGCGGGCCACTCGTTCAACGATCTCGTCGATACCGACGGAGCGCTCGTATCGCTCCGCCGACTCAACCGGGTGGTCGAGATGGACGCCGCGGCGTCCACCGTCACCATCGAGGCGGGAATCCTCTATCACGAGCTGGCCGACCATCTCCAGCGGGCGGGGCTTGCGTTGCACAACGTGCCGTCGCTGCCGGATTTCAGCGTGGTCGGCGCCTGTGCGACCGGCACCCATGGCTCGGGCGACTCCAACCGCTGCCTGGCGGCGGCGATCCGGGGGATGGAGATCGTCACCGCCGGGGGTGATCTCGTCGAGATCCCGGCCGATGATCTGGCGGCAACCGCCATCGGTCTCGGTGCCTTCGGTGTGGTGGCGCGCTTGACCCTGGAAGTCGAGCCGGCCTACGCGATGGCGCAGGAGCTGCACCTCGACATGACACAGGTGAACGCCATCGACCACCTCGACGAGATCATGGCCAGCGCCTACAGCGTCAGCTACTTCACCGACTGGCAGCACGGTCGTGTCGAGCAGGTCTGGCGCAAGTTCCGGCTCGACACCGTCACCGGTCCGTTGCCTGACACGCCCGACGACTACCTGGGAGCCCGGCGGGCCGAACAGCGGCTGGCGCCCAGCGGGCCGAAGTGGGCCGACCTCTTCACCGAGCAGCTGCTGGTCCCGGGGCCCTGGCACGAACGGCTGCCTCACGTCCGGGCCTCCCGCCCGGTGACGTCCGGGCGTGAGCTGCAGACGGAGTACTTCGTGGCCCGTCGCCACGGGCCGGACGCCCTGCGCGCTCTCGTCGAGTTCGGGCCCTCGCTGACCCCGGTGATGTTCGGCGGCGTCATGAGCGAGGTCCGATCGGTGGCCGCCGACGATCTGTGGCTCAGCCCCTGCCCCGACGATAGCCTGGCGCTGCACTTCTCGTGGGTCACCGACTGGCCCGCGGTTCAGCAGGTGCTGCCGGAGATCGAGGCGGCTCTGCGTCCGTTCGAGCCCCGGCCCCACTGGGGGAAGCTGCACGCTCTCCCGCCGGAGACCGTCCGCCGTCTCTACCCACGGTTCGACGACTTCGTCGTCAGGGCGGGCCACTACGACCCGCTCGGCAAGTTTCGCAACCGCCATCTCGACCAGCTGTTCGGGTGAGGCGGCTCCGGCGAGGTCGGAGTCCCGATCAGCTCCCTGACCCGGGGATCCGGGTTCATGGATACTGCGACCGACCCGGTGCGGCTTCACCACGCACCAGTTCAGTGAGCTCCTCGTCCACGCCGACCGCGAACTGACCCCGGGGTCCGACCAGCCTGTGCACCATCAGCTTCCGGAGCTCATCCCTCTCCCGTCGGGTCAGCTCATCCGGCACGGAACTCGCCAGAAACTCCTTGTAGTCCCGGCTCGTGTCCATGAACGGCATGATGTACATGGGAATCACGGCCTGCAGGATGGCCGCCTGCTTCTGGTCGCTCCGGTCGATCCCCGTGCGATGTCAGGTCCGCGCATCGTAGAGAATGACGCTTCCCGCCGGCGCCTCGATGACGTCTGCTTCCGGCCCATTGTAGGGCAAGCCATGCTCCGCTCGATGGCCCGGCGAGAGTACGCCGCTGTGGTTCCCCACTCTGGCGGCGGTCCGGCGTTTCTCCGTTGTGAGCCCAGCTTGACGCGGGTTGCGCCGTTCTCCCTCGTGAACTCCGTGATGCAGACGTTGCGCTGGACGGCCACGGAGAAACCGCTGGAGTCATGAATCGATATTCTGTCGCTGCCGATCCTGCTCGTTATTCCCCACAAGTACGGATAGTCGGAATGCCAGGCCAGCACATCGCGAACGCCGTCGTCCTTGTCGAGTACGGCAAAGCTCGGGGAGTGTCCCAGGCGAATATCCTCGGTCTGCAGGTACTGTCGCATCAGCCAGAGCGAGACGGGCTCGACCGCGGTCCTTGCCACCACCGCGCCGCGGGTCAACAGCCGCTCCCGCGGATCGTGAGGTCGGTCCGGCCAGGGTCCCGTGCACGAGGTCTGCTGCAGCGCGCCCACGGTCTTCGGGCTCAGCATGCACGCCAGCGCGACCCAGCCATTCTCTCTGAATGTCCGCAGGTACTTCGACGGCAGCCGTGCAGGTCCGTGCTCCGGAGCGAAAACGACAGCATCCTCGTCCGGTTTGCCATCGACTGTCACGGGAGTGCCGTCCCGTCGAAGATGGCAACCGCACGCGGCGGGCTCCACGGTCAAGGTCAACTCGGTGGTGACATGCTGGAAGGCATCCGGGTCGCTGTGCCGCTGCCACATCGCCTGGTCGTCGACGTGCCGGAAAGTCTCCAGTCTCTCGCCATCAGCAGCTCCCAGGAACTGACCGGAACGTGCACGAAGTATCGTGTAGTGACTTGCTGGCCGCTCCACCCGGACCACGCGTTCGTGAAGCTGCGCTTCCCCGGTCGTCGGGTCACGACCTTGCTGCCCCCGAAGTTCCCCTCCCGAGCTTGCGGGAACACCGGTGACGAGCGACGGGTCTCCTACAGATCCAGCCCGCGAAGAGGCAGACCGGCGGCTTCGTAACAGCGATCGATCAATCTCATCTGCTTGACCGCATCATCGGTCCCGGTAAGCAGTGGCTTGCCTTCTTCGATGGCGTCGATGAAGGCGTCCAGCTGGTAAGCGTAGGTGGGACGGCGATCCAGCTCCTCGACCGTCGTCTCACTCCCGATGTCGAGCTCGATACGGTGGCCCTTGTGCGGAACCAGCGGGTTGGTGACCGTCATCTCGCCCCTGTCTCCCGTTACCTTCAGGTCCATGCGAGTCGTGGTGCCCGCGCGCATGTCGCCGGAGACGGTCGCTTCGATTCCGCTCGGGAAACGAAACTCTGCCGCCAGGTAGGTGTCGACGTTCGGCGGCCCGACCTCGGCGACTGCGGTCACGATGTCCGGCTCCTCACCGGTGATGTGTCGCGCCCAGGAAATCGGGTAGCAGCCAATATCCATGGTGACGCCGCCACCTGTCGCATAGATCAGTCGGATGTTGCTCGGATCGGTGACCTGAATGTGAAAGGCGCCTTCCACAGCGCGCACCTGTCCCAGCAGATCGGTTTGCACGATCTCCCGAGCGCGTCTGAACACCGGGTGATAGCGATAATGAAACGCGTCCATCAGCACGAGGCCGGTGTCTTCGGCAGCCGCGGCCATCTCCTCGGCCTCCGTGGCGTTGGCTGCAAAGGACTTCTCGCACAGGACGTGCTTGCCGGCCCGCAGCGCCTTTATGGTCCACTCACGGTGCAGAGAGATCGGCAACGGGTTGTACACCGCGTTGATCGTCGGATCGTTGATGACGTCGGCGTAGCTGCAGTGCACGCCGAGGATGCCGTGTTCCTCGGCGTATCTCTTCGCCCTCTCCCCGTCGCGTGCAGCGATGCAGTGAATCTCGGCCCTGTCCTCGTCCGCACAGGGTTGAATCAGCGCGCTGGGGGTAATCCTGGCCGCGCCGAGCACACCGAAACGAATCATGCTTCACTCCCGGGGTACGCGGTTGACATGAACTCCTGAAGGTATCAGCGTGGACCGTGTAGACGTTCGATCTACGCGCCGGGATTGAGGTGCACCTTGATCGATCGGTTGGACTTGTCGAGCGCGGTCTCGAAAGCCGTGTTGACGTCGTCCAGAGCAAAGTGGTGCGTTACCAGCTTCCGTCCGGCGTCGGCGTAACTTGCCATCACGTCCAGAGCGATCTGGTAATCGGCCCTGCCGTTGCTGGCGGAGTACGTCATCGACCCGATCATCTCGACTTCGCGCAGTGCGAGGTGGAGCGCGTTGATGTTGACCGTCGGCGTGGTGAACACACCAAGGAGGAGGACGCGACCCTTGGGTCGTACCATGCGCTGCGCCTGGAGCAGCGTGTCGCCTCGGCCGCCAACCGTCTCCACGGCCACGTCGACGGCCTGTGCCTTCTTGAGCTCCTTCATGCGCGTGAC
The DNA here is from genome assembly GCA_964390645.1 of uncultured Planctomycetia bacterium. Lineage (GTDB taxonomy): Bacteria > Planctomycetota > UBA8108 > UBA8108 > UBA8108 > CAYMLL01. Next base: position 36,584 of record CAYMLL010000002.1, on the reverse strand, counting down.
GCCCGCCTCGTCGTCACCGATGACCTCATCGGCGCCGAGCGTTCGGGCGGCTTCCTGCTGATGAGGGTGACGGGCCAGCACGATCGTATGTGCGCCGTTGGCTCTCGCTGCGAGGATGGCCGTGAGGCCGATGGTGCCGGCGCCGAGAATGAACACGGTCTCGTGTCCTCGGAGCCTCACCTTGTTGAAGCCGTGTACGGAGCATGCCAGTGGCTCGGACAGCGCTGCCAGCTCGGCGTCGACGCCGGCGGGCGCCTTGAACGCGGTGTTGGCGGGCACCGTGGCGAACTCGCTCATACCGCCGTCCATGTTCTCTCCGATCAGACCACGCTCGCTGCAGACGTGATAGTCACCCGACGCGCAGAAGGGACAGAAGCCGCATCGCAGGAGAGGCTCCACACCGACCAGATCACCCTCCTGGACGTGCTTGACGCCTGCGCCGACAGCGCTGACGGTGCCGGCCATCTCATGTCCCGGCGTGATTCCCGGACGGGGAGAAAAGTCGCCTCGGTAGAAATGCAGGTCCGAGCCGCAGATGCCAACGCTCTTGATCGCGAGCTGCACCTGCCCGACGCCTGGCGGGGGCAGCCTCGATTCGCGCAGCTCGAGCTTCCGGGGCCCGGTCCAGCGAGCCGACCTGGCCATCTTCGTCATCGTGTCGTTTCCTTCATGCTGCGGAATCGTACCGACCGGTCGTCACCGAGGCGCGCGTACAGTGTAGCGAACCGTCCCTCGGCGGCAATGTCAGGACGTGTCCGACACCGGGAAGGGGCCACCCCACGTTGAGTACCGCTGTTCGCGGCACCATGGCGGTGGTCGTCGCCGGAAGACGGGCTTCGGGTGGAGTCCGATGGTCGAACGCACCGTTCTTGCCGGAGTCGACGGCGTCGAACTCATCGCGCGCGTCTCGAGTCATCACTCCTCGTCAGGCTCGACGAGCGTGTCCTCGTATCGCCTGCAGCGGTGGATCCCGGGCTTCTCGTCCCGGCGTGTAACGACGAGCCGCAGACCGTGACGTGTCTTCGTGTTGTCGTCTTCACGCGTGCTGATGTCGTCGTCCGTCACGGGTGGGCCGCCGCGTTGGGCCGCGTCGGCAATTCCGTCGCGCGTTTCGGGGCGTTCGAAGGGTCTTCCGGGACTCGTGGACCGAGCGTCTTCGGTGAAACAAGCAGCCTGGTTGACGACCAGCTTCGTCGTTGCCGACGTGCCTCTGGAGCGTCAACAGCTCGAGGATACCGAGACGATAGCCAGCCGACGGTATGCGTCAGTCTCCGTCGTGATCACGGCAGGATGTCCTGCAATCCGTAAACCTCCACCGCGTTGTCACGCAGGAATCTCGGCCACACCTCGTCCCCGAGCGGGAGGTCGTCCATCTCTCCGAAGATGCGCTCGTACGAGAGACCCGGGAAATAGCCCGCGTACATCACTTTCGTGGGCCCGCGTTTGTTCGCGAACTCGAGCACGTTGCGTGGGTAGTGTTTTGGCGCCCAGGCGGACGTGGAGTAGTAGAGATTCGGCCACTTGAACGGGACACGCGGCCCCGGCACGCCCACCAGCATGTTGATCGGTATGCCGAGCTCCGCGCACTTGGCGTAGACCGGATAGAATCGCTTGTCGTCGATCGGCACCTGTGGATACAGAAGACAGGGCGCTGCCGAAGCTGACTTGATGTTGGGGTGCCTCTTCACGGTGTCTTCGAGAGCGCGCACGCCTTCCATACCGGCGTGCGGGTCGACACCGACCGATCCGAAGAATCGCGTGGGGTACTTGTCGAACATCTGCAGCGCCGGTTCGGGGTTCCGGGCACTGACACCGATCTGTGCCATCTGCACTCCGAATGCGTCCATCATCTCCACGATCCGGTCGACCGTGGTGGTCTTCGACATGCGCTCCGGCGCGCTCTTGAACAGATACTGGGCCGGGTGATGGGTGAAATCGTCGGTGCCCTTGTCGCGGGTCAGCTGGCAAGCTGCCCCCATACCCATTCCCGCCTCGCCGGACGGCACCTCCAGCATCAAGTCGATGACGCCGAGGTCTCGCGGTCGTGCCATTGCTGAACTCCTTGAATCACCAGGATTCCGGGGCGCCATTCCCTTGCCGTCGTACTTACCAGAATGGCGCCTCGAGCGTCGGAGCCCTAGAAAACGCCGTTCCGTCGCAGCTGTTCGATCTCGCTCGGGCTGTAGCCGAGCTCCGCCATGACCTCGTCGCAGTGCTCACCGACGTCCGGAGGGCGAGAGGGGCCGCGGCCGCGGACATCTCCCAGCCTGACCGGGTGATTGATGACGTGAGACATCCCGACCTCGGGGTCGTCGGTCAAGAGCAGGACGTCGTTGGCGATCGCCTGACGGTCAGCGATCATCTCCTCTGCCAGGGTCACAGGAGTTGCCGGAACACCTTCGGCATGAAGCGCCGCAAACCACTCGGCAGCCGGTCGCGTGCAGAAGGCTGAGCGCATCTCGGTTGCCAGGGCGTCGCCGTTCTCCAGGCGGTCGTCGGGAGTCGCGAAGCGCGGCTCCTGGAGCAGGTGTTGCAGGCCCAGGACCCCGAACAACGCCGCCACCTGTTCCTCCGAACGCACCATGTTGAGCTGAATGTAGCGTCCGTCCCGCGCTTCGTAGAGCACGTGGGTCGCCGGCCGCCGTCGGTCTGCGCGTGGTGTCGTCTCTCGACGGTCGGCGAGGTCGGCTCCCGCGAGAGCGGCCTGGCCCAGGCAGCCGTTTGACCAGAAGCCGTTGGCGTGCAGAGACGTGTGTACCAGAGCGCCCTTGCCGGTACGCTCGCGCCGGTAGAGAGCCGTCAGAATCGCGGCGTAGAGCGAGACTCCGGTCGGATGATCGCCCATGCCGGGGAGCCCCTGAGCGGGTGGCGCCCCGGGAGCACGCACCAGGTCCAGGAGACCGGATCGGGCCCAGTAAGCGACCTGATCGAACGCGGGTTGATCGCGCTCGGGGCCGACCTCGCCGTACGCGGTCAACGAGGCGTAGATCATCTGTGGATTCAGCGGGGACAGCTCGTCGTAGGTCAACCCGAAGCGCTCGCGAACCGGTGACGGCTGGTTAGTGATGTACACGTCACAGCCTCGAACCAGTCGTCTCAAGATCTCGACTCCGGCTTCGGTCTTGAGGTTGAGCGTCATGCTGCGCTTGCCACGGGCGGACATGATCCACGTGTAGTTCACGCCCACGTCCTCGAACCCCGGGCTCCCCGGAAGACCGCGATACGGATCGCCGTCGCCGGGTGGCTCGATCTTGATCACGTCGGCGCCGAAGTCACCGAGGATGGTCCCCGCGGTCGGGGCGGCGATCCAGGTGGCGACCTCGACGACCTTGAGTCCTTCGAACGGAAGCGATGCCTCTGCCACGAACAGGTCTCCTTGGAGATCGAAGAACGACTGCGTGCGAGCGAGCTGTCGACGCGGGATTGACACCGCCGCTCGCGGCCTCCCCCGCCTTCTCGAGGCTCGCAGACCTGCGGGTTACGCTGAGCGCGAGGCTCACCATACCCTTCGCCGATCGTCTTCATGACCGATGACTGATCGGGATCTTAATCTCCACGTGGCCCGGGAGCCAGAGATCCGCCGACCCATCTCGGGTTCCCGTGCCGGCTCGGACGCGCTTCCCATCCCGTGAGGATGTAACGAACTGGAAGAGCCTTCCGGGGGGGATCTTTCGGGTCCTCGCGGGCGAGAGGCTCTTCCGGACACTCCGGTGACAGAGCTGCCGAGAAGCCGTGGACGGAGACGCGTCGCTATTCCCCGGCGTCCGGGGTCCCGGTCTGTCGAGACGACGCCCCGATGCGGATGAGGTTCTTCTCGGTCCGAACGAACAGATTGCCCTGTGAAAACGCCGCGGATGCCTTGCACTTCTCGTTGATCTTGTTGCGCGCGATGAGCTTGAATTCCGGACCGGCTTCGATGATGGCCGACTCTCCGTCTCGTTCCGACAGGAAGTAGATCTTGCCGTCGGCGTATACCGGCGAGCTGGAGTGCTTGCCGCCGATTCTCTCCTGCCAGACGATGTCGCCGCTCTTGGCCTGGTAGCAGGTGACGACTCCCTTGTCGGTCACCGTGTAGAGATACGGCTGGACAAGCAGCAACGATGCCAGCATCGGGACACCCTTGGCCTGTTCCCAGGCGATGTGAGTCCCGGTCACCTCGCCCTTGCCGTCGGTGCGGACCACCCGGATTCGCGGTACTTCGAAACCCGTGGCGGTGTAGACGAGTCCGTTGCCGATTGCGTTCGACGGGGCGACCCCTTCGCTCTTGCTGTAGACGGACCAGATGAGTGTGCCGTCGTCGGGGTCAAAACCCTGAATGGCGTCGCCCGTGGAGCTGACGAGCTGAGTCGTGCCGTTTGTGCGAAGAATGGCCGGCGTCACGTGGCCGAGTCGTGACGGTCCTCGCTTACCACGCCAGCGTTCCTTGCCGGTCTTCTTGTCAACCGCCAGGATGACTGCTCCTTGCCAGGGGATCTTGAAGCCGATCCGGGCGTTCTTGCCGTCACTGCTTCCATCGTACGCCATGATCAACAGGTCGTCGTAGAGGATCGGGGACGCCGCGAGTCCGTGAAGGCTGTAGTGCTTGATGTCGTGATTCGTCCAGACGACCTTCCCGGCACGATCGAGCGCCGCGATGCTCCCGGCGCTGAAGACCGCGTAAACAAGCCGCCCGTCGGTGACCGGGGTCGGTGTGGCGTGCGAGTTGTGGTCACGTTTCTTCCTGGGTATCTGCTCGAAGACCTTGGTGTTCCAGAGGATCTTCCCGCTGCGCCTGTCCACGGCGATCACGTGACAGGACACGCCTTTCTGAGTGGTCGAAGTCAAGAACACATGGTCGTCGTGCACGATGGGCGACGACCATCCGATGCCCGGGATCGGAGTCCTCCAGGCGATGTTCTCCTTGTCGGACCAGTGCAGCGGCAGGCCTTTTTCCGTCGAGATGCCCTGGCCGGTCGGTCCCCGAAAGCCGCTCCAGTTCTCGGCGCGGACAGGCACGGTCGAGCAGAGCAGAAAGGTGCAGCAAATCAGCAGGATCTTTGTCCGTGGTGTTTTCATGAGGGCGTCGTGATGGGTGGTTGACCGGCCTTCGGATGAGGACCTGTTCTCCATGTTAGTCGAAGCTCGAGTCTCGATAGCGTCGGGAGCCGGAGGTCTTCCGCCGGGCGACCGGTGTCGCCGATACCCGTTGTACTCCCTCCGCCAGCTCCCGATCAACGTCTTCGCCTCCGGGAGGGTGTCGAAGATCTCGTCGTCGAGACGCTGGTCTCGCAGCTTTTCGTCGAGAATTTCGGTGTAGCCGCTCTTCCACGGGCTTCCCGGCTCGTTGTAGAGCGTTCCGACATTCAGTCCCTGAATACACTCTCCGCGGATCTTGGCCGTGAGCTCCTGGCCCCTGTGCGACCTCGATCGCCTGACACTTCCTGGTGAACTCGTCGATGACCGTCGCCACGCGAAACGCACGGTCGTCGAGCGAGAGCCTGCGAGGCTTCGGCCCACCTTGCCATCAATGTCGACCGCTCGGATACCGCCGGCAGTCGAAGACTGCATGAACGAGCTAACCGGCGCTGACCGGGGTCGGCGTGGGACGCGAGTTTCCGTCGCGTTTCCACTCCGGCGTCTGCTCGAAGCCCCTCGCAACCGGGAGAATCTCGCTCTTGCGCCCGCCTACCGCCGGCACATGAAATGACCTGTCTTCGTGAGTCCGAGAAGTCGGGAATGCACGGCGGCCATGCACCCGGAGCGACGGTCAGCCGTCGCGGGGAAGCGGGGCCTCCCGGGCGATGTTGTCCCTGTCCGTACGGAGTGGCGGAATGTCATCTTCCGACGCGATATCCTGGCCTGTTGGCCCTGGAAAGCCGATCCGGTTCTCGCTGCGGAGAAGCACGGTGGAACCGAGCAGGGATGTGATACAAGTCGACCGGACTTTCGTTCGTGGCGCTTTCGTCACGAGAGTCTCGTGAAGGAGCACATGCAGGGGCCGCCCATGTGCGCGTGATGGAATCGAGCGGCCGTTTCCGTGCTCCGGTGCCGGAACATCGATCGAGACTCGTTCGGTGCTTCCGGCGCCGAGTGATGCTGGAGAACAGGTCAGAAGGAGGTCGGTCTCGTGGCTTCGAATCAGGCAACAGCGAGGTGGTTGGCTCTTTTCTTGGCCGTTGTGGCTCGACCCGTCTTCGCCCAGGACCCCGCGGCCGGGATCCGCCCCTTCACCATCCGGATCGAGGACTCCGTCCTGCGGGACCTCGAACAGCGGCTCTCCCGGACACGATTTCCCGACCAGATCGAGGACGCCGGCTGGCGATACGGCACCGAGCTCGGCTACTTGAAAGAGCTCGTCGAGTACTGGCGCACCCGGTACGACTGGCGAGGTCAGGAGAGGCAGCTCAACAAGCTCGATCAGTTCAAGACCGAGATCGAAGGGCTGGACGTCCACTTCGTCCACCAGCGTTCGAAGCATGTCGGGGCGATGCCGATCGTGCTGGTTCATGGATGGCCCGGATCGTTCGTGGAGTTCGCGAAGATTCTCGGTCCGCTGACAGATCCGGTGGCTCATGGCGGCAAGGCCGAGGATGCTTTTCATGTCGTGATTCCGTCCTTGCCCGGCTTCGGCTTCTCCGACCGTCCGCGCGTGAAGGGTTTCAACAACGGTCGGATGGCCCGGACCTTCGCAAAGCTCATGGAGCGTCTCGGCTACGAACGCTACGGTGCGCAGGGCGGCGATTGGGGAGCATCCATCTCGGCCTGGCTCGGCCGCAACGACGCCGAGCACTGCGTCGGGATCCACCTGAACTTCGTGTCGGGAGGACGGCCTTCCTCCGGTGGCGACGCTGCCGACCTGACTCCCGCGGAGGAGGAACGCGTCCGGCAGAAGCGGCAGTTCATGAGATACGAAACCGGCTACAGTCAGATCCAGGGCACCAAGCCGCAGACGCTGGGGTACGGGCTCAACGACTCTCCGGCAGGCCTCGCCGCATGGATCGTCGAGAAGTTTCGTACCTGGAGCGACTGTGAGGGTGACGTCGAGAGCCAGTTCACGAAGGACGAGCTGCTGACTAATATCATGATCTACTGGGTCACCCGGTCCATCACCTCCTCGACGCGGGTCTACTACGAGACTCGCCACTCCCCTGTTCCGGGATCTCGCGGTCGGGTGGAGGTTCCGGTCGGTTGCGCGATTTTCCCCGAGGAGCTCGTCTACGCGCCGCGCAAGTGGGCCGCGGCTCGCTACAACATCACGCACTGGAGTGAAATGCCTCGTGGCGGACACTTCGCGGCCATGGAAGAGCCCGAGCTCCTCGTCGAGGATATCAGGAAGTTTTTTCGCCGGTTGAGGACGCCGGAATCCACGAAGGAGTGAGGGATGAAGACCATCGACCGCGTATCAGACGGTCAACGTGTGTTCGGCTCTTCCGTCTTGAAGTGCCTGGTCTTCAAAAAGGTCTCCTGCTCACCATCCTGCCGTGCAATCGGGAGGGGGAGTTGAGACAATGCTGACGGCCCACGTTTCCCGGTGCAGGCTCCGGACCCAGCGCGTGACCATGCAGGCACTCGTCGATGAAGAGAACGGGAGGCGAGCTGCTCACGTCGTGCTGCGGTCTGGCGAGGGCTCGCACGATCTCCCGGTGGTGTCGGGGAATCGGCCGTGGCGGGCGGACTTCGATGAGGTGAGCTTTCCGCGTGCGCCGGGGGACCTGGAGTATCCGATCGTGTACGCGGTCGAACGACGCGATGCGGTGGTTATCGCGACCGGTCCGGATGGAATCTGCGAGCAAGGGAAGCGCGGCGCGGGTCGATCGGATGGGCGCGAGTCCCGCATTCGTGACAGAACGCGTGCATGGACCCGGGCCACTCGACGTGCCGACGGGCCGGAATGCGGAGGTCGGTCGCCGATGTCGGCCTGCCTGTGATCGAAGGGGAAGCCGGATGAACATTGCGGAGCTCTCGCTCGAGAACATCAACGACCATGGCGAATACACCGCGCTGTGGTTCGGTGACAGAACGATAACCAATGTGCAGCAGTACCGGTGGGCCTGTAAGGTCGCCAGCATGTTGCGGAACCACGGCGTATCGACAGGCGATCGTGTCATGGTCATGATGCTCAATTCGCCAGACGTGATGAGTACGTTCACCGCGACCTGGAAGATCGGTGCGGCGATCATTCCGGTGACGCCGACGTGGACCGCCCGTGAAGTCCGCTACCTGATGGAAGATTCCGGCGCTTCCCTCGTGATCACGTCACCCGAACTGGCGTCACGGCTCCGGGAGGCAGCGCAGGGTGTCGAGTCCGTGCGTGAAATCCTCGTGGTCGGGGAGGCCGCTGAGCCGGATCTGATCGATATCACCGGAGAGATCGAGTCGGCGGACCCGTACGAGCCGGTGTTCGATGCCTCTCCCGAACACATGGCGATGTTGCTTTACACCTCCGGAACGACGGGCGATCCGAAGGGCGTGATCCTGTCGCACCGGAACCTGCTCTCCTCTTCCGACATGGTCTACCGGAACGCCCGGGGGGTCACGGACGTGCGGTCGGTCTCGTCGTTGCCGCTGAGTCATATCTACGGCGTGATCGTGATGAACATGGGGCTCCGGTTGGCTTCGCGTGTCCGGATCCTCCCGACCTGGGATACCCGCGCGGTGTTCCAGGCCATCGAGGAGATGAAGGTGAACCGTCTCTCGGTCGTTCCGACGATGTTGACTTACATGCTCGGTTTCGAGGATCGCGACCAGTACGACGTGTCCTCGTTGACGCACGTCGGATCGGGGGGCGCTCCGATTGCCGAGGCGGTGCGCGTCGAGTTCGAGAAGGTCTTCGACTGCACGGTGAAACAAGGATACGGCCTGTCCGAGACTGCAGCCGCATTGACGGGATATCGTCCGGATGAACCCTATCGCGTCGGATCGGTGGGCCGCCCTCTTCCGGGCGTCGAGGCGCGTATTGTGGACGAGGAGGATCGGTCACTGTCTGCCGGCGACTCGGGCGAGATCTGTGTGCGCGGCCCTCATGTCATGTGCGGCTACCTGAACAAGGAAGAGGCGACTCGCGAGGCGATTGTCGACGGATGGTTGTACACGGGGGATGTCGGCCACATGGATGCCGAAGGCTATATCTTCATCACGGACCGGAAGAAGGACCTCGTAATCAAGGGCGCCGAGAATATTTCACCGACGGAAATAGAGGAGGGGCTCTATGCTCATGCCGCGGTCTCCGAATCGGCGGTTTTCGGGGTTCCCGACGATCGCTTCGGAGAGAACCTGGTGGCGGCCGTGGTGCTGCGACGCGGCGCGACAACGACGGAGGCCGAACTGCAGGAGCACCTTTGCGGTTACGTGACGAAGTTCAAGGTTCCTGCGCGGGTCGTTTTCTTGGACGAGTTACCAAAGAACACGACGGGGAAGATCCAGAAACGAGCGCTGCGGGACCGGTTCGCCGATCTCTTGCTCGATGGATAGGCAGATGGCAGGCGGGCACCTCGAGACGTCAGCGTGACGATCGCCGGTGACTCGGGGCGACAGGCGACGGATGACGGAGCGTGGGTGGGAGAGCCGTTCTCTGGTCACGGTCAGCAGACTTGGAGATTTGGAGAGCAGATCAGATTGATGCAAGGGCCCACTTCGCACAGCTATGTTTCGCAACGACTGCGCCTTCACTTTGTGGACTGGGGCAACCCTCAAGGGCCGCCGATGATCCTGATTCACGGTGGACGAGACCATTGTCGCAACTGGGATTGGGTCGCCGAGCGGTTTTTCGAGGACTACCACGTCATCGCTCCTGACCTGCGTGGTCATGGCGACAGTCAGTGGATGGTCGGTAGCACCTACAGCCAGGTTGACTTCGTTTATGACATCGCTCAGCTGCTCCACCAGAAACACATGACCTCGGTGACGATGATCGGGCATTCTCTGGGAGGCGCCATCGCTCTGCAGTACACCGCGCTCTATCCGGAGAATGTCGCCAAGCTGGTCTGCATCGAAGGGCTCGGTCCACCGCCGGTCAAGGCGAAGGAAAGAAGGAAGCGGCCCCTGGAGGACAAGCTGCACGGGTTGTTTGATGATCTGCGCAAGCTGTCGGCACGGCTGCCTCGACGCTATCCGACTCTGGAAGATGCATTCCAGCGTATGCAGGAGGAGAACCCGCACTTGACCGAGGATCAAGCGCACCATCTGACGGTTCATGGTTCCAACCAGAACGAAGATGGAACGTACAGCTGGAAGTTCGATAACTACGTGCGCGTCTTCTCCCCGATCGGTGTCCCGTACGACAAGAGCTGGGCCATGGTCGGTCGCATCACCTGCCCCACGTTGCTGATACGGGGAAAGGAGTCCTGGGCGACCGATCCGACGGAGGATGGTCGAGCCGATCGGTTCAACTGCCCGCTGGAAACCGAAGCGTTTGGCGACGCGGGGCACTGGGTCCATCACGACCAGCTGGACGGGTTCGTCGGTCGCGTCAAGCGGTTCCTGGCGGACTGACCCGTCGATCTGCTGCAGCAGCCGGGTCGTGATGTTCCGGAGTCCGGCTTCGCGTGTCGGGGGCGAGCCCGGCGTCAGGCCAGGTGCTTCGCGAAGAAAGCCAGTGTACGTGTCAGTGCCGTTGCCGAGGCTTCGGCGTTGTAGCTGTCGCGATGATCACAGTTGAACCCGTGATCGGCGTCATAGACGTGAATCGGAACATCCGGCTGAGCAGCTCGTATCTTCTCGACGTCGCTCAGCGGGATGTGGGCGTCCAGCTCACCGAAGTGCATGATCACCGGACACCTTGGCGACCGTCCGGTCTCGCCGGCGATCCCGCCACCGTAGTAAGGCACAGCGCATGCGATGCCACTCAACTCGCATGCGGAGAGCCAGCTCAGGAGGCCGCCGAAGCAATAGCCGACCACAGCTACTTTGCCGAACTGACTCGCGTCTTCGACGGTTTCTTGCAAGTCACGTAACGCGTCTTCGCGATCGAGCTCTTCGAATGCGAGCGAAATACCTCGGGTCATGTCGCTCTCCTCGTAACCGAGATCGATATCGCGCTCCACGCGATCGAAGATCTGCGGCGCGATGGCGACGTAGCCCGCTTCCGCGTATCCATCGCAGATCTCTCGGATGTGATTGTTCACACCGAAGATCTCCTGAATCACCACCACGGCGCCTTCAGGGACTCCCGGGGGCGATGCCTGATAGATACCGAAGCTGAAGCCGTCACTCGAATGGAGTTGCCGTTGCTCACCCAAAGTCAGGTCCTCTCTCCGTGATCGCGGTGCACCGTATACCTGGCGTGCCGCGTCCTCTTGTCGGTCAATCCCTTCTTCGTCAAAACTTGAGGATCCCGGCTTCAAGCGTGACGAGATCCAGCACGCCGATGGCGTTGTGGCCGGGCATCATCCCGGCGCACTCTCCCGGATTGAATGTCAGTCTCCCGTCGGAGTAATCGATGACTTGCCGGTGAATGTGACCGTACAGGATCACGTCGTAGGCGGTCTCGTCAACGCCCTCGAGCTCCAACGGATCATGAACTACGACGAGATTCCTACTCGCCCACCTCAACTCCAGGGGTGGTTCGGAGAGCTCGATTCCGAGACTGTCCGCAGTCTCCGAGAGCGCCTTCCGTTCATCGTTGTTTCCGAACACGCCCACCAGCGGCACATCCAACCCTGCCAGCAGGTCGAGGGTCTTCGGCCTGGTGATGTCGCCGGTGTGGACCACGCGATCCACATTGGCCTCGTTGAAAAGCTCGACGATCCGGCGAACGTTGGGGAGATTGTCGTGGGTATCGCTGACGACGCCGATACGCATGCGATTCCGTCTGGCGCGAGAAACGTCCCGGCTCTGCAGGGCCAGGTGTTTTCTACGCGGCCTTTTCGAGGATGTGAATCCCGCAGGCGCTGCCGAGCCCGATCACGTGAGTCATCCCGATACGGGCGCCTTCCACCTGTCGCTTGTCGGCCTCCCCACGCAGATGGGTGCAGATCTCGTAGATGTTGGCGAGGCCGGTAGCGCCCAGGGGGTGGCCCTTGGAGAGCAGACCGCCGGAGACATTGACGGGAATCCGACCACCCAGAGCTACCTCTCCGTCGTCGATCATCCGTCCCGCCTCGCCGTCCTTGCAGAGCCCCAGGTTCCCGTAGTGGAGGATCTCTGCAGTGGCGAAACAGTCGTGTAGCTCGATCAGGTCGATCTCGTCAGGACCCACGCCCGCCATCTCGTAGGCTTGCTCGGCGGCCCGACGGGTGACGGCGTTCACATCGGGCATCACGAGATCACGATCGGAATAAGGATCGCTGGTGAGCACGGACGCTCTCACCTTCACGGCACGTGACAGGCCCATTTCCCTGGCCTTCCGTTCGGAGACCAATACTGAAGCAGCCGCTCCATCCACGTTCACCGAGCACATCAGCTTGGTGTTCGGATAGGCGATCATCTCCGCATTCATCACCGTATCCAGAGGCGTCTCGATCTGGTACATGGCCTTCGGATTCATGGTCGAGTGATGGTGGTTCTTCACGGACACCTTCGCGAACTGCTCGAATGTCGTTCCATGGTTTCGAGAGTGTTCCATTCCTGCTTCTGCAAACACTGCCGGCATGGTCACTGATCCCAGAAGCCCTTCTCGCGGTATGCCTGTGGCTCCGCCGGCTCCTCCCAGCAGTCCTCTGCCCATCTGCTCGACGCCGACCGCCAGGACCACGTCGAACACCTCGGCCTTGATCGACATCCACGCTTCCCTGAAGGCTGTCGCGCCGGTGGCGCAGGCGTTGGCGCAGTTCACGACGCCGATCCCGGTCTGGCCGATCTCCCGCAGGATCTTCTGGCCCACCATGCCGCTGGCCTGACCCAGGTTCCCGCAGTAGAGGGCCTGTATGTCGTGGATGTTCATCCCGGCGTCGTCCAGGGCCATCAGCGCGGCACTGGCGCCGAGTTGCGGCACCGTCTTTTCGGGGAAGCGGCCGAACTTGATCATGTCGACACCGATCACGTATACGTCGCCCATGTGTATCTCCTGTTTCGTTGCCGAGCTTCGTGCCGTGTGGTGTTGTGGCCTCGCTGGCCGGGTATCTAGGCTGGTTGAAAGAAGTAGCTGATATAGCTGTTGCCGTCCCCGTCCTTGCGACCGAGCGCGTCCTGAAACACGACGTCAACCGCCATATCGAACTCGATCTTGTCGGGGTCGGGGTCGACGTTGATCAGGTTGCCCTTGACCGTGCCTCCGCCTTCCAGGTCCACGATGGCCGAGATGTACGGCACGTCGATTCCCGGGTAGCTCCGGTACACGATGCTGTACGAGTACAGCTTACCTCTGGTGGAGAGCTCGGTGACGGTCATCGTGTCCCGGGCCCCACAGCTCGAGCAGTGATCTCGCTCGCCGAGATAGATTGCGCCGCACTCCTGACACTTGTGTCCTTCAAGATATGGATCACCGTCTGCAGGTAGCTTGAGCCAGCTGACGACCGGAAGTGGCCCGGTGACCTCCGCCTGCTCTGACATGCTTGTCTCCTTGCGTGCAGAATCGTCCGGATCGACAGTAACAGCTCACCATCGACAGGCTGCGGCGAGCGGCGGCGCATGCTCGGTCAGAGGCTCGGTGCCCCTCTCTTCCGTCCCGGTCTCTTCGCTGCGGATTCGGCCGGATGGGACGGAACTCCCGTCGAGTATCAGGGTGCAAGCGGGAATCCTGCAGGGAGCCGACCTTGCCGTTCCGGGGAAACGAGGACGCTTGACTCGTGTTCTTGTCTTCATGGCAGACCTTGTCGAGGTGCCAGTCGCGGAACACCAGGTCCGGATGTTCTTACAACTACCGGCTGTGAGTCAAGAAGCGTGCTGATCCGTCCGGGAGGATTCCGTCGGGCTGGAAGTGTGCAGCCTTCCGGGAGCGAACGCGTCCGCATGCCTGAGTCCGGTGCCAGACCTTCGTGATCCGCGCTGCGCCTCGACCGGAACGCGCACCGGCGTTAGAATCTGTGGCTTCTCACCGTGGTTTCCGGTTCCGTTTGCACGATCGCCAGACGCGAGCACGCTGCTCTGTCGGAACGTTGTCTGCCGCTGGTTTCACCCGGTGACCCGGCACGGGTTCGCACGCTGAACAGTGATCGAGGATTTCACCAGCACGATCCACGAGAGGCTGAGTCCAACGATGGCCGCACCAGGTTTCATGCAGCACGTCAGCAGGAGACGATTTCTCGGCAAGGACCCCGGCACGTGTACGCACGCCAGACGGAGCAGGCTTACGTGGTTCGCCGCCCTTCTCGCGCTCATGATCCCGGGTTCGGCACGAGCCGAGGACATCTTCTCCTCCAGGCCGATCTGGAGCAGCGGCACGACCGTGTCGGGAGGCGACGGCATCGCCCGGTTCATCGATTTCGACCGTGATGGATACACGGATTTCCTGACATCCCTGTCCGGTCCGAAGCGCTGGGCCCTGTATCGGAATCGGGCCGGTACCTTGTCGAAGGAACCCGTGTGGGAGTCGAACGAGACCACCGATTGCGATCATATCGATGTGATCGACTTCAATCGCGACGGTTGGATGGACCTGGCCGGCACACACGAGAGCCATTGCACGCTCTACTTCAACAGGCGGGGCAAGTTCGACGCGGCGCCAAGCTGGGAGACCGCCATCATCACGAACGCGAACCAGATCGATTTCGGTGATTTCGATCAGGACGGCGACTACGACATGGTGATGGCAAGCGGCAAACCGATCATGGGTGTTGCGCTGTTCGAGAACACGACCGGAACGCCGGCGAAGGAACCCACCCTGAAGATCGGACACTCCGAATACTCCGAGGCGGCTATTTTCGCCGACTACGATGGCGACGGGGACCTCGACATCGTAGCGCACTACCCGTCGGGAAAGACGGTGGTCTACAGCAACTCGGACAATGTGTTCGACAGGGGAACGGTGGTCTACGAGGACAAGGAGAACCGCTGGACTCAGCGGCACTATCTGCATGATCTCGACCGGGATGGTCAGCCGGAGCTGTTCTGCGCGAAGGGAGCGTGGGGAGGCTTTGGCACGAGCTTGCAGCTGGTCCGTCAAGACGACTCGGCGATCATGCAGGTCCGGTGGAAGAGCTCGCCCAGGACCCTCTTTCATGCGTTCCAGTTCGGTGACGTCGACAACGACGGGGACGATGACGTCATCGCCGCCGACTATGCCAGTGGCGGCATGGTCTTCCTGTATCGGAGCAAGGACGGAAAGCTCGCCGCAGAGCCGGCGTGGTCAGTCAAGACCACCGGTCCGGTTCACGAAGCAGTGCTCGCGGACATCGATCTTGACGGCGACCTCGACCTCGCGGCCGGCGGCCGGGATCGAGCTTACGTCTACGAGAATCTCACCGTCACGACCGGGTTCCTTTCTGCGGCCAATCGAGCCAGGCCGCTGCTGAACGCCGAGTTCGCGTTTCAGCCGAGTGTCTTCTCGCGGAGCGGATCATTCCCGTCATGCGACTTTCTCCGACCCGACCAGGCTCGTCGGCTGCTGGGGGATTACGAAATCGACGTGACCTTCTATTCCAGGGACTACGAGGTCGTGGATGAGGCGACAACCGCGGGTCGCTACGGAGCGGTCGTGAGGATCAAGGCCGAGGACGGGAGGGTCTACACGCGATTTCGCACCCTCTACAAGTCGCCGCGACGTCTTTCACTTCGTGACGATCAGTTCCAGGTTGAGCTGGCGTTTCCGCCGGCCACCGGCGTGGCCGAGGTGAAGCGGCGCCACCAGGAGCAGAGTGTAAACGACTACGTTTCGTCCGCGATCGGACGCGACATCGGGCGGTCTCACGCCTTCGCGGTTCTACTGGCCGGTATCGACGAGACGGGTTCGCAGCAAGGGGCCGTGTCGCGACTGGACAGCGCCGTGACGAAGGATCGGCAATGGTGGCTGGAGCTGAAGCGAAAGCTCAACGGCAACGCCGAACGTTTTTCGGAGAAGGTCGAGTGTCCCCTGGCGGTCGATGGGTTGAACGCGCCCGTGTTGCGAGAAGGTACGGAGATCGAAGCGGGGATGAAACCCGGAGCGACCAGCGAGATTCATGCCGTGCTCGAGGAATGGGCCAACGACTCCGACCAGCCATTCAACGTGTGTGTGGCACGGAACGGCGTGGTGTTCCTCGATCGTGCTTACGGATCGAGGAGGGGCGAACCGATCACGACGGCCACCAAGCACGTCGTGTATTCGATATCGAAGGCCCTGTCAGGGTCCCTGCTGATGACGTTCGTGGATCAGGGCATCATCAGCCTCGACGATCCGGTGGGCAAGGTGCTGCCGGAGTTTCAAGACGAGCATGTGGAGACTCCGGTCACATTTCACCACCTGTTCACACATACAGCGGACATGGATGGCCACTTCACCGATCCCTGGAACGATCTCGAGCACGTTTATGGTGAGGCCTATCCGTATCTGGGAATCGGGAAGCAGTTTCGATACAACGGCACGAGCATCGCGATTGGCCTGAAAGCCCTGGAACAGTTGACCGGCCTGGCGCTTCCCCGTCTGTACCAGCGGTATCTCTTCGGTCCGCTCGGTTGTGAGTCGATCGAATCGGTCGATGGCTCGGCGATGTCATGGTCCAACGCGTACGACCTGGCGAGGGTCGGACAGATGCTGGCCAACCGTGGAGCTTACGGAAACCTCCGGTTCTTCAGCGAGGAGACGTTCCAGCAGATGCTGCCACGGAAGCTGGACAAGCTCCTGGGCCCCGATACGAAGGTGACATGGGGAGTCGGTCTGACGTGGTTTCGTGGAAACGGGCTCAGCCAGCGCACCATCGGTCACGGCTCCTATTCTTCGTGCACGCTGAGGGTCGATCTGGAGAAGGCTCTCGTGATCACCATGACGCGTCTGACGGCAGGAAAGAACTTCGGGAAGTACCACCCGAGGTTCATCAGGGCTGTTACGAGCAGCGTGGCGGATTGAGTACGGCGAGATGCTGCCGGTCCTCGCCGGTAACGCCTTGCAGGATTCTCCTGTCGCGGGGCGTCCCGGGGCCGGGGCACCGGGCTTGTCGTGTGAGCTCGGCCGTCATCGCGGGTGATATCGGGTCTCGGCAGCGTTCGTGTCGTCGATGGGTTGCTCGAGGGGCGCGCGTACGGCTCCTTTCGTCCCGGTCTCGTCGTGCCGTCCCTGGTGGCTCGAGCGTTGCTCCGAACGTACCTCTGTGCGATGCTGAGACCTGTTTGAGGCGCTCGGTGCGGAGTCATTCCATGGCACGACGAGTTCGACGTCTTCGGCGCGCGAGCGGCGGGCTTCTGGTGACGATGCTCGTCGGCGTGCTGCTTCCTGCCTCGGCGGCGGCCGAGGTCCCGGTGGCGGAAGGGGATCCGGAGTCACCGGATCGGATCTTCGAGGCACGTATCCTGCCGATCTTCCGTTCGCAAGAGCGGTCGAGCTGCGTCCAGTGTCACCTGGGCCCCGTCGACCTCAAGGACTACATCCTGTCGTCCCACGAGGAGACGTTCCGGTCACTCCGGGACCAGGGGTTGCTCGACCTTGAACGCCCCGGGAAGTCCAGGATCCTGCGACTGATCAACAAACGACCTCAGGAGAAGGGGGAGGCGGACCTCGTCCACGAGAGCACACGTAAGGCCGAGCTCGAGTCGTTCACGGCGTGGATCGAGGCTTCGGTGAAGGATCGGAAGCTCCGGAACGCACGGCCACTGGACCGATCGAAGCTCGCGAAGCCGAAGATCCCGGACGAGGTGATTCGCCACGGTCTCCTCGACGGCTTGGTCGAGTCGTTCTCGCGGAAGGTCTGGTCCCTCCGCTTCCGTTGCGACAGCTGCCATACGGACAGTGGGTCCCGTTACCCGAACCTCGTGGAGGAATACGGTGCGGAGAAGCTCGGGTGGCTCAAGCCTGACCCGCGGGCAACGCTTCTCGCCTTGGTCGAGCGAGAGCTTGTCAGCCTCGAGAAACCGGAGGAAAGCGAGCTCCTGCTGAAGCCGCTGAACATCACGGAGCACGGCGGCGAACAGAAGATGTTCCTCGACGACACCGACCACATGGCGTTCCTCGGCTGGCTTCGTGACTACGCCGCGATTGTGAAGGGCCGCTACCCCTCGGCGGAGTCGCTGCCGCGCCGATCGACGTACACCGGCTCCGCGTTCTTTCTGCGTGTGGCACACGTTCCCGCCGGCTGGAAGAAGAAGACGGGGATGCTCACCGTCCACGCTCCGAAGCCGGGGGCAGAAGGCCAGTGGCAGGACCGACCGGCCGCGGTCAGCTCGTTCGTCATGTTGCGTAGCAGAAAGCTCGGCGACTACGCGCAGGGTTATCTGATGATCGATAGCCAGAAGACCGACAGTCCGGCGCTCCCGTCGGGAAAATTCCTGGTCAAGATGCACCACGACAAGGGCAAGAGGACGGGCACCGACTTCGACACCGTGATCGCGAACTCGCGAGTCGTGGGGAGCGGTGTCGTCGACGCTCGGTGGCAAACGGGATTTCGCCGGGCGACGGTGGTTCGTGATGCGTCGTTCGTGAAGTCGCAGCTGTCCGACGCGCCGGATTCGACCAACCCGGAAGCGAAACGTACGGAGGCGCCCGTTCCCCGGGAGCGCCGCTAGCGTTCTTTCACGTCGACACATCGGTTTCCTCCTTGCGCGCGTCCGGCGAGGCAGTCCCCGAGGCCGTACGGGTTGTCGTCGCTGACGTTGCTCGACGAGGTGAACGGTGTTCTTCCTGGCTCACCGGCAGGATGGCCGGGCGACTCGCCGAGGATCTCGCGGGGCCTCGGATCTCTGGCGCCTCGCTTGCGTCGAGAGCGCGGTGCTTCGTGCCGCGCCCTTCGTCCTTGTAGCGATGGGAGCGGACGATTCACCGGGCTCCTCAGGATCGAGTGACCGAGCTCGACCTCATGACGGACAGCTTTCGTGGCTCGCCACGCCAAGTACGGAGACAGAGCGGAGTCGTCGATGCGGTCCGTACGGGAGTGACGTAGGAGTTCGCGCGATCGTGATACTGCTGATACATCGGAGGCAACATCGAGGGAGCTGGCGACGCACCCGGCGTCGTTGTGATGACATGAGTGTCATGTTGTTGGTGATGACTCCGACGCGAGTCCCGGCTCGCCTATTTCCTTGCCTCGAGCTGATCCACTGGCTACAACGACCACGTATGCCACACCGGCGTGAACGGTCCTCGATCGCGTCGTTCTCCCAGCAATTCGAAGGGTCTCAACGATGTCACACGACACGCCGAGTCGCAGGGATGTTTTCATGACCGGCGCCGCCATGGCGGCTGGTGCGGGAACGATGTTCGGCTTCTCCCGTACCGCCTCCGCGGCAACCGACGAGTCCAAGTGGATCACCCAGATAGCCAGCTTCAGCATTCAGGACGGCAAGGAGAAGGAGGCTGTCGACCTGCTCGGCAAGCTGACCAGGGCCGTCGAGGAGAAGGAGCCGGGGGTGCTGACGTACGTCGCGCACCGCTACGAGAAGGAGCCTGACAAGGTCGTGTTCTACGAGTGCTTCGACTCCGTGGAGACCTTGAAGACTCACGGGGCTCAGCCGCATCTCCGGGCGTTCGGCAGACGCTTCGCCGAGGTGTTCAAGGGCCCGGTCGATATAAGCCGGCTGAACAAGGTGGGCGGCTTCACGCGCCAGCCGAAGCAGAGCGAGGAAAGCAAGGGCGGCAAGTAGGCGGCGCGCGGGGGGCGCTTTCATTCAGTGGATTTCACTCTCGAGCCTGCACAGGAAGCCATCGCCGAGAGCGTCGCGGACGCATGCCGGCGCTTCGACGACGATTACTGGTATGCGCTCGATCAGTCTCAGGAGTTTCCTCACGACTTCTTCCGGGCGATGGCCGAGGTCGGGGTTCTCGGCATCGCGATGCCCGAGAAACACGGTGGCAGCGGCCTGGGGCTGGTTGAAGCGGCCCTCGTGATGCACGAGATCGGCCGGTCGTCGGGCGCCCAGAGCGCCGCCTCGGCTGTCCACATCAACATCTTCGGGCCCTCTCCGATCGTGCGATTCGCGAGCGATGAGCAGAGAGAGCGATGGCTGCCGCCGTTGATCGACGGGCGGGAGAAGACCTGCTTCGGCGTCACCGAGCCTGATGCGGGACTGAACACCACCGAGATCAAGACGTCGGCGGTGCGCGATGGTGACCACTACGTGATCTTTGGCAAGAAGGTCTGGACCTCGACTGCCCAGGTCGCCGACAAGGTCATGTTGCTCGCCCGAACCACGCCCTTGAACCGGGTGTCAAGGAAGACCGAAGGCCTGACGCTGTTCTACACCGATCTCGACCGCGACCACGCTGACGTGCGCCGAATCCCGAAGATGGGGCGTGCTGCGGTTGACTCGAACGAGGTGTTCTACGACCACATGCCGGTTCCTGTGGGCGACCGTATCGGCGAGGAGGGGCGTGGGTTCGAGTATCTGCTCTACAGCCTCAACGCCGAGCGCGTCCTGATCGGGATCGAGGCGGTGGGTATCGGCCGGAACGCCCTCGCTCGAGCTGCCAAGTACGCCCGCGACCGGATCGTCTTCGGCCGTCCGATCGGTCAGAACCAGGCCATCCAGCATCCGCTTGCCGAGAGCTGGATGGAGCTCGAAGCCGCCTATCTGACGTGTCTGCACGCCGCTGCTCTCTACGAGCAAGGCAAGCCGTGTGGCCCCCACGCCAACTCCGCCAAGTACCTGGGCGCCGAGGCCGGCTATCGTGCCTGCGAGCGTGCCGTTCTCACCCACGGCGGGATGGGCTACGCCAAGGAGTATCACGTCGAGCGGCTGTTCCGGGAGATCATGATCGCCCGTCTGGCACCGGTGAGTCAGCAGCTCATCCTCTGTCACCTGGCGGAGAAGGTCCTGGGCCTGCCCAAGAGCTACTAGCCGGCCGGGCCTCATCCACAAGAGGAGCCTGTCCCGGGCGAGTGGACGGATCAGTCACGGGCATTGAGCCAGGACTTCATCGTCTGTGAGACGAGCTCGGCTGCCTGCCACTGCACGAAGTGGCCGGAGCTGGGGATGGTGACCAGCGTGTAGTCCTTGTCGATCCAGTCCCAGGTGCCCTTGAGTCCGTCCTTGTCGACCGCGGTGTCCTTCAGCCCGTGGAACTGCAGCACGGGCACGGTGATGTTGGGTGTTTCACCACCCCTCTTCCTGTTGTAGTTGGCCCGGTAGTAGTTGAGCATTCCGTCGTAGGAAGATCGCCCGAGCGCCTCGCGATAGTGCTTTGCGACCACCGGCCCCATGCGATCTCCGATACCGAGGATGCGTCCAGGCACCGGGCTGCCGTCGGGCTTCGACTTCGCGAAGTTGCGCGCATACTGGGTGTTGGCCTTCTGTGCTTCGGTGGGGTTGGAGACCACGGCCGCGTAACCCCGGGGATGTGTGAGGTTGAGGATCACGAGGCGCTCGAGCCGGTCCGGGTGCTTCATCGCGAAACGCCATGCGATCGCGCCTCCCCAGTCGTGGCCCACGAGAGTCACCTTGCCGCCGAGATCGTCGACCACGGCCTTCACGTCACTCAGGATGTGGGGTATGGCGTAGTGTTCGACGCCGTCGGGCTTGTCGCTCTTGTTGTAGCCGCGCAGGTCCATTGCGGTGGCCCGGTAGTCCGTGGCCAGCGTGTGCATCTGGTGGCGAAACGAGTACCAGATGTCGGGGAAGCCGTGAATGAAGAGGATCGGTTTGCCCTTGCCGAGCGTGACGTAGTGGATCTTCACGTCACCGTTCTTGACGAAGTGGTGATCGACACGGTCCCAGACGTCCACGGCGTCGTCACCCGGAGAGACACCGCTGAAGCCGACGGTGAGAAGGCACACGGTCAGTAGAGTCGCGGCTGATAAACGCATGACAGGCTCCTTTCTCGGGATGAAGGAGATTATTATCCTCCAGGGACCATCGGACGCAAGACGATGTCGGGTGCGGGTCCGAACGGTCCGCAGGATCGTACGCGCGCCGTCGACGGGACCTGGGCCATCGAAGAGACCCGTGGGATCATGAAGCCGTCTCTTCGACAACCGAGAAGCCGTGGGGGAGAGAGCGCAGGCGAGTTCACTCGGAACGAGGGGGAGCCGGGAAGAGGTGAGTGGGTTCCTTCCGGTGACCTGCCCGACTCTCATGCTCACGGTCTGGCGGGGGCCTGCTGAATGGCGTGAAGAATACAGTTCTGCTCCCTGGTGCCGCGAAACAGATGGGACCCTGGCCCCTTCGCGTCGATGACCACATCTTCACCACCGCGCGTTTCCAGCTTCATCGGAACCGGTCCTTCCTGGACCAACTTGCGGGCCGCGGTGTCAACAGCATCGAGATCGGGGCGTGGACCTACCGGGCTTCGAACGTACCTCGTCCTTCCGACCAGGAGAGACATGAAACCGTCAGTGGTCAGCCCTCCGCGTTTCGTGGTGAATCTCTTCGTGTGAATCGTCTGCGCGGTGGATCCCGGGCCACCGGCGTAGCTCAGGGTCGTGCAGGGCAGTCCCGGCTCGTCCACCTCGGGTTCCTTCTTCGGGTTGCCGTGGCGATCGTTGCCGTGGAGCTTGCCGAGGATGGGATTGCCGCGGGTGGGATACCCCGAGATGCTCGAGGTATGAAGGTGATCCGCGGTGACGATCATCAGGGTCTCTTCCCGTTCCCGAGCAGACAGGGACTGGTAGACCGCATGCACGGCACGGTCGAACTCGATCGTCTCCACCCACTTTGCCCTTCTGGAGGTGTCGGGAGGGGTGCTCGCTTTCCTGGCTGCCTGTTTCTGCACGAGGAAGCTGCAGGCTTCCTTCCTGGCAGTGTTCAAGTCGCCACTGTCGGGGAGAGAGACGTCGCCAGACTTCGCCGTCGTCGGAGGGACCGCCCGAGAGGCCTCCTCTGCGTCCGGTTGCACCCCATGACCGCGCGATGAGCTTGTCCCACCATGGATCCGATGACGGCCGCAACCGCCGGGAGTGCCAGAGTCGGGTACTTCGTCCTGAACGTGGTCGTGGTTCCTTTCTGACCGCTCCCCGGGAGTGCGATGCCGGTCAAGGGCGCCGCTGGCGCACAGGGAATGCACCGTAACACGTCCCCCTCCAGGCCGCGTCCGGCCACCCTCTGTCAGCTGGAGCGCGAATCCGGCAGCACCTCGAGCTTCACGAGTCCTGCGAATCCGAGAACCGTCGGACCGTCCCGTCGTTTCCGCTGCGACCGGAGGGGATGCGATTCGCGCAGTGAGCGTCTTGTGCGGAGGTCAGCAGAACCACCTGCCCGATGTCAGATCCGGCAGGTGTGCTCCCCACGGGCTAACGACCCTGGAAGACCGGTTCGCGTTTCTCCACGAACGCCCTGGTCGCGTTGCGATGATCTTCCGTCTGCCCACAGTGCACGTGGTGGGTGGCTTCCAGATCCAGGCAATCGTCGAGGTCTCCAGACGAGATCGCTCTGGCGAAGTTCTCCTTCATGTATCGGTACGCCACGGTGGGGCCGTTCGCCAGACGACTCGCGATCTCCTTGGTTCTCGCCGGGAGCTCCTCTGGATCGACCACCCAGTTGGTCAGCCCGAGCCTCAGGGCTTCCTCGGCGCTGATCCGCTCCGACAGGTAGTACAGCTCTCTGGCCTTCGCGGTGCCGACCAGCTGCGACAGGAAGAACGTGCCGCCGTAGTCGCCGGAAAAGCCGACACGAGCGAAGGCGGTGGTCAGAATGGCATTCGATGCCATGATACGCAGGTCACACGACAATGCGAGAGACAGCCCGGCTCCTGCCGCAGCGCCCGGAAGCGCCGCCAGGGTGGGTTTCGGCATGTTGTACAGGCGTCCGGCTGTCGCGCGCTGATTGAGCCGTTGCCGGTGGATGGCGCTGTCGATCGTGTTCTCGCCCACCGTCCCGTCCCCTCGAGCGGCCATGCCCTTGACGTCTCCCCCCGCGCAGAAGCCCTTTCCCGCACCGGTCAAGACGATGCAGCGAACAGCAGGGTCGAGCTCGGCTTCGGCAAGCTGCTCGGCCAGGGCGCCCGTCATCTCGCGGGACATCGCATTGCGCGCTTGCGGACGATTCAGTGTCAAAGTCAGGACTCCATCCTCCGAAGACACCAACAGATCGTCTGTGCCAGTCGCGACAGTTTCTTCTACCATGTGCTCCTCTCCTGTAGGTACGATCGCTGCCGAAGCAGAGCCTCCGAAGGTACCTTCCGAATCGGTTGCGGATTCCAGAAAGTCTGACCGCGAACTCCGACGAGGATGCCCCGGCCTCTCGTCACGCGCAACGGTTTACTCCTGCGCCGACCCCGGAAACGCAGAGTACGAGATGCCGGCGGATGTGCAGGAGCGACCGGATGTTCGCGCCGGACTCCAACGAGCCGGGAGTGGCTGGCTGTGTGAGCAGGGGATGACCCCGGGAAGGATCTGCGTGGCTCCACCAATCCGACGATCCGAGGACGAGTCCCTGGAGAGGTTGGTCGCGAAGATCGGTGAGCTCGGCTTGACGGATCATGTTGTCGAGCTGTAGACCCGGGGATACACCGCCCTGCAGAGAGTGCTCGGTGACGAGCAGGTGGACCGGCACGCCGGCGATGAGAGATTCAAGGTGCTTCTGGGGGCAAGCAGCCCAACGGTCGGGGGCTGGAAGGACCCGACCACGCAGTGATGGCGAGAAACCCGCGAGGACTCTTCGACTGGTAGCCCGTAGGGGGAGGACATGACCATTCAACTGCGCCAGATCTGCCTCGTCGCTCGGGAGCTGAAGCCCGCGATCGATGACCTGACCGCTGTTCTCGGAATCAACATCTGTCACGTCGATCCGGGCGTCGGGAAGTTCGGGCTGGAGAACACGCTGATGCCCGTGGGCAGGAACTTCCTCGAGGTGGTCGCACCCGTTGAAGAAGGCACCGCGGGGGGGCGCTATCTGGACCGAAGGGACGGTGATGGCGGCTACATGGTCATCACCCAGGTCGACACACTGGAGAACCAGCAGACCATCCGGCAGCGGGCGCTGGACAGCGGCGTTCGCGTCGCCTACGAGGCGGAGCGCGACGGCTGGAATCTGTGTCAGCTGCATCCCGGGGACATGATCGCGTCGTTCTTCGAGATCGAGTGGGATGTCCATGAAGACCTCGAAGGCCACTGGAACCCGGTAGGAGGCTGCGGCTGGGAAGACGAGGTCAAGCAGGATGTCACGGTCGACTACCTGGGAGTCGAGCTGCAGGGCCCGGACCCGGACAAGCTCGCCCAGCGGTGGGGTACGGTGGCGGGGCTACCCGTCGAACGTCAGGGCGCCGGACTGTCCATGCGGTTGAACAACGCCACGATTCGTTTCGTCGAGGCACAGGACGGCCGGGGCGCTGGTCTCGGGGGCCTGGATATTGCCGTCAAGGATCGCGACCACATCCTGACGAGAGCCAGGGAGCGGGGTTGTTACTTCAGCGATGATCGGGTCGACGTCTGCGGCACGCGCTGGTATCTCCACGACGCTTGACAGGTCGTTCCGCTCGGCAACCGGTGCGAGCCAGTCCGAGTTCTCACCGATTCCGTGGCAGGAAGCCGTGAGACATGCGGACTAGTCCCGGCTGATGACCACACCGTCCTTCACCAGCGCCTGGATCCGGGCCCCGGTGTAGCCCAGCTCGCCCAGCACCTCGCGGGTGTGCTCGCCGAGTCCAGGCGCCGGGCTGTCCTGATGGCTCGCATGGGACAGGCCACCGTCAACCTCGAATGGTGATCGCACGGTCCTGTGTGAGCCGATTCTCGCATCGTCAACTTCAGGAAACATCTCGGCGGCCTGCAAGTGCGGGTCGTCAAACAGATCCTCCAGCGAGTTGACGGGCGAGCAGGGAATGTCCCGCGCCGCCAGCAGGGTGCGCCACTCACCGGTGGTCCTGGTCACGGCGATCGTCGCCAGTATTCCGTAAAGCTCATCGATGTGCCTGGAGCGTTGCACCGGATCCGTCACCCTGGGATGAACGGCCAGGTCGGCACGATCACTGAGCTCGAAGAAACGGATCCAGTGCTTGGTGCTGTAAGGCAAGATGGCGAGATACCCATCCTTGGTGCGGTAGGGTTTGCGGTTCGGCGACAGCACCCGGTCATAGCCGACTTTTCCCTCTGCAGGGATCAACGTGTGTCCAGCCAGGTGCTCCGCCAGCAGGAACGAGGCCATGCTCTCCAGCATGGGTGCTTCGATGCAAACTCCGCGGCCGGTTCTCTCGCGTTGAACTACCCCCGACACGACTGCCAGCGCCAGGTGCAGGCCCACCACCTTGTCGCAGGCGATGGTCCGTACGAACTGCGGCGCGCCGTCGCTGTCGGCGTTGAGGGCGGCGAGCCCCGATCGTGCCTGGATGGTGTCATCGTACGCCGGCGCTTCACGATCCGGACCGCGATTGCCGAACCCGGGGGAGTAGCAGTAGATCAAGGACGGCTTCAGTGAGGACAGCTCCTCGTAGGAGACCCCCAGGGCAGCTGCCGAGCTCGATCGCATGTTGTGAACGACCGCGTCCGCCGTGCCGACGAGATCATGGACGACGCCTCGGCCGCGGTCCTGCTTCAGATCCACCGCGATCGAGCGCTTGTTGCGATTGAAGTTGAGGAAACCCACACCGAGGTCTTCTCGCCGCCCCGGGCGAGCGGCGCGGTACACATCTCCCTGCGGTGACTCCACCTTGATGACATCGGCACCGAGGTCGCCCAGGAACTGCGTGGCGTAAGGGCCGAGCACCACCGTCGTCAAGTCGACGACCTTGAGCCCTTTCAGCAGGTCGAACATCACAAGATGATTCCGCTATCGCGGAGAGCCGCCAGCTCGGGGGCGCTTGTCCCCAGGATGTCCGTGAGCACCTGCTCCGTGTGCTCACCGAGCAGGGGTGCGCACCGAGCGGGCGCTTCGCAGTCGCTCATCTTCCAGGGCGGCGCCACCATCTCCAGCTCTCCCAGCTCCGGGTGTTCGATCGTGACGAATGCTCCGCGATCCTGGAGATGAGGGTCGGCGTAGAGGTCCATCGCATCGCGCGAAGGTGCCGCCATGAGTCCGGCCTTGGCGAACTGAGCCACCGTCCAGTCTCGGTCGCGTTTCGAGGTCCAGGCTTCGATGATGCGGTCCAGCTCTGCCTCGTTTCGCTTGCGCTCGGTCATGGTCTCGAAGCGACTGTCACACGCCAGCTGTGGCATGCCCAGCACCTCTGCGACCCGGAGAAACTCCTCATCCGAGTGAGCTTCGAGCGCTATCCAGCGATTCACGCCCCAGGCTCTGTACACGTTGTGCGGCGCGAAACGGGGATGTGTGTTTCCGGCTCTCTCGGGGACGACCGAGGTCATCTCGTACCCGAGAAGGACCTCGCCGATGAGCGAGCTGACCGCTTCGCACTGTGAGTAATCGATGAACTGACCCTCGCCCGTTCGATCGCGATGGTAAAGGGCGGCGAGCGTTGCGAAGGCGAAGAAGGTCGCGTTCATGATGTCGACGTCGCCGGTGCTGTGGCACGGGTGATCGTCCGGATAGCCGGTGATGTAGGCTCCTCCCCCGATACCGTGGTGAACCATCGCGTAGCCCAGATAGCTGCTCTCCGGGCCTTCGGAGCCCCGGCCCGACGATGACGCGACGATGATGTCCGGGCGGACGCGCTCGAGATCCTCGTAGCCCAGACCGAGTCTCGCGAGGGCGCCCGGGCGCATGTTGTCGATGACGATGTCACTCGATGCGGCGAGACGTCGGGCTATCTCGACGCCCTCCGGCTTCCTCAGGTCGAGCGTGATTCCCTTCTTGTTCCGGTTGACCGTGTTGAACGCTATGCCCTGGTTCGGAGGGACGGTTTGAGGTGACGGCTCGGCAAGAGGCCAGATCACGGAGCGTCGCATGAGGTCGGTGCGATTGTGTCCCTCGACCTTGATGACCTCCGCACCCAGATTGCCCAGAAGCATGCCGGCGTACGGGCCGGCCCAGACCCAGCAGAACTCGAGAACTCGCACCCCCTTCAGCGGCAGCTCTCCTTCGACCGTCTGCTTCCTCACGGCCGGTCGCCCGACCGCTTTCCCGGCCTCGCCCGCGAGCAGATCGGAGATCTCGTCGTTGTGCTGACCCAGAAGAGGCGCGGGCCGTGACCCCTCGGGCGGCGATGCCGACATCTTGAAGGGCATTCCGGCGTATCGATGCGTGCCCGCTTCCGGGTGACTCACTTCAACGAAGAAGTCACGGGCCGCGTACTGGGGATTCTTCATCACGTCTTCGGCGGTGGCGATGGGCCCGATGACGATTCCCTTCCTGGCCGCCTGATGGTGGATCTCGTCCTTTTGCTGTTGCAGCATCCATGCGTCCAGATGAGACGCGATGTCCATCAGGTGATTCGCGCGGTACGTCATCGACTTCCACTCGTCGCCGGCGCACCAGTCCGGATTCCCCAGCACTTCTCGAAATGCCTCGAAGTGATGGTCGTCGAAGGCGTTCAGGATGACGTAGCCATCCTCGGTCTGCATCCGTCCCATCGCCGGCGGGCGGTCGGGGACCCGGCTCCAGGTCGTGCCGTGATAGCGGGTTCCCGCGACCACGGGCGAGACCATGTTGAGCATGACCTCCTCGAGAGAGATGTCGATGAGCCTGCCCCGGTCCGTATTCTTCTGTCCCGTGACGGAGCTCAACGTGGCCACTGCGGCCGCGACTGCGCCATGGTATCCGACCTGGCAGCCTCCCATCTTGACGGGTGGTCGGCTGATGTCGGCCGAGCGGGTGGGTAGCAGGTTCCCGAGACCGGACGCGTGCATGAGCGTGAGCTCATCCCCGGGCGCTCCGGATCGCGGTCCCGTTCGACCGTAGGGAGTGATGGAGACGTACACGAGCGAGGAGTTCAACTCCTGCAGCGCCTTCCATCCCAGGCCCAGCTTGTCGAGCACATCAGGGCAGTGGTTGTCGAGGAGGACATCCGCCCACTGAAGCAGCTTCCTGAACGTCGCCACGTCGTCATCGGTGGCCAGGTCCAGAGCAACGCTGCGCTTGCTCGAGTTCACATACAGGAACAGCGCGCTGCGTTCGGGATGCGGCCCCGAATCCGGGAAGGGGCCATAGTTTCGCGAGGCGTCGCCACGAGGGGACTCCACCTTGACAACGTCCGCGCCCAGATCTGCCAGGAGCTTGCCGCAGTAGGGCCCCGAGATCATCTCCGCGAATTCGACGACACGGATGCCCCGGAGCGCAGCTGTTGTCATCAACCATTCCTTTGCTCATGGACGCGCGTCGATGTGCAGGTAAGACGATTCACCGCCGTGCGGGCGGATGTCGTCCGACTCGCCGCGCCGGTACAGAACTTACAGCATCCGTCACGCCGCCTTCAACAAGCACTCGTCGAACGTCGTCACGTCGGTGCACCGTCGCGACGTGTCACGAGGGTTCACACCACAAGGTGAAGGGATTGATTTTTGCCTTCCGAAATCCTCGCTGATACGATAGCCGATCTGTTCACCAGGAGTTCGAGAGTTGCTCCGGGCTCGTTCTTTCCTCTGGCCCGATTGCGCAGCGGTCGGATCTCGTTCTCTTCTATGGGCGATGCGGGGGAGCTTCATGCCGGACCCGGGCTCGGCCACTCATTCTCTACGGTTCGACACGGTGGAGATGCCTGCCCACGAGGTGCAGCTGAGGGCGGAGGTCCGCGCGTTTCTCGCCGAAGAGCGGGTCGCGGGGAGACTGCCGCCGCAGCGGCGAACCTTTCGCTTCTCGACCGAGTTCAGCCGGAGTCTCGGAGCCCGGGGCTACATCGGGATGACCTGGCCGAAATCCTACGGCGGGCACGAACGATCGTCGCTGGAGCGGCACATCGTCAACGAGGAGCTGCTGGCCGTCGGTGCGCCGATCGGAGCGCATTTCGTGGCGGACCGTCAGACGGGACCGTTGCTGCTGCGCGTCGGGAGCGAGCAGCAGAAGAAGACGTTTCTGCCGCGAATCGCCGCCGGGGAGTGCTGTTTCTGCATCGGCATGAGCGAGCCGGATTCCGGTTCCGATCTGGCCTCCATCCGTACGGCCGCCCGGCGTGTCGAAGGTGGCTGGCTGATCAACGGGACCAAGCTGTGGACCAGCTGGGCGCACCAGGCGAACTACATGCTGGCGCTGGTCCGCACGTCGCCGCTGCAGGAGAATCGACACGCGGGGATGAGCCAGGTCATCATCGATCTCGAGTCGGACGGAATCGAAATCCGGCCGATCCGGAACCTCGCGGGCGAGCACGAGTTCAACGAAGAGGTGTTCACCGATTGCTTCGTTCCGGACGAGATGGTCGTCGGGGACGTGGGCCAGGGATGGGACCAGGTGGTCAGCGAGCTGGCCTACGAACGGTCCGGGCCGGAGCGCTTCCTGCTCACGTTCCGGGTGTTCGAGGAGCTGGCTCGTGTCGTCGGGGCGAATCCGAGCCGACACGCCAGTGAAGTGCTGGGTCGGTTGGCCGCGCAGCTCATGACGCTGCGCAGCATGTCGTTCTCGGTCTCCGGCATGCTGCAGGACGGAGAGCTTCCCAACGTCGAGGCCGCCGTCGTGAAAGACCTGGGGACAAACTTCTCCAAGCAGCTCCCGGAGGTGGCCCGCCGACTCGTCCAGTCTGAAGAGAACTGCGAAGCGGACGATGGGTTCGTCGAGACGCTCGAGGAGGCCATTCTCTACAGCCCCACCCATACGATTCAGGGCGGGACCCGGGAGATACTCCGCGGGATCATCGCACGGGGGCTCGGACTTTCGTGACCAGTACACGTTGGCTCATCAGCGAATCAGCCGATCGGATCTTCCGCGATCAATGCGACAAGACCCGGGTCGACGCCGCCGAATCCGGAGTCTGGCCCGAAGCGACGTGGCAGACGCTGGAAGACGCCGGCTTGACGGTGGCAGCTGTTCCGGAGGACCTCGGTGGAGCAGGAGGCGCGGTCGGAGACGCGATGGCCGTGCTCCGACAGGCGGGGCGACACGCGGTGCCCTTGCCGCTGGCCGAGACCTTTCTCGCCGCCTGGATTCTCTCCGGCTCGGAGCGGAACGTCTCCAGCGGTCCGTTGACGGTTGCGCCGGTGGAGAAGGGCGACGACGTCGGCCTTCGACGTGAAGGAAACCGGTGGGTGCTGTCGGGAAGGGCGCGGCGCGTGCCCTTCGCCGCTCGATCGGCAAGTATCGTCGTGCTGGTCGAAGACGGGAGCCAACCCGGAGTCGCCGTCGTGTCTCCCCGGAAGTGTGCCATCCGTCAGGGGAAGAGCCTGGCGGGGGAGCCCCGCGGTGACGTGGATTTGGGTGGCGTGGCGCTCGAGGACGACGATGTCTTCCGGGCGGGCGAGGGGGTCGACGTCCGCAAGCTTCAGCAGCTGGGGGCGTTGACTCGCGTGGTCTTGATGGCCGGAGCGCTCGACACCATTCTGTCACTGACCGTCCGGTACTCGGTTGATCGCGTGCAGTTCGGTCGGCCGATCGGGAAGTTTCAGGCCGTGCGGCAGCAAGTTGCGGTGCTGGCCGGAGAGGTCGCGGCGGCGGGTCGCGCCGCCGATGACGCGGTGATCGCTGTCGAACGGGGCGATGCCGCGCTGCAGATTGCCGTCGCCAAGACGCGGGTCGGCGAGGCCGCAGGCGTGTGTGCCGAGATCAGCCACCAGATGCATGGCGCGATCGGATTCACCTACGAGTACTCGCTGCACCAGTTCACGCGTCGCCTCTGGTCGTGGCGCGACGAGTTCGGTCCCGAGGCCTTCTGGGCGGAGCAGCTGGGTCGCTGTCTGGCCGAGCGGGCCACGACCGACGTCTGGGCGTTCGTCACGGGAGCGAGTGGGGCGATCTCGGATTCCTGAGTCAGCGGTAGGCTCAGGGGTGATCTCTCACTTCTTTCGCTCGGGCAACGCCAGCGCGACGATTCTCGATTTCCTCGAGCGCCGGTCGGTCAGCGCAACCGCGATGAACTGCCGGTCCTCGTGCATGTAGGTCAGCGGCAGGCCGGTGACACGTCCGAGGGATCTTCCGCTGCTGTTCTTCAGCTCCAGCTCCGTGATCAGTTTTCCCGTCGCCTTGTCCAGGGCGAGCATGTTGTCGCCATGTCCGGCGATCAGCAGCGTCCTGGTCGTCATCGGGTACGCCCACCCTCCGCCTCCCGTCGGCGGGACGTCGAGCCCCTCGAGTCTGGGGTGGTTCTCGATCCCTGTTCCCATCGGCCTCATCCAGGCGTGCGTCCCCGTCTTGAGGTCGATCGCGGTGATCCGGGAGTAGGGCGGCTTGAACAGCGGGAGACCGTCCGGACCGCGCGGCCGTCCGATCTTGATGGTGTAGGCGTGATCGGACCGGGCCGGATCCGGTTTGGCCAGTTTCACCACATAGGAATAGGAGATGGAGGGTACGTAGACGATAGATGTTTCGGGGTCCAGCGTGGCTCCCATCCAGTTCGCGCCGCCACCGTCACCCGGAACCGTGAGGGTGCCTCGCTCGGATCCCGGTGTGAAGATCGGACCGTAGTCGTATTTCTCGATGATCTCGAGCGCTTCTTTCTTCAGCTCGGGCGTGAAGTCGATGACGTTCTCCTCGGTAAGCCCTTGCGCCGAGAAGGGAGGCGGCTTCGTCGGCACGGGCTGGGTGGGGGACGTCTTCTCGCCCGGAACCTTCGACTGGGGCACCGGCACCTCGCGGATGGGCCATACCGGCTTGCCCGAGACGCGATCGAACACGTAGCAATAGCCCGTCTTGCCCATCTGGGCGACGGCCTTGGTCGGCTTGCCGTCCACGACGACATCAACAAGATTGGGCGCACAGGGCAGGTCGTAGTCCCACAGGTCATGATGGACGGTCTGGTAGTGCCAGACGCGCTTGCCTGTCTCGGCGTTCAGGCACACCAGGCAGTTGGCGAACAGGTTGTCGCCGGGTCGGTGACCGCCATAGAAGTCGTTCGTGGCCGCGCCCATGGGCAGATACACGTACCCGAGCTCCTCGTCTGCGCTCATCATCGTCCAGACGTTGGTATTGCCCGAGTACTTCCACGAGTCGTTCTCCCAGGTCTCCACGCCGAACTCGCCCGCCTGGGGAATGGTGTGGAACTGCCACCGCTTCTTGCCGGTGCGCACATCAAACCCACGGATATCGCCCCGGAGGAAGGCCTTGGTGGGTGGGCGGTCCATGATGACGGATCCGACCACGATGACGTCCCGGCAGATCATCGGAGGTGAGTTTACCTGGTGGCTCCAGATGTGAGCCGGCTGGTTGAGCCCCTTGGTCAAGTCGACGTGGCCGTTTTCCCCGAACCCGGAGACGGGTTCGCCGGTACCGGCATCCAGCGCGATGAGGTGGCTGTGGCCCGTCCCGATGATGACTCTCTCGTCATCGCCATCGCGCCAGTAGGCGACACCGCGGTGGCGGAACCCCATGTTCGCCGGCCGTCCGGCTCGCCAGCTGCCCGGGTCGTACTTCCACAGCGATTCACCCGTCCCCGCGTCGATCGCCGCCACCTGGCTGAACGAGGTGCTGGTGTAGAGGACGCCGCGGGCCATGACGGGCGTGGCAAGGAGCGGGCCGGGTCGTGTCCGACGGCTGGGTGTGTCGATCTCACCCTCGATGGACTCCCACTGCCACGCGACCTTCAGGCTGCTGAAGTTGTCGCCCGTGATCTGGTCGAGGCTCGAATACCTCGTGCCTCCCTTGTCGCCGCCATGCGAGAGCCACTGACCGTCTTTCACACCTTCTTGCGCCGAGGCGAGCGATATGAAAGCGGCTCCGAGCACGAAGCTTCGTGCCCACGACCGCATGGAATCCGTCTTCATCGTTTGCGCGCTTTCTCGTTCGTGTTCGTACGCGACTCGCCGGTGACCGACGGGAGACGTTACCCCGGTGCCTTGCTCGCTCATCGACTCGAGCCCTGCCGCGCTTTTCACCGTGCCCTCATTGTAGTCATCCGCTCTGACCTGGCAGCATTCATTCCAGGAGTGCGATCCACGCCAGCTCGGCACCTGGATGCACCGCGCTGGGAAGCCGCGTCGGGGAACTCCGCAACTCACCGCTCGAGATGGAGCGTCACCAGAGGCTTGAAGGGGTCGAAGGACTCGTTCAGGGTCCACGCCATGGAGCGCAGGAGAATGATCCGGAAGTAGGGGTCGTTGAACGTGAAGTAGTTGTGGCCGAGTATCGTGGCGAAAACCCTGCCGCGGCCCACCTCCTTCGTCCAGATGACCGGCCAGTCCTTGCCGTCCAGCTCCTCCGCCTCGGGTGGACCGGTGGAGCCGTTGACAGGTCCCCCTGGTGACGACACCAGCGCGGTCACGTCCTTCTCGTCGCCATTCAGATTCCAGTAGTGCTCGTCGACCAGATGGAACTCGGCCGGGAAGCCCCGGAGGAGAGGACTCCTCTTTCCCGCTTCGGTCACATGTACCGGCGTGGGCAGGACTCCCCACTTGGTGGTGCCCTTGCCCCTGTCGCGCACCCCGTAGCTGAGGCCGATACGCTTCGCCAGCTCGTCACCCGCTCCTTCCAGCAGTGCCAGGTGAAGAAAGATCAGCCCGCCGCCGCGCTTCTGGTACGCGTCGATGAGCTCGTAGCGTTCTTTCTTCCACGGCTCACGCTGCTGCGCGTAGAAGACGACCAGATCCGCCTTCTCCCACTGCTTTTTCGTGGGGAAGTACATGGCCGAGACCGCCGTGACCCGGGAGACCGTCGGCAGCAGGGTGTTGACGAAACGATCCATGACCCAGCCGTACTCGTGGCCCCCTCGAGCATGGTTCTTGTCGACGCCCCAGACCCAGACGATGTTGAGGTCCCTCGACAGCTGTCGTTTGACGATCGGCCCGACGATGCGCGCTATATCCGCAGGTCGGCGCACCGGTGGCTTCTGCCACGGGTGTTGACCATGAGCCAGCTGACTCGCCAAGAGGGTCAGAATCACGATGGGCAGCCCGCGAGGAAGCGTACGGATCGAAAACATCTCGTCTCTCGAGTCTGACTCGTGGGATCGTTGATGGTGTCGCCACTCCCTTGCAGCGAGTGGCGACGGAGTCTCCGGAAAACGGCGGGTATTGTATCCGGTCCGGACTCGTGAGTCCTCTGCGGTCCAGCGGAACCCGGCCGCCGCGGGGCTCCCGACAACCTCACGGTGGAGCCCGGGCGTGGGGTGCCTTGCCGCCGACGCACACGACGGGGTCCGGGGAACGACGCGTTGCGAGGACGCTCCGGCGGCTTCGCGCTACTGCGCCGTCGCCATCACTTGCATGCCGAGCGTCTCCGCGATCATCGCCGGCTTCTCCTCGCCGTCGATCTCCATCGTCTTCTCGGCCTTGATCAGCACGCGTCCGGGCGACTTCTCGGTGACGGAGAGGATCCGGGTGCGGACGCGCCCCCTGGAGTTCACCTTCACCGGATTGAGGAAGCGAACCCGGTCGAGGCCGTAGTTGAGGCCCATGACGCTGTTCTTCAGTCGCGGCCAGTCGGACGGGCCGTGCCCCGACAGCAACGAAAGAGACAGGAATCCGTGGGCGATCGTGGCCCCGAACGGCGAGTCCTTCATGCGTTCGGGATCGACGTGAATGTACTGGTGGTCGTCGGTGCAGTCCGCGAACCGGTCGATCCGCTCCTGCTCGACGACGAACCAGTCCGAGGGAGAGAGCTCCTTCCCCTCAAAGGACTTCAGCTCCTCCAGCGTTACCTCGTCAGACATCGGTTTCTCCTCGGCAGCCTCAGGCAGAAGACCACGACCCGACCTTCGTCCAGATCAGGTAAACGGCGAACCCCCCGTACACCAGTGTGCAACAGCCCATGAAGAAGACGTTGACGACGCCCGGTCGGGCCGACTTCGGCAGGTGGGTCAGGTTCAGGTAGAGAATGACCGGGATGTAGATCGCCATCGCGATCCCGTTGATCGCGGCGCTGATGAAGAAGACATCGAGTGTCTTCAGGCCCTGCTGTGTCTCGAAGTACCACATGCTCGTGAACCCGATCGGCCACAGTCCGAACAGGAGCGGTACGTACATCTTCCCGGGGGACCACCTTCTCGTGGACGGGAATCCTCTGTGCAGGAGATCGGTCCACATGCGGATGCCTCCGTCGGTGCTGGCGAGGATCGTACTGAAGAGAGCTGCGATCGCGATCACCAGGAACAGGTAGCGTCCATAGTTGCCCATGGTCGTGCCGAGGATTCTCGACAGATCCCATATGACGTCACCCTGGCCGAAGCCCTCCGGCTGCGGGTGAAGCGCCACGAGCGAGGCGAACATGAACAGGAACAGCGTGACCAGGCTGACGCACCCGAATACCACCCACGTGTCGTACTTGACGAAGCCGAACCACGCGCGGAATCGCTGCTGGTTTTCGGGAGTGTCAGGGAAGGAGTAGCCGGTCTCGTCCGCCCGCTCCGTCTTCCCGCGTATGTCGACCGACAGCATCGGGAACCGGCTCCCCATGCCGATTCCCTTGTCGCGGAGATAGTAGGCGTAGAACAGGTTGCCGAATCCGCCGGCCCCGGCGAAGACCATCGCCCCGAAGAACCGGTAGAACTCGAAGTCCCCGGCCAGCGTGATGGTCGGGTTGACGACCCCGGTCGCCAGGTCCTTCACGTCCTGCAGGGTGCCGATCCGCACGGCCACGACGAGCAGGCCCGCGAATATCACCAGCACCAGAATGGTGACGGTTCGCTCGACCCCGCTGTAAATTCTCTTCGGGCCGAGAAGCGTTATCCAGACGCAGAAGGTGATGGGGATGTACCACAGCCAGTCCCGCCCCCA
>CAYMLL010000001.1:28655-101889 GCA_964390645.1 uncultured Planctomycetia bacterium | reverse complement strand
GAGTCGAGCCGTAGATCATCACTCCTCCGTGGCGACCGACGGGGTCTCCCGGGGGGGCTCCGAAGTCGAGCGCGAACTCCGCGGTCATGTCGCCCTCCACGGCGAAGGCAGGGTCCCCGGCCCAGGCCCAGCTCTCCTGTCCGGCGCCGGTCGTGGTCATCGCACCGTCGACGATGTCCCACGCACCCTGCACGACGGTCCACCCATCGACCGGGCCGTCCGCACGCTCGAAATCATCCTCGAACTCGGCGCCTCCTGCGACACAGATTGACGAGACCGAGAGCGACAGCACGAGACACGTGGCCGAGCAGAGAGTCCGAAGAGCTGTTTCCGACATGTTTGGATGACCTACCGGCATGTGGCAAACTCACCGCAGCCGAGGGTGTCGTCGGTCGGATCGACACCGCAGTCCTCGACGGGGAAGTTCGTCTCAGTGGGGGACGGACGTACCGGCGCCGCGCCGCCGGTGAAGAGATAGCTGAACGTGATGACGGCATCGCTGATCACCAGCGCGCCGTTGTCGTCGGTGTCGGCCGCGTCGGGGCAAGCGGGCTCCTCGCCACCGGTGAAGAGGAAGTTGAGGGTGACGACACCGTCGGTGAGGTCGATCGTGCCACTGGCGTTCGAGTCGCCGCGGACGAAGAGGTCTCCCGGCGGGTCGACGATTTCGCACTCCGGGCTGCCCTCGAAGGGGCCCTCGACGATGCAGACGTTGTCGAATCGCACCTGCTGGTCGTTGAGGTAGGCCCAGAAGCCGAAGTAACCGGAGCGGCGCGTCTCGTCGACCACGTCCGCGACGAGCTCGTCGTCTCCGAAGACGCGGATGGTCTCGCCGAGGATCTCGATACGCCACCTGCGAGGGGGCTCGGGGAAGAGGTCGAAGCTCCCCGGAGTGAGGAACTCGAGGGGCCACTTGTGGAGACTCATGCCGAGATCCTGCGCCCGGTCGATCCACCAGACGTCGTAGGAGCTCGAGCTCCAGCGAAGCGTCGGCTGCTCCGAGTAGAAGAACACGCCAGCGTGCCGGCCGACAGGGTCGAGCGGTGGGTCGTGGTTGACGAACTCGATCTCGAACTCGATCGTCATGTCTCCCTCGAGGAGGACGGGGGGGCTGCCGAGCCAGATGTGCGCCTCTCCGCCCTGTGCGGACGTGACCACCTCGAGCTGCCCGTCCTCGTTGATCGTCCAGTCACCGCTCGAAGCGGTCCAGCCCGGAACCTCGTCCGCGGGGTCGTCGAAGGTCTCGAGTACAGGCAGGACCGCGACCGCGTTGACGGTGACGGTGCGCGTCGAGGTCACAGGGTCCCCCGCATCGTGCTCGATCGTGAGTGTCACGTCGAAGAATCCGGCCTCGTCGAATGCGTGCTCGATCACCTCGCCTTCCTCCGTCTCTCCATCGCCGAAGTCCCAGCGGTAGGCCGTGACCGTGACTTCGTCGGGGACGCGCGAGCAAGACGCGTCGAAGAGGACATCCTCGTCGATCTCGACGGCGTCGGGAGTGGCCGTGAAGCACGCTCGCGGCATCGAGGCTCCGTCGCTGCATTCCGGGCTGCCGTCGGAGGGCCCCTCGACGACGCAGATGTTGTCGAAGCGCACGTGCTGGTTGTTGCCGTAGGCCCAGAAGCCGACGTAGCCCTCGCGACGTGTCGAGTCCTGGCGCTCGATGAGCAGCTCGTCGTCTCCCCAGACGCGAATCGTCGGCCCGTCGACCTCTATTCGCCAGAACCGCGGCGGGTCGACGAGGTCGAGCTCCGGCAGCTCGATACCCGTACCGGGGCTCAGGAAGGTCAGCGGAATCCAGCGATGAAGGCCGAGGCCCTGGTCCTCGGAGCGATCGATCCACCAGACGTCGTAGCAGTTCGTCTGGTGACGAGTCGTCGGCTCCTCGGCGAAGAAGAACACGCCGGCGTGCTTGCCGACACCGTCGGTCGGCGGGTTGTGTGTCAGGAACTCGATCTCGAACTCGATCGTCACGTCGCCCGTGACGTAGAGTGGGGGCGAACCGGCCCATATGAACGCCTCGGCGCTCGGACTGGAGCCACCGTTCGCGACGACTTCGAGACGGCTGTCGTCACTGATCGACCAGTCGCCCTGGAAGACCGTCCAGCCGGGAACCTCGGGGCCGGCGGCCATCTCGAAGTCGTCGAAGAAGGGCAGATCGGCCTGCTCGTTGATCGAGATCTCGATCGCCACGATCGCGTCCGGGCCGCCAGTGTGCTCGATCGTCAGCTCGGCGACGTAGGTGTCGGCAACCTCGTAGACATGCTCCACGACCTGCCCTTCCTCCGACTGACCGTCGCCGAAGTCCCAGTGCCACGCGGTGACCGAGTCGCCATCGGGGACTCGCGTGCAGCTCGCGTCGAAGGTGATGACAGTGCCTGCGACAGTGACCGTGTCCGAGGCGTTCGCGCACGGAAGCAGCTCGTCGATCTCCGGAAGGTGGACGCCCTCCCGCACCGAGACGTCGTCGAAGACGACGTCCTGACCGTTCAGGTAGGCCCAGAAGCCGAAGTGCCCCTCGCGCGGGAAGCTCACGTCGTCGATCTCGCCGAGTAGCACTCCGTCGCCGTAGTAGCGGATCGTCGTGGCGTCGACGGTCACCGTCCATAGCTGCGGCGGGTCCCGAAGATCCGGGACCGTCTGCCCCGTGTTCGGACCGAGGGGTACCAGCACACCGCCGGGACCGTTCCAGATGTGCGCCTGCACTCCGAAGTCGACGTTGCGATCGATCCACCAGACGTCGTAGAGCGGGGTCGTCCACCGGCTGCCGGGTTCGGCGGCGCAGAAGAAGACCCCCGCGTGCCGGCCGATACCGTCGTTCGGCGTCGCGAGAAACTCCATCGCGAATTCGATGGTGAAGTCGCCCGCGAGCACGCCAGCAGGGTCGCCCGCCCAGATCGTGGCCTCGGCTCCTTGCGTCGTCACCTGCAGCTGGCCGTCGGCGTTGATGCGCCAGTCGCCTTCGTGGATCGTCCAGCCGTCGGCGAGTCCCTCGGCGCGGTTGAAGTCGTCCTCGAGGGGCAGCAGCGTGTCCGGGACTCCGATGTTTCTGTCGACTGTGGCGACGTTTCCCAGGTCATCCTCCACCGTCAACGTGACGACGTAGTTGTCGGCAAAGTCGTAGACGTGCTCGACCACCTCACCTTCCGCAGAGTCGCCGTCCCCGAAGGACCACTCATGGCCCACGATCTCGCCGAGGCTCGCGATGCTACAGGACGCGTCGAAGATCACATCGTTTCCGGGCAGGGGAGTGGCTGGGTCGAAGGTGAAGCAGGCCGTGAGCGCCGGGACTTCAGCTTCCAGCGTGACGTTGTCGAATGCGACGTGCTGGCTCGCGCCGTTCCAGGACCAGAGGCCGAAGTGACCGCCGCGGTAGGTGTTGTCGACGTGCTCGATGACGAGGACGTCGTCGGCATGGACGCGGATCGTGTCGCCGGTGATCTCGATCGTCAGGTTGGTCGGTGGCGAGGAGAGCGGATCTCCGCCACCCAGAACGAGGTGATTGAAGCCGCCGCCATCTCGACGGGTGAGGTTGATCCCCCGGTCGGCGGTGCGGTCGATCCACCATGCGAGGTAGCCGCTGGAGGACGACCGCGCTGCGGGCTGGTCCATGCAGAACGCGATTCCTGCGTGGCGCCCGACCGGCTGCTGGTCTTCGATGAGAAACTGCAGGTCGACCGAGAAGACGTAGTCGCCCGCCGGGAATCGAAGGGCGGGGTCGCCGACGTACGCGTGCTGCTCCGTGGCGCCGGCTGGACCGGCGACGAGGACTCCGTCGACGATGTTCCAGTCGCCGTCATGGACGGTCCACCCGTCGAGCGGACCGTTGCCGCGCTCGAAGTCGTCGTCGAAGTCCTGCGCCGGTAGCGAGGCGACCGCGAGAGACGTCAGAGCAAGGGCCATGGACCGAACCGACATCCCACCGTTCTCCTGGTTTCAGTGCCCGCGGTCAACGCGGACCGGGTGACTTCGACCGAGCGACAGAGATCCACGGTCGGCCACGAATCTTGCGGACTCGCGACCGACCGTGGACATGGCTACAGCTGCCGCTTCATTCGACGCAGCCGGTGTCCGGACAGCCCGGGATCAGCAGGCAGCTCGACTGGCCGCCCGGAATCGGAGCCGGTCCCCCGGTGAAGAGGTA
The DNA here is from genome assembly GCA_964390645.1 of uncultured Planctomycetia bacterium. Lineage (GTDB taxonomy): Bacteria > Planctomycetota > UBA8108 > UBA8108 > UBA8108 > CAYMLL01. Next base: position 97,745 of record CAYMLL010000001.1, on the reverse strand, counting down.
GTTGAGCTTGTACGCGGCGTCGGAGATGTCGAGGTTCCCGTCGCCGTTGGCGTCGAGGAGCGCTTGGTTCGCGGGGTCCGCGATCGTGCCATCTCCGCAGGGAGGACTGGCTCCTCCGGTGAAGAGGTAAGCGAGGAGGCTGACCGCGTCCGAGAGGTCGAAGCGGCCGTCCTGGTTGAAGTCGCATGCCCTCTGGGCTCCGCCGACCGGAGCGCATTGTGGCAGCTCGCCGAGACGGCCGACCCGGACGTTGTCGATGCCGAGGGACATGTTCTTCCATGCCCAGAACCCGAGGTGCCCCGTGCGGTAGGTCTCGTCCTCGACCTCGATCAGGAGCACGTCGTCGCCGAAGACGCGGATCACCGTTCCGTCGATCTCGACGCGCCAGACGCCGGGAGGGCCGTCGAGATCGCTGCCCGCCCCGGATGCCAGCATGGTGCGCTGTGTGCCGTCGAGGCGCGTCAGCGAGACGCCGCGGTCGTTCGTGCGGTCGATCCACCAGAGGCCGTAGCCGCTCGAGTCCGGCGCGGTTCGGTTCGTCGTCACCACGTTCGAGTAGAACATGACCCCGAAATGTCGTCGTACGCTGTCCAGCGGGCTGCCGGTGAACAGGACGCTCGTGACGTCGAACTGTATCGCGAGGTTCGGCTCCCCGGTGGCGCCGGCGGGATCGCCGCACCAGGCCCAGCTCTCGGCGTCGGGGTTGCCGGTGGTCGTCGCCGTGGCAGCCGTCTCGTTGCCGAGGATCGACCAGGCGCCGAGCGGGACCGTCCAGCCATCGAGCGCTCCGGCTGCTCGCTCGAAGCAGTCGGCGAAGGGGGCCTTCTCTTCGAAGACGGTGACGTCCTTCGATACCGAGCGATCGTTGCCGTCGGAATCCTCGATCGTGAGCGTCACCGGGAAGGTTCCCGGCGTCTCGTAGGCGTGCGTCACCTCGACACCGCTCCGTGAATCACTGCCGTCGCCGAAGTCCCACGTGTAGAACTCGATGTTGTCGACGTCGCAGAAGATCCCGGCGCAGGACGCGTCGAAGGTACCGACCTGGCCGGCGGCGAGGAGGGCGCCCGGGCGGCTCTCGAAGCACGGGCTCAGGAGCGAGCTCTCGACCTGCTCGAAGTTGTCGACGGCGACCTCCTGACCGCCGGCCCAGGTCCAGAAGCCGAAGAAGCCCCCACGGTACGTGTTGTCTACGATGTCGATGTAGAGCTCGTCGTCACCCCAGATGCGGATGCGTGGGCCGTTGATCTCGACGCGGTAGTGGGTCGGCGGGTCGGCGGGTGCGTTCTCGACACCCTGTCCGTTGACGAGAATCGAGTCGGGAGCGCCGTCGGAGCGAGTGAGTCGTATGCCGCGGTCGGAGTCACGATCGATCCAGTCGAAGTAGTAGCCGCGGAAGACGCCGCGCGACGATGGATCGTCGCAGCAGAACGCGAATCCGCCGTGGCGGCCGACCGACGGGACGGTCCCGGGAGCCAGGAACTCGTAGTCGAACTCGAAGACCGAGTTCCCCGGCGCCACCTCCGGGGGCGCGCCGGCCCAGATCCAGTGCTCTGCGCCGGTCGGGCCGGTCGTCAGCCGTCCGTCGACCCGGGACCAAGCACCCGCCGCGACCGTCCATGGTCCGAGCTCCACGCCGAACGCGTCGAAGCCGTCCTCGAACTCCGTTGCCAGAGGCGACACGGCGATGTCCCGCGAGAAGCTCCGTACCTCGCCGGGGATCTCCGCTGTCATGGTCACGGTGTACGTGCCCGGCTCCGCGTACGTGTGCCGGACGATGTTGCCGTCGTCTCCGTTGCCGTCTCCGAAGTCCCAGCTCAGGAGGGGGATGTCCTCGACGTCGTCGGCCACGGACGTACAGTCGCCATCGAAGGTGATCGAGCCGCCGACTACCGTAGGGCCGCTCTTGGCGACCTCGAAGCACGGCGCCAGGCGTGGTCCGTCGATGCAGAAGTTGTCGAAGCGCACGTGCTGGCCCTGCTCCCAGGTCCAGAGAGCGACCTGGCTACCCCGGTGGGTCGTGTCCTCGATGTCGATCGCGCAGACGTCGGCTCCGAAGACGCGGAGGCGCGGTCCGTCGATCTGGATGCGGATGGTCTGCGGGGGCTCGGGGAAGAGGTCGAAGGTGCCCGGATGGAGGATACGCGAGAGCCCCGGATTCCAGTCCGCCAGGACGAGGCCCCGGTCCTGCGCACGGTCGATCCACCACAGCTGGTAGCCTCTCGTGCCACCGTCCCAGCGCACGCCGGTGCCGGTCCAGCAGAAGTAGATTCCCGCGTGGCGTCCGACGCCGGCCACGTTGCCGGAGGAGAGGAACTCCCAGTCGAACTGGATCGTCACCTCGTCGTTGGGCACCGCCTGGTCTAGAAAGAGATGCTGCTCGGCACCGGCGCCTCCAGCGGCTGCCGGCCCGGCGACGGCGACGCCGTCGTCGACGTTCCAGGTGCCGCCCGCCACCGTCCAGCCGTCGAGATCACCATCCTCGAAGTCGTCGCTCGCGACGCTGCCGTCGCACTCGTAGCTCTCGACGCAGGCGATCTCGATGTCCTGCGAGACCGACTCCTGGCAGCCGTCCGGGCCTTCGACCGCCAGCGTTACCGTGTAGGTACCGCTCTCGTCGTAGGTATGCTCCGTCTGCTCGCCCGAGTCGGACTGTCCATCGCCAAAGTCCCAGCTGTACGAGGTGATGTTGCCGAAGCCACAGCCGGCGTCGAAGCTCACCGGCTCGCCGGGGAAGCGCGGCGCGTCCGTCGTCACCGCGAAGCAGGGGATGCACTGGACCGGATCGCCGAAGACGACGACGTCGTCGAAGTCGACGTTCTGCCCCTTGCCGGCCCAGGTCCAGAGGCCGATATGGCCACGGCGAAACTGGCTGTCGTCGTGGTCGATGACGAGCTCGCCGTTGTGGTGGACACGGATGCTGTCACCGGCGACCTCGATCGAGAGGGCACCGTCGGGGCTTGCTCCCGCGGGCGCGGTGCCCGATACGAGCGTGTTGAACGTGCCGTTCACCTGCTTGAACAGGTTCCAGCCCCGGTCGGCCGCGCGGTCGATCCACCAGATGTGGTAGCCGTTGCCGTTCCCGGCGGTGCGACCGCTCGGCTCTTGCCAGCAGACGTAGACCCCGCCGTGTCGACCGACGCCACCGCCCTGCGGGGCGATCCAGTCGATGTCGACGCTGGCGACGAAGTCGGCTGGCAGCGTCGCGTTCGCGAAGATGCTCTGCTCGGTAGCGCCCGCGGGTCCGGCGCGCAGAGCGTTGTCACCGTCGACGTCGACGATCTCCCAGAGGCCCTCGATGACGGTCCAGTCGCCGAGCGAGATCGGACCGGGCGTGAAGGTGTCCTCGAAGAGTGTCTCGTCGCCGGCGGTCGCGATGACATTGTCGACCTGGAGCTCCTGGCCGCCGGTCCACGACCAGATGGCGAAGAGCCCGCCGCGGTACGTGGTGTCGACGGCCTCGATCGCCAGAACGTCGTCGCCGTACACACGGATCGTGTCGCCGTCCACCTCGATGCGCAGGTTGGCCGGAGGGTCGGCGAAGAGGTCGCCGGTGCCGTTCGCATCCAGCGGCACCAGAGCGCCGCCGTCCCAGCGGACGAGGTTGAGGCCGAAGTCACTGCCGCGGTCGATCCAGAAGACCTGGTAGCCGTCGGAGCCGTTCCTGGCTGTCGCCTCCTGGTAGTTGAAGTTCACTGACGCGTGCCGTCCGACGACCGGGTGGGTACCCGGCGCCAGGTACGCCATGTCGACCGACAGCGAGAACTCCTCCGGCAGCGATACCGGCGGGCTGCCGGCGTAGATCTGGATCTCGCCGCCCGTCGGGCCGACCCGCAAGGTCTCGGATTCCCCGTCGATGCTCCAGTTGCCGCCGACGGGCGTCCAGTTCGGGACGGGCGAGCGGCTGAAATTGTCGGCGAGCACGATTCCCTCGACCAGGACGTTGTCGATCGCGACGTGCTGGCCTTCCCCGTTCCAGGTGAACATCGCGAAGCGACCGCCGCGGTACGTGCTGTCGACGTGCTCGATGTAGAGAGTGCCGTCGCCGTAGACGCGGATCGTCGGGCCGACGACCTCGATCGTCCAGCGCTCGGGCGGGTCCGCGGGAGCGTTCGCGGCGCCGGGGCCGACGACGAGGTGGTTGAATCCGCCACCGTCGCGTCGTGTCAGGTTCAGTCCCTTGTCGGCTGCTCGGTCGATCCACCAGACGAGGTAGCCGGATTGCGAGCCGCGAGGTCCGACGCCCTGGAAGTTGAACATGACGCCGCCGTGGCGGCCGACGCCGCCGCCCTCGGGCGCGATCCAGCGGATGTCGAACGAGAGGCGGTAGCTGTCGGGCAAGACCAGAGCGGGGTCGCCGGCGAAGATCTGCTGCTCGGCTCCGGATGGAGGCCCGCCGACGAGCTCGCCGCCGGCAATCTCCCAGTTGCCACCGGCGTTCGTCCAGCCGTCGACGGGACCGTCGGCGCGCTCGAAGTCGTCCGAGTAGATCTGCGCTTGCAGGGTGCCTGTCGCCGCAACTGCCACGAGCGCCGACACGAGCAGTCCGAGTACGCATCGATGTCCCAGCATTCCTTGTCTCCCTGTACCCTGTTCCGGGGTCGCCGTTTCCGGGTCCCGTTGCCGTCCTCGTCGCGGTTCCGGGGTCGTCGTTCCCGTCCTCGTCGCCGTGGCTGTGGCGGCGGTGTTCAGGAAGGCGAGCCGGAAGATCCCTCCAGGCCGTTCATGGTAGCGGGTCCGTGGGGAGCTGCGCAAGATCTGCCAGTCGTTTCACGAGGAGCTTGCCGCAACCTCTCCCGCAGCGTAGTCTCGGTGCTTTCGGGTCGACCGGGATCGAGAGGCACATGAGTGCAGGCCAGAGGCAATCTCACACCGCGTTGATGGGTGCGGCGCTCTTCGGGTTCTTGTTCACCTGGACAGGCGCCGGGCGAGCGGACAGCATCGTCGTCTTCAACGAGATCCAGTACCACCCTGCCACCAGCGAGGTGCAGCTGGAGTGGATCGAGCTCCACAACCAGATGGCGGTGGACGTTGACATCTCGAGCTGGTACCTGTCTGACGGCGTCTTCTACCAGTTTCCCGCGGGGACGATCGTCGAAGGTGGCGACTACATCGTCGTCGCGCTCGACCCCGCCGCGCTCGAGGCCGAGACCGGCTACCCGGGCGCCTTCGGCCCCTTCGTCGGACGGTTGAGCAACGCCGGTGAGCGTCTCGAGCTTCGCGACCACAACGGCCGCTGGATGGACCGCGTCAGCTACGGTGTCGGCGGCGAATGGCCGGTGTCCGCTGACGGTTCCGGGGTGTCGCTGGCCAAGATCGATCCGGACACGCGCAGCTCGCGCACTGCCAGCTGGACGTCGAGCGCGGAGATCGGCGGCACGCCCGGACGGGTCAACTTTGCAGACGGGGACGAGCCGCCGCCGACGAATGCGCAGGGACTCGTGTCCTACTGGAGTTTCGACGAGTCGAGCGGCCAGGCCGTCGATGCTGTCGGCGGCAACCACGGCAACCTGGGCTCGGGTGTCCGCAGGGTCGACGGGCTCGTCGGCGACGGCGCGATCGATCTGGACAACAGTTCGAACGCTCTCGTCAACGTCGGCAACGGCGAGGGGGACAGCTTCTCGATGTCGGGCGGCATCACGATCGAGGCGCTGATCCGTCCCGAGTGGAGCGGCGCGGTCGACGACCACGACCAGATTTTCCGCAAGGAGGACGGCAGCCGCAGGATCTTCTTCTCGTTCCAGCACGATGGAAACACGGGGACCCGTGACGTCGCGATCTCGCCTGCTGTACAGCCCACGCTGTCGTTCGGTCTGAACATCGGTGGCACCTACAGTGAGCTCGACATGCCCCTCGACGGCGTGGCGGGTCGACCGACGCTTGCCGGGCTGAAGGACGGGAGCACGCATCACGTCGCTGCGACCTATCGAGCATCGACCGGCGAGAAGACGATCTGGGTCGATGGCGCCGAGGCCTTCACGACGGTGCTGACACCGGGTGATACGATCACTTCGGGAGGCATCGCGACGGCCTACATCGGCAACATGAGCGGCCGGCGAGAACCGTTCACCGGGGTGCTCGACGAGGTAGCGATCTGGGAGCGAGCTCTCAACGCCGCCGAAATTGCCGACCATCGCTCCCTGACGCAGGGCGGAGGAGATTATTTCTCGGGTGGCGGCGGACAGGTCGATACGAGCGACATCGGCGTCGTGATCAACGAGACCGAGATTCCCACGGCGGGAGAGGGTCGCATCGAGCTCTACAACACCGGTCCGCGGGTCTCCCTCGAGGGCTGGGTGCTGGAGGCGCACGGCACGACGGTCGGCGAGCACGTCTTCGGGGCGGTGACGCTCGAGACGGGCGCGTTTCACGTGCTGACGGCGACGGAACTCGGTTTTGCGCTCGTCGTGGACTCCCGTCTCTTTCTCTACACCCGTGGCAAGGGGGCGGTCGTCGATGCGCTACGCTTGAAGGACGGACGACGGGGTCGCTCGCCGGACGGCGGCAACGAGCTTGCCGTGCCGGACGGACCGACCTTCGGTAGCGCCAACACGTTCTCTTTTCACGACGAGATCGTCATCAACGAGATCTTTTACAACCCGCGCAACGAGCCGGCGCCGAGCGCCGGGACCGTGATCGGCGACGTGATCGTGCCGATCGCCAGCGAGTGGCGCTTCGACGCGAGTGGCGACGGTCAGGGGAGTGGCTGGCGACAGTCGACGTTCGATGATGCGGGCTGGGAGGTCGGCGACGCGCTGCTCTACCACGAGTCCGGCGGCTTGCCCGCTCCCAGGGGTACGGAGTTGCCACTCGGCGCGATCACCTACTACTTTCGCGGGGAGTTCGACTTTGACGGTGACCCCGCAGCCACCGAGATCTTCTTCCGGAGCGTCATCGATGACGGCGCGGTCTTCTATCTCAATGGTGTCGAAGTACTGCGGCAGGGGATGCCTGACGGCCCGGTGACGCCCGCGACACTGGCCGCTGCGGCTATCGGTGACGCGACCTTCGCCGGTCCCTTCGCGGTGTCGGCGGCGAGCTTGCGAAGCGGGCGCAACGTGATCGCGGTCGAGGTGCACCAGAGAACAGCCGGCTCGAGCGACGTCGTCTTCGGACTCGAGGTCAGTGCCCGTGAGATCGTCGACGTCGCGGGCGGCGATCCGACGGAGTCCCCCGAGGCCTGGGTGGAGCTCCACAATCGGGGCACCTCGACGGTTGATCTCAGCGGGTGGAGGATGACTCGTGGTATTCGCTACGAGTTCGAGGACGGCCAGACCATTCCGGCAGGTGGCTACCTCGTCGTCGCCGGTGACCGGGTCTTCCTCGAGGGGCTCCACCCCGACATCCCGATCGTCGGGGACTTCGAGGGCAACCTGTCCGGGCGCAGCGACCGACTCGTCCTCGAGGATCGGAACGGCAACGTGGCCGACGTCGTGCGCTACCACGACCGCCAGCCGTGGCCGGGCGCCGCTGATGGAGGCGGCGCGAGCATCGAGCTGCGCGACCCCGACGCCGACAACTCGCGTCCCGAGGTCTGGGCCGCCAGCGACGAGAGCGACAAGACGCAGTGGACGACGTACGTCTACACGCAGCCCGCGAGGGCCAACATAGGCCCGACACGGTGGCGAGACTTCTGCCTCGGACTTCTGGACGGCGGCGAGGTGCTGGTCGACGACATCAGCGTCATCGAGAATCCCGGCGGCGCCGAGCGCCAGCTCATCCAGAACGGCAGCTTTGCGAGCGGTAGCTCCGGATGGCGTTTTCTGGGCACGCATCGCCACAGTGAGGTCATCACGGATCCCGATGACCCGGGCAATCGGGTGCTGCGTCTCGTTGCAACCGGCGCGACCGAGCACATGCACAATCACGTCGAGCGGACGCTCGCGAACAACATCGGCGTCACCAACGGTCGTACGTACGAGATCTCGTTTCGTGCCAGGTGGGTCGTCGGCTCGAACCAGGTGCACACGCGGCTCTATTTCAACCGCTGTCCACGAACGACGCTGGTGACGGTCTCCGAGCGCGCGGGAACGCCGGGTGCGGAGAACTCCCGGCGCCAGGCCAACATCGGCCCGACCTACGACGGCATGATGCATGCTCCTGTGGTTCCGGCCTCTGGAGAGCCGGTCGTTGTCAGCGTTGGCGTCGATGATCCCGACGGCGTCGATAGCGTGCAGCTCCGGTACTCCGTCGAGGGAGGGGCCTGGCGCAGCGCTTCGATGAGCCTCGCCGCAGGCCGCTACCGGGGCACGATACCCGGCCAGTCGTCATCGCGTACGGTGCAGTTTTATGTCGAGGCGGAGGACGGGCTCGGTGCATCGTCGACCTATCCCGACGGCGGCCGTGACTCGAGGGCACTCTACCGGACGAACGACGGGCAGGCTCGGCTCGGCTCCGTCCACAACGTCCGGATCATCATGACCCCGGCCGACATATCACGCCTCTACGCCTCGATCGAGCTGATGTCGAACGATCCGGTGGGGACAACGGTCGTCTACAATGAAGAGGAGGTGTTCTACGACGCTGGCGTGCGTCTGCGCGGCAGCGAGCGCGGTCGGCCCGACACCAACCGTGTCAGCTTCAACATCCGTTTTCCCGCCGACCACCTGTTTCGAGGTGTGCATCGCAGCATCGCTATGGACCGCTCCGGTGGGTGGTCCGGGCTCGTGCCGATCCAGTCGCAGGACGAGATCCTCGTCAAGCATACGGCGAACTACGCGGGCGGTATCCCGGCGATGTACGACGATCTCGTTCGTGTCATCGCGCCGCGTCGGCAGCACACCAGCTATGCGCTCCTTCTCATGGCACGGTACAACGACGTCTTTCTCGAGTCCGCGTTCGAGAACGGGCGGGACGGTACTCTCTTCAAGCTCGAGCTCATCTATCACCCGACGACCGCCGACGGGAACGGCTACAAGATCCCGCTGCCGGACGGGGTCATCGGCGCGGACATTCGCGACTGGGGTGACGACAAGGAGGTCTACCGCTGGAACTTCCTGATCCGCAACAATCGCTCCCGTGATGACTACCGGCAGTTCATCGGCATGTCGAAGGCGTTCAGCGCTCCGCGTTCGCAGCTGGATGCCGCCACCGAGGCGACCATGGATGTCGACGAGTGGATGCGCGTCTTCGCCGTCTACTCGCTGACCGGCATCAACGACAGCTACACCTTTGGCAACAACCACAACAACATGCACTACGTGCGTCCGTCAGACGGCAAGGTGCTGGTCATGATGTGGGACGCCGACTTCTCGTTCACGCGGGGCACGGGCGCATCCCTCTACGGTGACCAGAATCTGCGTCGGATCATCGAGCTGCCCGGCAACCTTCGAAGGTTCTACGGCCACCTCGATGACATCATCGACCGGGTCTACAACACGGACTACATGCGTCACTGGACCGAGCACTACGGTACCAAGACTGGCAGGAACTTCGGGGGGATCCTCAACTACATCGGCCAGCGCGGTCGCTTTGTGCGGGGTCGGCTGCCGGCCCCGGTGGCCTTTCGCATCACGACAAACGGTGGTGCGGATCTGGCGCTCGATACTCCGACGGTAGACCTCGAGGGCGACGCAGGCATCGACGTGCAGTCGATTCTCGTCGACGGGCTCGAGGAGCGTTCGCAGATCACGTGGTCTAGTCTGTCGCGATGGCGCATCACCGTGCCGCTCGTCTCCGGGGAGAACGACGTTCGGCTACTCGGGGTGGCGACGAGCGGGGAGGTCACGGCGACGGATTCGATCACGGTGACGACGACCTTCGGCTTGCCGCCGCCGGTGCTCACGACGGTGGAGCCTGTCGAGGCACGTCCGGGAGACAGCGTGACCATTCGCGGCAGCGAGCTCCACGCGGGCATCGAGGTCTTCTTCGGGGGTGTGCTGTCGCCGCTCGTCACCCATGACCCCGGCGCCGATCCCGGCGTGCTGGTCGCCGAGGTGCCGCTCGTCGACGCCGGCCCGGCGACGATCACCGCGCGCAATTTCGGCAGCGGCGACTCCAACCGTCTCGAGTTCACCGCGCTGGGACTGCCTCCGCGGTTCATCCGCGGCGACTTCAACCTCGATGGCGTGGTCGACATCAGCGATCCGGTCGCCATCCTGCGCCATCTCTTCTCGGGGCTCGAGTCGAACTGTCGAGACGCCGGGGACGCCGACAACGACGAGACCGTCGATCTCACCGACGCCGTGCGCATCCTCGCGCACCTGTTTCAGCAGGGCCCGCCGCCCGCAGCTCCCTACCCCGACCCTGGCGAGGACCCGGACGGCGACGGGCCGCTCGAGTGTGTCGACGGGCTCTGAGCGAGCTCGAGAGTTTGCGATTTCGTCGCCGGGGGCGCTGCCACGCTCGTACCTGGAGGGCTTCCTGGTGAGGTCCGTGGAACCGGACGCGTCACCGGGTCGCGTCACCGGATTGCGCGAGGACCGGCGCTCGTGGCACGGTGGCAGAATCTCGACAGTCCGCACTCGTCGACGTGGTGGGAAGGGGGACGTGTCGTAGCCGGGTTCCCGACGAGATTGAAATTCACGAAAGCTTAATAAAGTCTTCATGACCTCTTGAATATTCCGGCGTAGCGTATCTGCCGTTCACGGCCGCTCTTTTGGTTTCGTGGAGCGTCGGAACCACATACTCAGCGTTCGGACTACGAGATGGGGCCTGGTTTGAGACAGGAGAATTTCTGACGATGAAAGCCCTCGCGGCGTTGTTCGGTCGTAGTCCTTTCAAACCGGTCCAGGAGCACATGGAGAAGGCGCGTGCTTGCGTCGAGCGTATTCCGGCCCTGATCGGTGCGGTTGCTGACGGCAACATGCCGGAGTTCGATCGGCTCAACCGCGAGATCTACGATCTCGAATCAGAAGCTGACGGGGTCAAGAACGACATCCGGGGACATCTGCCGAAGAGCATCTTCCTTCCGATCGACCGTCGCGATCTTCTCGAGATCGTGGAGGTTATCGACTCCATCGCCGACACCTGCCAGGACCTCGGGTCGCTGCTGAGCTTGCGGAGGCTGTCGTGTCATGAGGATCTGAAGGAGCCGCTGAACCAGCTCGTCTCCGACGCGTGTCGGGTTTGTCACGAGGCGGCCGACATCGTTCAGGAGTTCGACGAGCTCGTCGAGTCGTCCTTCGGCGGCGAGGAGGCCGAGAAGGTGCTCGCGATGATCGAGAACCTGAACCAGGACGAGACGGTCGCGGACTCCTCCGAGCTCGCCGCGATGAAGATCGTCGTCGGACTCGAGAATGAGATCGGCGCGGTCGAGGTCCTGCTCTGGATGCGTGTCACTGCGAAGCTGGGGGATCTGGCAAATGGAGCCGAGCGCATGGCCAATCGGCTGCGCCTCCTTATCGCCAAGTAGCTTTCACCGATTTTGAACACGGTTTCTACCGCGATGCTGGAAACGCTATCGACACTGATCGCTCAGGCGGCGGCCGAGCAGGGCGGGCAGCTCTTCTCGAGCATGACCTCGTCGATCATCATGGGGATCGCTCTGGTCAGTGGCTTCTACATGGCGTGGAGCATCGGTGCGAACGATGTTGCCAATGCCATGGGGACGTCCGTTGGCTCGAAGGCTCTGACGCTCAAGCAAGCGATCGTCGTCGCGGGCGTGCTCGAATTTGCCGGAGCGTTTCTCGTCGGACGGCACGTCAGCGAGACGATTCGTAAGGGTATCCTTCCGCTCGATCAGCTGATGCAGATTCCCGACGGTCTCCAGCTATACGTCTACGGCATGATGGGGGCGCTGTTGGCAGCCGCGACGTGGTTGATGATCGCCACCTACTTCGGTCTGCCCGTGTCGACGACGCACAGCATTGTCGGGTCGGTGCTGGGGTTCGGAGTCGTGATCTTCTGGGGGAACCTGGACATGATCGCGTGGGGCAAGGTCCGTGACATCATCGCGAGCTGGTTCGTCTCGCCGGTGATGTCGGGCATTCTTTCGTGTGCCGTGTTCCTGATCATCCAGCGGACGATCCTGTTCAAGAAGGACATGGTTTCCGCGGCGAAACGGCTGGCGCCGGTGATGGTCGCGATCGTCTTCACGATCATCGCTCTGGTGACCGTGTACAAGGGGTTGAAGCCGCTCGGCCTGGACAAGATCGAGTTCTCGACCGCTCTGTTCATCTCGATTCCGATCGGTATCGTTGCTGCACTGATCTCCATTCCGCTCGTCAACCGGGTGCAAGCGGTGCCGGCGTCGGGGGAGAACGATCGAGAGCTCCAGAACCCGTTGATTCAAGAGGAGCTGACGAAGATTCGCAGTCGTTTGAAGCGAGTCAGGGAGGTGGCGTACGGCGATGTCGAGAAGCGGATCGACACCTGGGACTCCGATGTGGAGGCTCTCTCCCGCGAACTCGAAGAGGCGACAGAGGCAAACAAGTCGGCACGGCAGTGGGGCACGCCACAGATTCGTGCGACGGAGAAGATCTTCGTTTACCTCCAGATTCTCAGCGCCTGCACGGTGGCGTTCGCTCACGGCGCCAACGACGTTGCGAACTCCATCGGCCCGCTCAGTGGTGTCGTGAGCGTGCTCGACCGCAACGTTCTCGAGAAGGCTTCCGGACTCAGCACCGGCTGGACGCTGCTGCTGTTCTCGATCGGAGGCGTCGGAATCGTCGCCGGGCTGGCGATGTGGGGCTGGCGTGTCATCGAGACCATCGGCAAGAAGATCACCGAGCTGACGCCTACTCGTGGTTTTTCCGCGGAATTCGGTGCCGCGGTGACGATCCTCGTCGCGTCACGGGCGGGGATGCCGATCTCGACGACGCATACGCTCGTCGGCGCCGTTCTCGGCGTTGGCTTCGCGCGCGGCATTGGAGCGCTCAACCTCCGTGTCGTCCGGGACATCGCCGTATCCTGGGTCGTGACCCTTCCTGCGGGGGCCCTCCTGGCGATCATCTTCTTCTACATCTTCAAGGCGATCTTCAGCTGATCGGCGTCTTGACGCAGGCTCGATCCGGATCGCTTCGCAGGTAGGTCGCGGGTCCTCGCGGCTCCATGGATGTTCGTTGTCGGGCGCGTTTTCATGGTGCCTTCATCGCATCTCGGGGCGGCTTGATTCTCTTTCACGAGAGAATCTCGAGGTTACAGCGGAAAAACGAGCTCCAGGCCGGTGGGCCGTGCCGGGGGATCCGGGGGCGCTCCTGGCGTGACTGCAGCGCCGATCCGGAACCTGGCAACGGTCTTCTTCCCGCGTCCGTGTCCCGGGGTAGCCCCTTCGCACATCGACTCTGCTCCCACCTGCACGGGCTCGTGACTGGGCGGACCACCCGTGCCGTGATCTGGAGGATCGGGTCGATCGCCGTCAGGCGGAGATCGACGACGTCGTGGTGCGCCTGACAGCGACGTCCCTTCCGGGGGCGTCGGATCTTCGCTTCGTGGTCATCGCCACGAGCATCAATACCGAGCTGGAGCGTATCGGTGATCAGGCGTGGAACATGCGCCAGTACGCGCGTCTGCTGCTGTCGGAGCCGGAGCTGAAACGGTTGATCGACCTGCGGCGAATGGCGAACACGGCCACGAAGATGATGGCGTCGAGCCTGCGAGCTTTCGAGGACGGCTCGGCGGAGGATGGGTTGGCGGTGATACGCTCGGACGACGAGGTGGACGCGCTGAACGACCAGATCTTCCGCGAGGCGCTGACCTGCATGATCACGGACGCGAAGAACATCACACGTTCGGTGGCGCTCGTTCTTACAGCACGAGCGATCGAGCGTATCGTGGATCACGCGACGAACATGGGGGAGGAGGTCGTCTACCTGGTGAAGGGAGAGGACATTCGCCACTCCGAGGCGATCGAGGTCGAGGACTAGTCGTGCGTTGCCAGCCTGTCTCGACTGGTGGCCCAGTCACCCCGCTGGAGTCGCGACGGCGGGGCAACAGCCTTCCGCCTCGTTGTCGGGCTCCGAGGAAGAAGGGCTCCGGCGAAAAGGGCGATACAGCGTCTGGTCGGGTTGCTCGAGGGACTGGCTAACAGGGGGCTTCGGCGAGAAACCCGTATCCGTCGAGAACCGAGTTTCGTTCAAGATCTGGTGATAGATGCCGGTTGGCAAGGTGCTTCTGGTCGATCCCGGAGACTCGCATGTGAGGGCTCTGGAACGGCACCTGGATCAGGCGGGCTTCGATGTCGTCGATGGCTTCCAGGACGGCGATCTTGTCAGCTGCGTTCGGTCGGAGTCTCCGGACGTTGTCCTTGTTCAGGACCTGGTGGGATCCGGGCATCCCGAGACCAGGGTGTCGAGCGCGCTGACCATCTCGCGACAGCTTCGGGACGACACGTCGACTCGCGACGTCCCGATCGTCGTGCTGAGCCCGGGAAAAAGTGGATGCACACTTGCGGACTGTCGCGCCGCAGGGGTCGACCAGTGCTTCAAGAAGCCGGTGGCGCTCGAGCGTGTCGTCGAGCGCCTCGAGCTCCTGATCTCGCAGGCCGGTACGAGCCCCCGTTTCCCCACGGGTTTCCGGTTCGAGTACAAGGGCCTCGTAATCGACACCGATCGCTACCAGGTCACCTATCGAGGAGTCGACCTGGCCCTGACCGTACGAGAGTTCCAGGTCCTCGTGGCGCTCGCGAAAGCTCGCGGTGCGGTGCTTGATCGCGCCGATCTTCTCCAGCGCATCGGGCTCGTGGGGCGTGTCAAGGAGCGCAACATCGACACCCACGTCGACGCTGTTCGCAGGAAGCTGGGCGCGGGTGGGCGGCTCATCGCCACGGTCTTCGGGGTCGGTTACAAGCTCCGACTCTGACACCTTCCAGTCGACCTGGTGTGTCCGTTCCGGCGCCTCCACGGCTGTTGCTCCCGGCTCCCGGTCGTGGCGGAGTGTTCGGAGACGTCGGGTCACGCGATCCCTGTGACCCGAATCACGAGTCGGTCGACGAGGAGCTGCTCCCCGGGATCCGAGACATTCTGGCTCCCGCAGACGGGGTAGACTTCGGCGTCCGGTCCGGCGGAGAATCGTTGAGAGCATCGACCTTCGACTCGATAATGGCCGCTTGCGCCCCTGATGATCGATGCTCCGGAGGGAATATCCGCCGATGCTACAAGCTTCGCTTTCGCTCGGTCTCGTCTGCTTCTGGGTGATCATGTCCGTTTCCGGGCTTCTTGCCCAGGGCACACGTGCTGACTACGAGCGCGCGGAACGTCTCGGTGAGATCACGCGTGACAAGGTGCTCAACGAACGTGTCGAGTTCCGCTGGCTGGGCGATGGAGCCCGTGGCTGGTATCGACGGCAGACCGTGGACGGATGGGAGATCGTCCTCGTCGATGCCGCGAGAGCCGAAAAGCGTCTGGCGTTCGATCACGCTCGGCTGGCCGCGGGGTTGACGAACGCTGCGGGAAAGTCGATCGATGCGCGGCGACTGCCGATCGAGCGTCTCGATCCGGTCCAGGACGGCTCGGTGATTCTCATCGAAGCGTACGGCAAGGGTTGGAAGTGCGATCTCGACAGCTACGAGATCACGGAGCACGAGAAGCCGAAGGCCGGCCAGAAGGGGCGTCGTATGGACGGGCGCGGTCGTCGCGGCGGCCGCGGACGATCGTCGCGGGGGGATCGGTCGCCCGACAAGAGGTGGCAGACCTTCACGAAGGACAGGAGCCTCTGGCTGCGAGATCTCGAGTCGAAGGAGGAGCACCTTCTCGCGGAGGTGGGAGAAGGGCACCACTACGACGCGAACGTCTACTGGTCGCCGGACTCGAAGAAGATCGTCGCCTTGCGAACCAAGAAGGCGTCCGATCACACGGTGTACCTGATCGAGTCGGCGCCCAAGGACCGGACTCAGCCGAAGCTGCACTCGCACAACTATCACAAGCCTGGCGACGAGCTTGATGTCACGAGCCCCCGGCTATTCGACGTCGAGACGAAGAAGGAGGTCTCGGTCGGTGACGACCTCTTCTCGAACCCGTGGAGCATCCGCGGGCTGCGTTGGGATAGAGACGGCAGCCGCTTCACCTTCGTGTACAACCAGCGTGGCCACCAGGTGTTGCGAATCGTCGCGGTCGATGCGACGTCCGGTGAGGCCAGCGCGCTCGTCAACGAGGAAAGCGAGACCTTCGTCGACTACTCGCACAAGCAGTACTCCCGCTTCATCGACGACACGGGCGAGATCATCTGGATGTCGGAGCGCGATGGCTGGAACCATCTTTATCTCTTCGACGCGAAGACGGGCGCCTTGAAGAATCCGATCACGAACGGCGAATGGGTCGTGCGTCGGGTGCTGCGCGTCGATGACGAGAAGCGCGAGATTTGGTTCCAGGCGAGCGGCATCTATCCGGATCAGGATCCGTACTACGTCCACTTCTGTCGTGTCGGATTCGACGGCGGCAGCCTTGTCGTGCTGACGGAAGGGGACGGCACGCACTCGATCGAGCTGTCGCCGGCGGGAGAGTATTTCGTCGATCGCTTCTCACGTGTCGACATGCCTCCTGTCACCGAGATCCGACGAACGATGGACGGCAAGCTTGTCTGCGGGCTCGAGAAGGCGGACATGAGCGCGCTCCTCGAGACCGGATGGAAGACTCCCGAGCGTTTCGTCGCGAAAGGGCGAGACGGACGCACGGACATCTACGGGGTGATCCTGCGGCCGACGAGCTTCGACCCGTCGCGCAAGTACCCGATCATCGAGAAGATATACGCCGGCCCGCACGGCTCGTTCGTGCCGAAGAGCTTCGGCCGTCATTTCAGCGCTCAGTCGATCGCGGAGCTCGGCTTCATCGTCGTGCAGATTGACGGCATGGGGACGTCGAACCGCTCGAAGGCCTTCCACGATGTGTGCTGGAAGAACCTCGGCGACTCGGGCTTCCCGGATCGCAAGCTGTGGATTCGCGCGGCGGCGAAGCGGTATCCGTACATGGACGTCTCACGCGTCGGCATCTACGGTGGCTCCGCGGGAGGCCAGAGCGCGCTGCGGGCGCTGCTCGCGCACCCTGAGTTCTACCACGTCGGCGTGGCGGACTGTGGCTGTCACGACAATCGCATGGACAAGGTCTGGTGGAACGAGCTGTGGATGGGCTGGCCGATCGGAGATCATTACGCGGAGCAGTCGAACGTCACCAACGCCCGCAAGCTCGAGGGCAAGCTCCTTCTCACCGTCGGAGAGCTCGATCGCAACGTCGATCCGGCGTCGACGATGCAGGTCGTCGACGCGTTGATCAAGGCCGACAAGGATTTCGACCTCGTGGTCTTCCCCGGGGCCGGCCACGGCATCGGGGAGAGCCGCTACGGGAAGAGGCGGCGGCGGGACTTCTTCGTGCGGCACCTGCTGAAGGTGGAGCCGCGATGGGAGCCCTAGTCCGGATCCTCGAGCGCTGGTCGTGCGTACACCACGTAATCCGTCCCGAACCGAAGCCCCCCGAGGCTCTCGTGCACCGCGAGAGCCCGGCGCCTCAGGTCGTCGATGCGATGCCGTAGCCCCTTGACGAGCACCGGGTCGTGGACGTGGTCGAGCTTCTCGACGCAGACGTCGAGTTGCCCGTTGATGAACTTCGGCCCGTAGATGATCGGGAAGCTCCTGGCGTCCTCGACCGTGAAGCCGCAGTCCTCGAGCTGCGTGATCGTCCACTCGAGGGGATATTCGCGGTGGCAGCGGTGGCCGGCGTGGAGGATGCAAGCGTCGCGGAGCCGGGCGATCTCCAGGACGACCTGTCCGGAGGGGGGCGTGTCGCTCTCGTCGTGCGGCTCGAGCCCGACCACGTAGAGACGGTCGCGGACATGGGGACGCAGTCGTCGAAAGAACCCGTACTGGAAGTACGGCGCGAAGCGATCGATCGCCCCGACCAGGTAGTCGGCGAGCACGACGTCGAAGACCTCGCCGTGCAGGAGGCTCGGATCGGTCCAGTTGCCGGCGATTACCCGGTCGTCCGGGCGCGACGACTTGCAGAACTCCTTCGAAAGGCGCCGCGCCCGTGGATCGTTTGCGGTGATGGCGGTCCAGCGCTCCGTCTCGAGGGTCGAGATCCAGCGCAGCGAGTCGTGTCCGGTGCCGGCGTCCAGGACCGTGCCCCACGGCGTGCCGGCCTGCAGGCGCTCGATATGGGTAAAAAGGACGTCGCCGGTCATGTGCGTGCGTCGAGAAAGGACTCGACCTCGGCGCGTGTCGGTAACGACGGCTGGGCCCCGAGCTTCGTGGGGGGCCGCGCGCCCGCCCCCGGGGGGCCCACCCCCCCCCCCCCGCGCCCCAGACCCACCAGGGTCGGCCGGTGGCTTGCTCGTCGGTCCGGGCGGCGGTTATGGTGTCGGGGGCGGCGGTGGTGTCGACGGCGTCGACACCCGAGGCAGGCACGACGCGGTGCTTCTCGCCGTCGCGGATCATCGCACCGCGAGCGCCGAGCTTGAGGACCACGTGTTCGGCGCCGGTGGCTTCGGCGAGCCGGCGGGCGGCCCGGTCGGCCCCGTCGTCGTCGGCAGCGGAGATGCCGGTCAGGGCCTCGGTCTCCGATTCGTTGGGCGTCAGGACGGTCAGGTCCCTGAGGCGCTCGAGGGGGACGGCCTGTGGCGGGCCCGCATCGAGAACCACCGCGATGCCGCGCTCCTTGCCGCGACGGATCGCGTGGCAGACCGTCTCGAGCGGGATCTCGAGCTGCAGGAGCAACGCGTCGATGTCCTTCATCCCGGCGGGCTTGCCGGCGTCGTCGAGCGCCGCATCGACGTGCTCCGGGGAGACCGCGTCGTTGGCGCCGCCGACGAGGATGATCCGGTTCTCGCCGTCGGCCTCGACGACGATCGTCGCCGTGCCGGTCGGGCGATCCGCGTCGACGCCGAGCCCGGCGGTGTCGACGCCGTTCTCGTGGAGTCCGGATGCGAGCTCCGTGCCCCAGGGGTCGTCGCCCACACGTCCGACGAACCCGGCGCGGCCGCCGAGGCGTGTCACGGCGACCGCCTGGTTGGCGCCCTTGCCGCCTGGGACGAGCCGCAGGTCGTCACCGACGACGGTCTCGCCGCCGCGCGGCGAGCGTCCGGTGCGGATGACGACGTCCATGTTGACGCTGCCGACGACAAGGATACGGGGCTCTCGGCTCATGGCGGCGAGGATGGTACGGTCTCGTGCCGCGCGTCGGGAAACTATTTTCCCGAGCCCCTTCTGACAAAACTCTGCAGCGCCGCTCCAGCCGGGGTTATTGTTGATGCATCGTCAACAGTAATCCGGGAGCTCTTTCAGGGTCAGTGCCTCGTTCGGGCAGGGTTTTCGGAGTCGAGTGCGCAATCGTCAGCGGCAACACAGGTACGATGACGGCGAAGAACGGACATCGCGGGTGGATTCCGGGCGGGCTGGCGCTGTGGGTCGGCCTCATCACGGCTGCTGCCCCGGCGGACGACCTGTTGATCACCGAGCTGATGGCGGTCAACGATGGAGCCATCCGCGACGAAGACGGCGACACGCCGGATTTCGTCGAGATCTTCAACGGTGGTGTGACTCCCTGCGAACTCGGTGGCTGGTACCTGAGCGACGACGTGCTCGACCTGCGGAAGTGGCGCTTTCCTGCGGTCACGCTGTCGCCGGGGAGCTTTCTCGTGGTCTTCTGCTCCGACAAGGACCGGCGCGTGCCGGGAAGGCCCCTGCACGCGAATTTCAAGCTCTCGAGCCTCGGGGAGTACCTGGCGCTGGTCGAGCCGGATGGGGCCACCGTGAAGCACGAGTTCGCGCCCTTCCCCCAGCAGGTGCCCGGCTTCTCTTACGGCCTCGCGCAGAACTCGGAGGTCGTGCAGCTGATCGACTCCGAGGCACCGGCGCGCGCGCGCGTGCCGCAGAACGGCAACGAGGGCACCGGGTGGCGCCAGATCGACTTCAACGACGCGTCCTGGACCTCCGGGGAGACCGGCGTCGGCTACGACGAGAACGCGACGTATCGTTCGCTGATCAATCTCGACGTCGAGAACGACATGAACAACCGGAACACGACGTGCTACGTCCGCGTTCCGTTCAGTGCGCCGGCCGGCTCGAACATCACCGGTTTCGTGCTGCGGATGAAGTACGACGACGGGTTCTCGGCCTTCGTGAACGGCGAGCCGATCGCGTCAGCGAACGCGCCGAGCGTTGCCAGCCTGAGATGGAACTCGGAGGCGACGGGCCTTCACGACGACGGTGACGCGGTGAACTTCGAGGAGTTCTCCGGCACCGTCCCCGGCGGCACCGTCGCCGCCGGAGCGACGAACGTCCTGGCGATCCACGGGCTCAACGACAACCCGGGGAGCTCGGATTTTGTCGTCATGCCGGAGCTCGAGGGCTTTTCGAGTGGCGAGCTCGATCGAGACACGGTTCTGTTCTTTCCGGACCCGTCGCCCGGTGCCGGGAACTTGCCGGGCGTCAGCGGCATCGCGCTGCCGCCGCAGATCTCGCCCACCAGCCGCGTGCTCAGCTCCGCCACGTCGGTGATCATCACCACGGACTCGCCGGGTGCGACGATTCGCTACACGACGAACGGTGATCTTCCGACCCAGGGGTCGACCCGCTACACGGGCTCCATCGACGTCTCCACGTCGATGTGGCTGCGTGCCCGCGTCTTCGAGGACGACGGCGATGTCAGCCAGGTCGTCAGCGCCAACTACATCTTTCTCGCGTCGAGCGTGCGCAACGTTCGTTCGTCCATCCCTGTCGTGGTCATCGACAATTACGGCCGGGGTCGCCCGTCGTCCGGGACCTTCTCGGGTGCCTTCATGGCGATCTACGAGCCGATCGACGGTCGAACGAGCTTCTCGGAGGATCCGACGCTCGCCCATCGTTTCGGCATCAAGACCCGAGGCTCGAGCACCGGTGGACGCGACAAGGTCAGCTACACCTTCGAGTTCTGGGACGAGAACAACGAGGACGAGGCGCTGCGTCCATTCGGCCTGCCGAGGGAGTCGGACTGGATTCTCTACGCAGCCTACAATTTCGACCGCGCTCATCTTCGTAACCCGCTGATTTACGACCTCAGCAGACAGCTCGGCCGCTGGGCGGCGAGGTCGAGGTTCGTCGAAGTTTACTTCAACTCCGGTGGCGGCTCGCTCGACAGCGGCGACTACCGCGGCATCTACAGCCTGATGGAGAAGATCAAGCGTGATCCGGCACGCGTCGACATCGAGGAGCTGCTTCCGGGCCACGACAGCGAGCCGGAGATCTCCGGCGGCTACATGCTGAAGATCGACCGCGCCGATCCGGGCGACAGCGGCTTCAGCGCCGCCGGGCGGAGCCTGCGCCATGTCGAGCCGAAGGAGGACGACATCCCTTCGTACCAGGCGACCTGGATCCGTAACTACTTCAACTCCTTCTCGAGCGCCCTGAACGCCGCGAACTTCCGTCACGATACGCTCGGCTACGGGCCGTACGTCGACGAGGAGTCGTGGGCGGATCATCACATGCTCAACGTGCTGCCGAAGAACGTCGACGCCCTTCGTCTGAGCACCTACTTCTACAAGAACCGTCTCGGCGAGATCGAGTTCGGACCGATCTGGGACTTCGACCGATCGATGAACTCGAGCGACGGACGCGATGACAACCCGACGACGATGAACGGGACCGGTGACGCGACTCGCTTCTTCGACTATCCGTGGTGGGAGCGGCTCTTCGACGATCAGGACTTCCTGCAGATTTACCGTGATCGCTGGCACATGTTTCGCACCGACTCCGCGAGCAATACCGGGAACGGTTACTACGGCGACAGCAGCCTGCCGCCGCTGAGCAACACCAACATCCTCCGCGTCATCGATCAGATGGCCGCAGAGATCCGGGATGCCCAGCGGCGTGACTCGTCGAGGTGGAACCAGATATCGGTCAACGGCTGGAACAGCGAGATCTCGCGCTTGAAGATCTGGCTGCGTACCCGTGCGGACTGGCTCGACGGTCAGTTCCGGCAGCCACCGACGATCACGCCGGGAAGCCGCCAGATCTTTCCGGGCATGGAGGTGGCGATCACGGGCTCCGGTACGAAGCTCTACACCACGGACGGCAGCGATCCGCGGCTTCCGGGCGGCGCTACCTCGGCCTCCGCGGTGCAGTACACGGGCCCCTTCACGGTCACGGAGACCACTCAGGTCAAGGTGCGGAGGCGCTACTCCACGAACGACTGGACGCCGATGGTCCGGGCGACGTACTGGAACGAGCTGCCGACGATCGTCGTCTCGGAGGTCATGTACCACCCCGAGCCGGACGCCCCCGGCGGCCCCTACGACGACGAGGACTTCGAGTTCGTCGAGTTCACGAACGTCGGCGCCGAGCCGGTGCCGCTCGCGGGGATCGAGGTCAGCGGCGGCATCTCCTTCACGTTTCCGAGCGCTGGCGATCCGACTCTCGATCCGGGGGAGTACGTGGTCATCGTCAACAACATCGAGGCCTTCGCCGAGCGTTACGACGTGGGACGGATTTTTGTCGCCGGCGAGTTCGACGGCCGTCTCGAGAACCTCGGGGAGCGCATCGTCGTGCGGGGATCCCTCGAGGAGCCGATCCACGACTTTCTCTACGATGACGAGTGGTATCCGACCACGGACGGCGGCGGCGACTCCCTGGTCATCGTCGATCTTCTCGCGGAGCGTGTGACCTGGACGACCCCGGACAACTGGGGCCCGAGCTCGATCCTCGGCGGCTCGCCCGGTGCGTCGGACGAGGGCTTCCCGGGCCTCGGCGGTCGACAGCGCAGCGGTGACAGCAACCAGGATGGTCGCCTCGACGTGTCCGACGCGTTCTCTCTGGTGCGTCGCCTCTTCCTGCCGGACGCGCCCGAGCTGCCGTGCGACGGCGCGGATCTCGAGGACGGGGGCAACCGCGCCGTCTTTGACGTCGATGCGGACGGCTCGGTCGCGATCACCGACGTGATCTACCTCCTCGACTACCTCTTTCAGGGAGGGCCGGCGCCGCCGAGCGGCGACTGCGTGCGCGTCGACGGCTGCGCGAACGTCTGTAGGTCGTGATCGCTTCGCCGTGGAGGCGGTAGCTTACGGGAGGCGGCTCACGGGAGGCGGCTCACGGGAGGCGGCTCACGGGAGGCGGCTTACAGGCGATTCGACAGGGCCGCACCCACCGTCACAGGAGCGGCAGGTCGCTGTCCGGCCGGTTTTCGGAACCTGTGGCTCAGCCACCCGGAGTCCTCGCGGTCCTCCGAGGGTCGGGACGGAGCCTCGCGACACCTGACGCGGTCCGTGGGGAGCTTTCTCGAAGGCACCGGACCGGCGTGATGGCCCCACGCCGCCGGGACAGGTCCTTCGAAACCCGAGAGCTCTTTCGAAACCCGAGAGCTCTTTCGAAACCCGGGAGGTCCCTCTCGAATACCGCCGGGCCCGAGGTCGGGCTCAGGGGCAGGGGCGTTCGCAGTCGTCGAGGAAGTCGTTCGGCGGGGCGGGGCCGCAGCGGTAGGGGCCGGGGGGAGCGGAGAGGTCGACGCCCTGGAAGAGGAACGACAGGATGAGGATCGCGTCCGTGATCTCCGCTGCTCCGTCGTCGTCGAAGTCGCCGGCGTCGGGGCAGGCGGGGGACTCGGTCGCCCGGAAGAGCCAGCCGAGCAGGAAGACCACGTCGGAGACGTTGACACCGTCGTCGGCGTTCGTGTCGCCTCGCCGGAAGCCGGGCTGACGGTCTCCTGCAGGGCCTTTCCAGTAGGTTGCCACACGCGGCCCGCCGATCGGCTCGAAGGAGGCGCCCAGATACTCGGCTCTCGCGGCACGACCGGTGTCGCTCTGGGGCTCCCGCAGATCGATCGCATGCACGGTCCCGACACCGGGAAGAGCGACCGGAGGATCGAGGACGATCCAGTATCGAACGTGGAAGTTGTGGTGCAGAGCGGTGTACACGAGGCGGAAGTAGTCGTCGGTCTCCTGCTGCTCGCCACCGATCTCGACGTCGGCGTGGACGACGCTCGCCGGAGCGGTTCCCGCCAGCGCCGGTCGGAATCGTTCGGTGAGGCGCAGCGTCGTGCCGTCCGCGAAGGTCGTGCGCACATCCCATGGCGGCAGCGAGCCGAAGGTGCACGAGGAGTAGACCATCTTGCGGCTCGCCTCGGAGCTCGGAATGGCCTCGACGAAGAGATCCCGGGTGATCGCCTCCTCGTCGAGAACGAGCGTGGGTACGTCCGGCTCGCCGTCGCTCGACGTCATGGTGAGACCGTTGATCTCGACGTGGAGCGGCTCGCCGGCGATCGTGAAGTCCTGCTCGAAGCGAAAGGTGTGACTGGCCGTCCCGTCTCCGCGCGCGTTCGTCGTCACGTGGAAGACGCCGGGCGCCGTCGGCTCGGCGCGGCGGCGATCCGGGCCGCGGACGATCTCCTCGATCAGGTCACCGAGGAAGACGTCGACGTCGGTCGGGAGCTCGATCGTCCCGGGTCGCAGGCGCAGTCGGCTCTTTGCCAGGAGCTCGTCGTGAGGCGGGCGTCCCTCGACAAAGAGGCCGCAAAGAACGGTGTCGTCAGGGATCTCCAGCCGAAAGCCCGGCGTCTGTGGTGGTGACTGTGAAAGGAGGAAGGGACGCACCTGCTTGATCGCCAGGTCGCCGCCGGCTTCCACCTTGAGCTCGAGATCGAAGAGGACCTCATCCCGTGAGTGCCCTCCCAGATCGAGCGGCATGTCGCGATCGATCTTCGCCATGACGTTCGCGAGCTCGCCCAGCTTCGCGTCCGAGAGGACATCCACGCCGTCCTCGACGAGGCTGGACCGCTGCGACCGATCCACGCGCAGCACCAGCCCGCTGTCGCGGTCGACGATCATCGCGACTTGCTCGGGCAGCACGCCGGGATCGGGATGAACGACACTCGTCTCGCCCTGCTGCGAGGTCACCACGTAGCGTCGGTCGCGGGGATTCGACGGGTTGCCGGTGAAGGCGACCCCGTTCGCCTCCTCGTCGAGAAAGGCGCGCGTGACGAGGATGCCCATGGCGACATCGTCCTGCGGAATCTGGTAGTAGGCGCGCTCCTCGTGAGCCCGGAAGGTCCACAGGCTCGTCCACACGCGCTTCAGCGCCCTGCCGATCGTGCGCTCGCCCGGCCGGTTCTCGTCACACCGGGACGGTCCTTCGTTGTCGTCGTCATCGTGGTCCGCGGCGCAGGCGGACGTCGAGTCGTAGAGACCCGCGCCGTTGAACTCGAGCAGGTCCTCGACGTTCGAGGAGGAGCGGAAGCGGACCATCGTGTCGCGGCTGCCGAAGATCTCCTCGACGCGTTGGATCAGCTCGAGAAGGAGGATGATCGACACGTCTCCGTTGTCGCGAGCCTCGCGGCGGAACGTCGCCAGCGCCTCGTAGCGAAAGCGCGAGTCGCTGGCGAATCGCGGTGAGCTTCGCAGCACATCGAGGTGCTCCTCGTAGGTCCGGCGCTCGCCGTCGACCTCGATGTGGTTCGTGCGCAGGAACTCGAGGTAGTGACGCATGGGGATCGCGAAGCCGGACTCGCGGTACTCCTCGAACTCGCCGTCGAAGATGCGACCCAGACGTGCGAGGTTCGTCGCCTTGCCGCCGTAGCGCGAGACGGGCGGCGTCTCGCCGTCGAGGTCGAGATCCTCGAGGCTGTCGAGCCGGGCGTAGGTCTCGTCGACCGTCGGGTCGCTCGGCAGGCTCGGCCGGTTGGCTTCCCACCAGTCTTCCGCCTCCTCGGCGGCGGCGGGCCGGACGTCCCAGCCGGTCTGGCGGACCTCGAGCCGTACGAGCTGGCCGTCGCGTCCGGAGAGTTCCGCGAGCGCGTTCGCGACGAACGCGTTCGGCGTGCCGCGCCGGTTCGTGCGGATCGACACGTGGCTCAGCGGTCCCTGACGCTCCGCGGTGAGGACGCCGGCGAAGACCCCCTCGATGTCGGTGGGCGCCCGCTCGAGAACGAGCATGTCCTGCCACGTGATGAGGCCGCTCTCGTTCGCGTCGAGGAACTCCTCGTGTGTGAGGACCCGGATGCGGCCGTAGCCGACGCCCCGGGTGTAAGGCTCGTAGACGAGATCTTCCTCGCCGTCGCCGACGTGGATCGGGAAGTCGACGTCGCGCCACCCGCGCGCATCCTGGATCGCCCGCGGATCGAGCGGGGCGTAGTGTACGAGGCCGAGCCCGAAGAGCGGGTCGAGCGCCTGCTGCACGCGTCGGGCCTCCTCCCGGGTCGGCAGCTGGTCCGGCGCCGCGATGATGTCGAAGCCGTACACCCGGCCGTCGCCGGTCTCGAGACGTATCAGCGGTCCGGCGAAGAAGCGCCGAGTGTCGCGGTTCTGGATCATCGCCAGGTAGCGGTCGATCGTCAGAGCGGGAAACTCGTCCGAGAAGACCGCGGCGAGGAACTCGTGGTGAAACGGGTAGCGACCGACGTTGTGGAAGAGCGGC
Organism: uncultured Planctomycetia bacterium; assembly: GCA_964390645.1. Taxonomy (GTDB): domain Bacteria; phylum Planctomycetota; class UBA8108; order UBA8108; family UBA8108; genus CAYMLL01. Next base: position 71,506 of record CAYMLL010000001.1, on the reverse strand, counting down.
CCGACGTCGTCGTCAGCGTCGAGCGGTAGCAAGAACTTCGTGACGCGATCGCCTCGGTCCAGGGCGTCGAAAGGGACGGAGAGCGCCAGGAACTCCTCCTGGGTGTCGATGCGTGGCAGGTAGTCGGGCGTCGGGTCACCGGCGAGCGATCGGGCTCCGGGCAGGAGCGCGACGAGGGCAAGCGCGACTCGAGATGTCGATCCCATCATTCAGATCTTCGTCGGGTCTTCGTTGCCTTGCCAGGCGAAGAAGCGCACGACGGCAGGCGAAGAAAGGGGCCCTCGCCGTCGTGGTCGTGCTTGCCGGAGACCGTGGGGCAACCGCAGCATCCAGTCTATCACGGGGAAAAAGGGGCCAGGAGCCTTTTCCATCCCGGCGGCGGTCGGCAAGCAGCAGATGCCCTTGAAAGCATTTCGGGCGCCGCAGGCTGTCCGATCAGCGCGTCTCGAGAAGATCGGCGAGAGTGCCCCGGAGCTCGTCGTAGGCTTGCTGCTCGTCGTCGCCGAGCGGTGTTGTCGACAGCAGGTTGTTCGACTCGTGCGGGTCGGCGAGGAGGTCGTAGAGCTCGTCCGTGCCCTGCTCGAGGCGGATGAGCTTGTAGCGTGCGCCACGGATCGCCTTGCCGGCGCGGGCGGGGCGGGTGTTGGCGCCGAAGAGCTCGGCCACCGCGTGGCGTCGGGGCGTGGCCGGCTCCTCGCCTCGAAGGTACGGCACGAGGCTGAGCGAGTCGATGCGGACGTCGCCGGGGATCGTTGCGAGGAGATCGACGTTCGCGAGGTCGAGCACGGTCGCGAAGATGTCCGTGGCGGACGCCAGCGCGTCGACGTTGCGGCCGCCGTCGATCACGCTCGGTCCGGCCACGACGAGCGGCACGTGGACGCCGCCCTGGTAGAGGGTGCCCTTGGCGGTCTGTCGAGTCAGCGGCGGCCGTGCGACGCCTCCGGCGGTGCCGTTGTCGCCGATGTAGATCACGTCGGTTCGCGATCGTACCTCTGGCGCCAGCGAGTCGAGCAGGCGTCCTATCTCGGAGTCCATCGCCTCGATCATGGCCCGGAAATAGTCGCGCTGGTTCGCGTTGATGTGCTCCGGCGTGCCGGTCAGGCCGACGACGCCGTGGAGATCGTCCGGGGGGGCGTGGAACGGCGTGTGAGGGGCGTTGAACGCCAGCCAGAGGAACCACGGTGAGTCCCGGTCGTCGATCCAGCGCAGGGCGTCGTCCACGGTCTCGGTCGTCGCGTAGCGCGTCACGACCGAGTCGCTTCCATCGACCGTCTTCGTCCACTCGTGGTAGTCGCCGATGGCCCCGCGGATACTCCCCGAGTAGTGCGAGAAGCCGAGCCGTCCGGGGCTGTTCCTGCGGCCGTTGTTGGCGCCTCCGAGGTGCCACTTGCCGATCGCCGCGTGGGTGTACCGGGGCTCCGTCGCCGCGTCGAGCAGGTCGGGAATCGTCAGCTCGTCGGGGTCGAGACCGTCGTCGGTTCGTCCGCCGATCTGGTCGCCGACACCGGTACGGAACGCGTAGCGACCGGTGAGCATCGTCGCGCGCGTCGGCGAGCAGATCGGATTGGCCCACGCGTTCGTGAAGGTGACTCCGGTCGCGCACAGCCGGTCGAGATTCGGCGTCGACGGCAGGTTTCGACCGGTCGCGTAGCAGGACGCCCAGTCGACGCCGAGGTCGTCGGAGATGATGAGCAGGATGTTGGGTCGGTCGGCCGGCTCCCCGTCGTCGCAGGGATCGAAGCGTCTGCAGCCTGGACCGTCCGGGGATGGGTCGGCGCCGCAGTCGGGGTAGGGCGCGGGCGGCTGCGCACCCCCGAGGAAGAGGAAGTTGAAGAGGTAGATCGCGTCGCTGACGTCGACCGTCGCGGTGTCGTTGGAGTCGGCCGAGTCGTGGCACGACGGTGCCTCGCCGCCGCCGAACAGGAACAGGAGCGTCGAGACGCCATCGCTGATGTCGACGCCGCCGTCGACGTTCGCATCGCCGCGCACGAAGTGGGCGTCTTCCTGCGCCGTGAGCGACGTGGTGAGCGTGGCGACGAGGACGATGGGGAGCAGCGGCGGCCGGATCCGGTCAGAGGGCTTCATCGTCGGCGTACTCCTTCTTCAGCTCACGGATGTCCTCCATCAACAGACGGATGTCGATGTTGCGGGTCCCGTCGTAGACGCCACGGATCCGGCGCTCCCTGTCGAGGAGAAAGACCTTCTCGGTGTGCAGGAAGCGCTCCGATGTCGGTGGAATGGCAAGGTCGCCTTCCGCGAAGTAGCTCCCGCGTGCGAGGCGGTAGATCGCCTCGCGATCACCGGTGACCAGTCGCCACTTCCCGGCACGCACACCACGCGCCTCGCCGTAGGTGGCGAGCTGCTCGACCGTGTCGATCTTCGGGGTGACCGTGTGCGAGATCAGCGCCATGCCGTCGTCGTCGAGAAAGGCGTCCTGCACCTCGCGGAGGTGCGAGGTCAGCTTCGGGCAGATGCCGCCGCAGGTCGTGAAGAAGAAATCGGCGACCCAGATCTTTCCGCTGAGCGTCTCATGAGTGACCGCGGCGCCGGTCTGATCCAGGAAGCGGAACTCGCCGATGCGGTGAATCTCGCGTTCGCGAGGCTCCCCGTCGAACCACACCGGCGTGAGGTCGGAAGAGACGTAGAACGGCAGGCCGTCCGGTTTGCGGTCGGGGCCCGGCGGGTGGGTCGACGCCGTGGACGCCTCCTTCGCCTCGCCCGAGCTTCGTGAACACGACGGCGTGGCGACCGCGGCCATCGATACGACGGCGAGCATCGCGAGTCGTCGGAGCGTCGCATCCCTCACCTTGCTCTCGCCTCCGCTCCGGTCGCAGTCCTCCCGGGTGCCTGCGCGCCATCCACGACCGTGAAGCACGGGCGCGAGCCGATCGTCCCGAAGCGTCGTCCTTCGCGCACGACGTAGTTCGCCACGAGACTGCCGTCCGCCGACCACGACATCTGCGGTCCGTCCTCCTCTCCGCGTCGGTAGGTCCGCATCGACGCGAGCCGGCCGCTACGGTGCCACTCCCGGCAGACGCCCTCGAACTCGCCGGCGGCGAAGTTCAGCTCGAGGCGCAGCTCGCCGTTCTCCCACCAGCCGACGTGCGTGCCATGCTTGCGGCCGGCCTTCCAGAACCGGCGCTCGCGGATCTCGCCGCTGTCGAACCAGGCGAGGCTCCAGCCCTCGGCGAGGCCGTGGCGGTAGCTCGTCAGACCCAGCAGCCCGCCCCCGGCAGAGCGCTTCTCGCGCAGGCCGGTGAACCGTTCGCCATCGACGAGGATCGTGCCGCGGTGTCGGATCGATCGCGCGTCGTCGTGCGCGATGGTCGTCGCCCCTGGCATCAGCTTCCGCAGCTCCTCGGCGGTGCGAGGTCCGTGCTCGAGCCCGTCGTCGAGACCCTGGCAAGAAGTCGCGACAACACGGCCGGGCGCATCGCCGGTGGTGTCCGCCCGGTCACAACCCGAGGCCATGATCACGAAGAGAGCCGCGGTGGTCGGTCGCAGGGCCGTCGTCCGCATCGTCAGTTCGTGAAGGTGCCGGGCCGGCCCTTGTAGCAGCCGACGAGGTACGGCGGCACCGCGACGACATGGTAGTGGTAGAGGCCGTCCGGGTAGTCCTCGGTCGCGTGCGTGTGGCCGTTGCACGGGTCGAGACCGGTCGGGTTGCTGCCGTCCTCCTCGGTCGGCCCGTACAGTGGAAAGCCGTCGAGGAGGTAGCCGATCAGCGCGCCGGAGTCGTCCACTGTCAGGTAGGTCGGCTCGACGTGGTAGTGGTACAGCCCGGTCTGCTGCGGGTGACCGTTGTAAATGTCGAAGGAGATGATCTCACGGTCGAGTGGCTGACCGGGGCCGGCGTACTGGTTGAAGAGGGCGACGCCGTTGACGGCGACCCCGATCGGGCCGAGACGCGTATCGGTCGGTCTCGCCGCGACGGTCGGGACTGCGGGGATGCGAAAGACGAGATCCTGCGGCACGATTCGATTCGGGTTCAGGCGCATGGCGGGGTGTGGCGGCACGTGCCGGGGGTCGTTGCGGCGGAAGTAGGGGCTCGGGTGGTCCGGCACTCCGTCGGAGCGGATGACCATGCGGTTGCCGGACTCCTCGATCTCGACGTTGTCGCGGAAGTGCCGGTAGCCGCCGGGTGGCCCGGGCTCGACGACCTCGCAGTCGGTCTCCCGACAGGTCAGGTCGTCGTCCGTCGGATCCTCGCCGCAGTCGCCCGAGGGGGGAGGAACCGGCGGACCGCCGACAAAGAGCGAGTTGAAGAGGAAGCTCGCGTCGCTGATGTCGAGCCGGCCGGAGTCGTTGAAATCGGCGGCGTCCTCGCACCCCGGCGCCGGACCCTCGAGGAAGAGGTAGCCGAGCAGATAGACGCCGTCGCTGAGATCGCTGCCACCGTCGAGGTTCGCGTCCGCGCGGACGAACGGGGGGTTGTCCTGCGCCACCAGCGTGACCGCGACAAGGGGGAGCGCGGTGAGCAGGCCGACGGCAGAAAGACGGTTGCGGTTCATGGGACGGCCCCCGGGACGTGTTCGTTGTTCTCCGTATCGATGAGACGGGACTTGAACCCCGGCTGTCGACAAGCGTCCGCGGTCTTTTTCCGGGTTCGGCGGGTGTTCGCGGGCGCCGTGGCCGCAGGCTCGGAGGTCAACGCTCGCGGGCCCTGTCCTGCCTGTCGTGGGGACGATTCACCATGCCTGCGAGGTCGTGACGTCGCTCGGGTCGCCGTCCGAGCAGGGTCGAGATCGGCCGTGCCGGCGGCGATTCTGGCATCGACATCGGCGCTCCGGCCGCATATCGTGGCGAGGGTCCGGGAGAGACCCCTTCGCGAGAACGGTCGAGAGATCTTCGCGACGGGCGTGGCCCGGTGCTCTCGAGCGCGGCGTGGACCCAGGAGACGCGATGCTCACTCTGACGGACGGCGGATTCGGACGCACCTGCGCCGGTGCCTCTCGACGCGAGTTTCTGCGAATCGGGTCCCTTGCGATGGGGGGCTGGAGCCTCGCGAGCTTCCTCGCGGCACGCGATCGTCTTGCGGCCGCCGGTCTTCCGGTGAAGGACCGCTCGGTGGTCCTGCTCTTCCTGCAGGGCGGGCCGTCGCACATCGAGTGCTTCGACCCGAAGATGACGGCGCCGTCGGAGATCCGCAGCGTCACCGGTGAGGTGAAGACGACGCTTCCCGGGGTCACCTTTGGCGGCACCTTTCCGCGCATGGCGAAGCTCGCGGACCGGCTCGCCGTTGTCCGCTCGTACGCGTCGGGGAACTCCGGCCACACCTACCACCAGGTGCTCAGCGCGCGCAACTCCCTGAAGGCGACGGCCAGCGCTCTCTACGCCAGGGTCACGGGGCTGACGCATCCGGTCACCGGCCTGCCTCGCAATGCGCTCGTGCTTCCCGAGGCGGTGAAGTCCGGCCTCCAGCTGCGACGCAACTTCGAGGCGAACGCTCTGTCGGGCTTGACGACCGCGGGCTCACTCGGCCGGACCTACGAGGCTTTCAACCCCGTCGGCGGCGGTGAGGTGAAGGAGAACATGGAGCTGCGCATCCCGCGCGATCGGCTCCACGACCGCCGCACGCTGCTCGACGGGCTCGACCGTCTGCGTCGACGGGTCGACGACGAGGGGGCGCTCGAGGGGGTCGACCGCTATCAGCAGCAGGCTTTCGATGTCCTGACGCGCGGCGCCGTCGACGCCTTCGATCTCTCCAGGGAGGACCCCCGCACGATCGAGCGCTATGACACGAGCGGCATCTTCGACATGAAGGTGCTCAATCGCTACAACGACATGTTCCGGTCGTCGAACCTTCTCGGTCGTCAGATGCTGCTCGCGCGGCGTCTCTGCGAGGCGGGGTGTGGCTTTGTCACCGTCGCCGACGCCGGCTGGGACATGCACGGCAACAACAACAGCCTGCCGCGTCTCACCGGCATGGAGCCGCTCGGTCGTCAGGTCGACCACGCGGTCTCCGCCTTCCTCGAAGATGTCGAGGAGCGTGGGCTCGCTGACAGGATCCTCCTCGTCATCACCGGCGAGATGGGACGCTCGCCGCGTATCAACGGACGCGGGGGACGCGACCACTACGGTGGCCTCACGTCGCTCGTCTTCGCCGGGGGTGGCCTCGAGATGGGTCAGGTGATCGGCCGATCGGACAGCCAGGCTGCCAAGCCTGCCAGCGAGGAGTACGGCCCCGAGAACCTGCTCGCCACGATCTTTCACAGCGTGTTCGACGTCGGGGAACTGCGGCTGGCGCCGGAGGTTCCGGCCGACGTGCTCGAGATCACCACCGGGGCCCGTCCGATACCGGCACTCTTCTGAGCCCGGATCGACGCCGGGATCCTCCGGGTCCTTCCGCGGGCACGGAATCGCACTCTGCCGCGGTCGACAAGCTTCGAGCGGGGGCGTTATGATCGGGTCCAGCGGAGTCGCCGAGGGTCGCGGTCCGCGGTCGGGAGCTCGAGAATCATGCAGCGCGTCGGCATCTTCCTTCTGTGCTTCTCTCCCCTCTTTCTCGGCGCGCAGGACTTCCTGCGGGGGGATGCGGACCGCGACGGGCGGGTCCTCGTCACCGACGCGATCTATCATCTCCTGGCGTCCTTCGGCGCCGATGTCCGTCTGCGCTGCGAGGATGCCGCCGACTCCAACGACGACGGCCGGCTCGACCTCAGCGACGTCGTGACGACACTGAGCTTCCTCTTCACCGATGCTCCGGAGCTGCCCTTTCCGGGCGCGTTTGCCCGTGGGCCGGACCCCAGCTGCGACGCTCTGGGCTGCGCCGATCGTCCTCGGTCCGCGCCGGCCATCGTTCTCAGCGAGATCCACTACAACCCGGCCGGCGCCGTCGAGAGGCTCGAGTTCATCGAGCTCCACAATCGCACCGGAGTCGACCTCGACCTGCGCGGTCATCGCATCTCGGGCGGCGTGAGGTTCTCCTTCGTCGAGGAGACGGTGGTCCCGGCCGGAGGCTACTTCCTCGTGGTCAAGGAGCCCGGCCTCGCCGGGTGGCGCCGCCTCGATCTGAAGGCGGGTCCGTACACCGGCTTCCTCGCCAATGGTGGCGAGCGCATCCGCCTTCTCGACGGAGACTGCGAGCTCGAGTCCCTCCGCTACGCGGACAGCTTTCCCTGGCCGAACGGCGCCGACGGATACGGGCCGTCGCTCGAGCGGGTCGACGTCGAGTCGCCCGCCGAGGATCCGCACAGCTGGCGGGCCTCGAGCGCCCCGGTGGTCGGTCCGTGGGGGGGCACTCCGGGCGCGCCGAACGCGTCGGCCGGGACGCCGACCCACCCGCTGCTCGCGGCGTCGCGCGCCACTCCGGAGCATCCCCGCTCCCCGGACGCCGTCACCGTCGAGCTGGGGCTCGATGTTCCGGCTGCGGCGATCGAGAGCGCGACCGTTCGCTGGCAGCGCGTATCGGGGGCCGTGACCGATCCGCAGACGCTGGGCATGGAGCTCGGCGACAACGGCCTCGACTGGGCGTGGTTCTCGGCAACCATCCCGCCGGGTCCGTCGAGCACGCTGGTGCGCTACAACTTCCGTGTGGAGCTGGCCGACGGCTCCGCGGTTCTCCTGCCCCACACGGCGGAGAGCCCGCCGGTGCTCAGCTACTTCGTCGAGGACGGCGAGACCGTGTCCCGGTTGCCGATCCTCTGGCTCTTCGCGCGTCGGGCGTCGGGGCTGACGGAGAACCGACGTCTCTTCGCAGGCGCGGTCATCCGGGAGCCGGGGGCAGAGGCTCCCCAGGTGCTCGACGGCGTCGACCTGCGCTCATCGCGCGGCGGGTTGACGCTCAAGTTCCTCAAGGGCGCGGAGTATCGCGGCGATCGTTCGGTGAAGATCGTTCCGGAGCGGGGCGGCGGCGGGTCGGGCACTCGGGCGCCGCACATGGAGCAGCTCGGCTTCGAGCTCTGGCGGGATCTGGGAGGTCTGGCGCCGTGGGCGCGGTGGTTCCGTGTCGTCGAGAACGGCGACGCGTCCCGTCAGTCCCAGCGGGTCCTCATCGAGCACATCAACGAGCGGTTCTTCGCTCTGAACGGCGTCGATCCCGACGGGGACCTCTACAAGCTGGACCACTACAACGGCTTCGTGCCGGACAAGAAGACCCACCGGGAGACCGGCAACGAGAGCTACCGGCAGCTGCTGCGGGCTCTGGCGTCCGACGACCTCGAGGCGACGGTCGACCTCGACTCCGTTCGCAGCTACTCGGTCATCAGCGAGCTGCTGGACAACTGGGACGGCTTCCACCAGAACTACTATTTCTATCACGACCTGACCCCCGGTGGGCGCTGGCGCGTGATTCCCTGGGACCTCGACCAGGTCTTCGGCTGCGTCACCTTTCCGATCACCTTTCCGCTCGATGGTCGCGGCACCTGCGTCAGCCGGGCCGCCGACCGCCGGATCTTCTCCGAGCCCTATCACCGACGAGCGGATCTCGACGCGCTCTACCGCGATGCGCTCCGCGGCGAGATCGACGCAGGCGGGGGCTTCAGCGAGGAGACCGTTCTGGGGAAGATCGACGCCGTGGAGAGCCTGCTGCTCGAGGATCTCGAGCTCCTGGAGGCGCAGCTGGAAGCGGGGCGGGGCGCACGGCGTGCGCAGATTCTCGATGCCTGCCGCGCCATCCGCTCGTACGTCGAGAGGCGGGTGCCCTTCTTGCGGGGAGTCCTCGAGTAGAGGGCGCTCCACGGTGCCGAGCGGAGCTTCGCTTGCAGTATCGATCGACCGCGTCGGGATCCGGACCCGGCTCGGATTCCGGCTGCGGCCCCTGGTCGCTCTGGTCGTCGACTTCATCCTGGTGTCGGGCTCCGCTGTTCCCACTCCTTCCCCCTCCGCGTCTCGCGACGGGTTTCCTTCCGGCTCCCCGGGAATTGCCCCTTTCCGACGGTGAAACCTCTTTCCCCACCTCCCGACCTTGATACACTCGCGGTCGATCCTTGTCGCTTGTCGCCCTGCCACCGCCCGTCGGGAGCCCCTCCGATCCGACGATCCATCTCCTTTCCCATCGCCGCGGGGATTTTTTCCGTCGGGCTGAGCACTGCGCTGCTGGTCGGGTGGATCCTGGTCATCGTCCAGAACTTCTCCCACACCGACGAGATCGCGCAGACGTCGTGGCTGCTCGTCCTGGGCAGCGCGTCCTTCATCTCCATCATCACCGTGCTCGTGCTCTTCTGTGTCTTTCTGGTGCGCGAGATCCGCATGGTCCACCGTCAGACCGGATTCATCGACTCGGTGACGCATGAGCTCAAGAGCCCTCTGGCGTCGCTCAAGCTCTGCCTCGGAACTCTGGCGCGCGACGATCTCGCTCCACGACAGCGCGCCGAGGTGCGGGAGATGATGGTCGAGGACGTCGACCGCCTGTCGATCTTCATCGATGACGTCCTCGAGGCGAGCCGGCTCTCCTGTCCCCCTGAGGGGTACGCGTTGTCGGATGTCCGGCTTCGCGAACTCGTCGAGGCGAACGTCGAGAGCCTCCTGCGGTACTACAAGCAGCCCGCGGAGTGCGTGGAGATCGACGTGCCGGACGATCTCGTTCTGGAGACCGATCCCGGCGCGCTGGAGATCGTCGTCAAGAACCTGCTCGACAACGCGTTCAAGTACTCACAGGGGCTCGAGCGGCCGGTCGACGTCAAGGTGCGTGCGCACGGGGACGAGCGCCAGGTGTATGTCGAGATCACCGATCGTGGCGTCGGCATTCCACCGCAGTATCGCAAGAAGATCGTCGAGCGGTTCTACCGCGTGCCGCACGAGACCGTTCGCACTCGCCATGGGAGCGGGCTGGGGCTCTTCGTCGTCTCGGCGATCGTGCGAGTGCTCGGTGGCAAGCTGAAGGTCCACTCCGACGGCGTTCACGAAGGAACCGTCGCGCGCGTCTCGCTCCCCGTCAGGAAGCGCGAGCGCAGGGTTGACGCGAATCGACAGGCGCAGGCGACAGGCTCGGAAGCGTGAACGTCAACGAGGAGAAGACGCGGTTGCTGGTCGTCGAGGACGAGAGCCACCTCGCCGCCGGGCTGAAGCTCAACCTCGAGCTCGAGGGCTACGAGGTCGACGTCGCGGACACCGCGCGTAGGGCGCGGGAGTTTCTCGTGCGACCGCAGGTCTACGGCGCGATCGTGCTCGACGTCATGCTTCCGGACCTCGACGGCTTCGATCTCTGCGAGAAGCTGCGCGCCGCCGGCAACTACACGCCCGTGATCATGCTGACCGCCCGCAACTCGCCGCACGACCGGGTGCGGGGGCTCGAGTCCGGCGCGGACGACTATCTCGTGAAGCCCTTCGATCTGTCGGAGCTGCTGGCGCGGCTGAGGTCGCTCCTGCGCCGTCGCGGCTGGGAGAGCGATCCGACGACCCGGAGCGCAGGCTCCGCGCTGCTGCAGTTCGGGAACGCTCGCGTCGACTTCGACTTGCACGAGGTGACCGTCTCGGGCCGGCCGCTGCACCTGACACAGCTGGAGCTGGCGCTCCTGCGTTACTTTGCCGACCACCCGGACCGGCCGCTCAGCCGCGAGGAGCTCTTCGAGAAGGTCTGGCAGCTGCGCAACTACCCGAACAACCGCACGGTCGATAACTTCGTCCTGCGCCTGAGGAAGTACTTCGAGCCGACCCCGGCCCGGCCGATCCACTTCCTGTCGATTCGCGGTCGCGGCTACCGGTTCTGTCCGGCACCGAGAGCTGACTGAGCTCCAGTGCTTCGTCAGAGGGTCGGGGAGGGCTCCTCGGGCCACGTATCTCGCAATATGGCAGTGGTTTGACGAAGCGGGGACAAAACTCGACGGAATCGTGACGGGATTTGGAGGCCCATCGAGTCGATAGTGACTCCGGGGCCCGTCTTTCTCGGGCCGTCGAAGGAGAAGCGGGATGCGTGATGGACGGCAGCTGGCCCGGCAGACTCGACGGTTTGCGTCGGAGCAGCGCGCAAGGAGCTGGTTCCATCTTCTGACGACGCTGGGCGTGTTGATCGGTCTGATCGCGGTGATCTGTTCCGATCTGCCGTGGCTGGTGCGATTACCTGTCAGCGTGCTCGTGGGGCTCGTCAACGTGCGCATGTTCGTGATCTACCACGATCACCAGCACGGCGCGATCTTCGAGAACTCGAAGCTGGCGGGGTGGGTCTTCTCGCTCTACGGCATCCTGACGCTGACGCCTTCGGGTGTCTGGAAGCACACGCATGACAGCCATCACCGGGACAACGCCCGGCGATTCGGGATGGAGGCCGTCGGCACGTTTCCCGTGCTGACGATTGACGAGTATCGTCAGTCGGACCGACTGACGCGATTCCTCTACGGTCTTCAGCGTCACTGGTTGACGATCGCGCTCGGCTACGTGACGGTGTTTTTCTGGAGCTTCTGTGTCTTTCCGTTCTTCAAGAGCCCGAGGAAGCACCTCGACTCCGGCGTGGCGATTCTGGTGCACCTCGGACTGGTTGTCGCTCTTGCGATCGTGCGGCCCGACGTGCTCTTCCTGGGGGTGGTGCTGCCGATGCTGATCGGGGCGGCGCTCGGCTCGTACCTCTTCTACGCGCAGCACAACTTCCCCGGCGTCCGGCTGCGGCCCGGCGCCGAGTGGGACCACGTCTACGCGGCGCTCCACTCCTCGAGCTACCTGCGCATGAGCCCGGTGATGCACTGGTTCACCGCGAACATCGGCTATCACCACATTCACCACCTGAACCACCGGATCCCGTTCTACCGGCTGCCGGAGGCGATGGCGGGTGAGAAGGAGCTTCAGGAGGCGGTGACGACGACGCTGCGTCCCGTCGACATCTTCGGGTGTCTGCGTCTGCAGCTGTGGGACACGCAGACGGAGCGCCTCGTCAGCTTCGCCGAGGCGGGAGCATTCGGTCCTGCGGCGGCGACGAGCGGGTCCGTGGCGGAGGACGGGTTCGTCGCCGAGAACGTGCCCGAGTCGGTTGCCGAGGACGAGTCGGTCGCCCGGGACGGGTTCGTCGCCGAGAACGAGTCCGAGTCGGTCGCCGAGGACGAGTCGGTCGCCGAGGACGAGTCGGTCGCCGAGGACGAGTCGGTCGCCGAGTCCGAGTCGATCGCCGAGGACGAGTCGGTTGCCGAGGACGAGTTCGAGCCGTCGGTGCTGGCGTGAGGCGATCGGTTCGGCGTCGTTGCGGGGGCGAGCGGCGGCGGTCTCGATGAACCGGATCTCGTGGACGGTGACCGCAGACTCGTCGTGTTCGCGTCGCCTTCGCCTCGGGAACGCCGTTCCGGTCCCGGTCCTGAGCTGAGAGCCCGGATCCCGACGTGGCTCTACTGGTCAGCGCTCGCGCTGTTTTCCAGCACGGGCCGTGTCAGCGGGCTCGGGGGCTCTCACCGCGGTGGGTGCTGTTGCAGGAAGCGTCCCGCTCCGAGACAGCACCCGACAGCACTCGACAACACGGGCGGCTGTCAGCCCACCTCTCAGGTGAGGATCTCCTCGATCACCCGACCGTGGACGTCGGTGAGGCGGTAGGATCTGCCCTGAAACTTGTAGGTCAGCTTCTCGTGGTCCACGCCGAGACAGTGCAGAACGGTGGCGTGGAGATCGTGCACGTGAACCGGGCTCTCGGCGATCTCGAAGGAGTGGTCGTCGGTGGTGCCGTGCGTGATCCCCGGACGGACGCCGCCGCCGGCCATCCAGATGCTGAAGCAGCGCGGATGGTGGTCTCGACCGTACTTCTTCATGTCCAGCTTGCCCTGCGCGTAGACGGTGCGCCCGAACTCGCCGCCCCAGATCACCAGCGTCTCGTCGAGCATACCGCGGTGCTTGAGGTCCGAGATCAGCGCCGCGGACGCCTGGTCGACGTCGCCGCACTGAAGGGGCAGGTCCCGCGGCAGGTCGCCGTGGGTGTCCCAGCCGCGGTGGTAGAGCTGGATGAAGCGGACGCCGCGTTCGGCCAGGCGCCGCGCGAGCAGGCAGTTGGCGGCGTAGGTCCCGGGCTTGCGAGCGGTATCGCCGTAGAGCTTGAAGGTGTGCTCCGGCTCCCCGGACGTGTCCATGAGCCCGGGGACGGAAGACTGCATGCGGTAGGCGAGCTCGGCCTGCCGGATGCGCGTCAGCGTCTCCGGATCACCTGTCACTTCATGGTGGGCCCGGTTGAGCCTGTTCGAGAGGTCGAGGATCCTGCGCCGCCGCGTGTCGTCGATGCCGGGAGGGTTCGCCAGGTAGAGCACCGGGTCGCCGGAGGAGCGAAACTTGACGCCCTGGTGGGAAGAAGGGAGAAAGCCGCTGCCCCAGAGTCGGGCGTAGAGCGCCTGCGAGTCGCGTCTGGAGCTGCCGTGGGAGATCATCACCACGTAGGCCGGCAGATCGGCGCTCTCGCTGCCCAGCCCGTAGCTGAGCCACGCGCCCAGGCTCGGCCGCCCGGCCTGCTGGAAACCGGTCTGGAAGAAGGTGATCGCCGGGTCGTGGTTGATCGCCTGGGTGTGCACGGAGCGGACGATGCAGATATCGTCCGCGACGGAGCCGAGGTGTGGCAGCAGCTCGCTGATCTCGGCGCCGCTGCGGCCGTGGCGGTGGAACCTGTAGATCGACTTGCAGACCCTCTTCTGCGCCTGCGCGGCGGTCATGCCGGTCAGGCGCTGGCCCTTGAAAAACTCGCCGCCGAGCGCCTTGCCGTGGAGTCGCTCGAGCTCGGGCTTGTGGTCCAGAAGCTCGAACTGCGACGGCGCGCCGCTCTGAAACAGGTAGATGACACGCTTCGCCGTGGGGGCGAAGCTCGGAAACGCCTCGAGACCGCCGACACGATCAGTGCCGGGTGCCCGGGCCGTGCGCGCCAGGAGATTCTCGTCGAGCAGCGAGGCGAGGGCCAGCGAGCCGACACCGGCACGCGTGCGTCCGAGCAGCTGTCGACGGGTCAGCATCAGGGCGTCTTCGTGTTCACGGCTCATCGCGGTCAGTTCCTGGTGATGGCCTCGTCGGTTCCGAGCAGCGCGTTCGCCACGGCGGCGTAGGCTGCGAGCTCCACGACATCGAGAGTGGCGTCGTGTCTCGATTCACCGACCCCGATCAGCTTCGCGGCCGCGGCAGGATCCTGTCGATAACCGGTCAGCAGGTCCGTGAGGGCCTCGTCGAGCCAGCGGATCTCACGCTGCCGGGGCGGCCTTCCCGTGGCGAGGCGAAAGAGGAAAGCCAGCCGCTCTGCGGTCTTCTCCGAGCTTCCGGTGAGGCAGCGCTCGGCCATCTTGCGCGCGGCCTCGACGAAGGTCGGGTCGTTCATCAGCACCAGCGCGGCGAGGGGCGTGTTGGTCCGTGACCGTGTCAGAACACAGACCTCGCGCGACGGCGCGTCGAAGGCCTGCAGGTTCGGCGGCGGAACCGAACGCTTCCAGTACGTGTACAGGCTACGGCGGTAGAGCTTGTCTCCATGGTCCTGCGCGAAGCGGGGGACGTTCGAGTAGACCACGTCGTCCCACAGCCCCGGAGGCTGGTAGGGCTTGACGCTCTCACCACCGAGGCGCTCGACCAGCAGCCCGCTGACCTCCAGGGCCTGGTCCCGGATCATCTCGGCGGGCAGGCGAAAGCGTGGACCGCGCGCCAGCAGTCGGTTCTCGGGGTCGACCTCGAGGTGGCGCGGCGTGACGTTCGACGATTGTCGGTAGGTCGCGGACATCACGATCAGCTTCTGCAGCGCCTTGACGTTCCAGCCGGTCCTGACGAACTCGGTCGCGAGCCAGTCGAGCAGCGAGGGGTGCGTCGGCCATTCGCCCTGCGAGCCGAAGTCCTCGGAGGTCTTGACGATCCCGGTGCCGAAGTGCATCTGCCAGAGCCGGTTGACGACGACGCGTGCAGTCAGCGGATTCGACGGGCCGACGATCCACCTCGCGAGCGTCAGACGGTTCGCCCGCGGAGCCGCGGGCAGCTTGCCGAGCAGGGCCGGCAGGGCGGGGGTCACCTCGGCGTCGGAGGGACGGTCGTACTGGCCGCGAGTCAGGACGAAGGTCCTGCGCGGTGGGCTGAGCTCGGACATGACCATCACCGTCGGGGGGGATCCGGTCAGGCTCGCCAGCTCGGCCTTCAGCTCCTGCAGGCGCAGCGCCGCGGCGGAGCGCTGGCGCTCGACGATGCCCGCGCGGTCCCAGTAGACGGTGCCGTCGAACTGCGTGAAGGCCCAGCCGGTGATGCGGGAGCCGGGACCGAGGCCGACGTCAGACGCGGCGACCTCCAGCCGGACCCACTCGCCGGCCTTCGGCAGCGCCCCCATCGGCTTGCGGCTGGAGGTCCCGTCCTGGCCCCAGCCGATGTGATTGCCGCCCCAGAAGGCGCGGTGCTCCCACCCCTTTCCATCGTGCCACTGGAGCATGAGCTCCCTGGGCGGGTCCTCGGGGTCGACGAAGACCTGGGTGAAGAGCCTCGCTCCAGCGCCGACTGCCAGCGCCGGGTCGGCATCCTGGATCAGGTGCTGCCCGCGTCCCTTGCTGGTGCGCCTCGACGAGCGCTCGCCGCTGAAGACGGGGTGGTCCGGCTTCGAGACGAACTCGAAGCTCTGCGCCCCGCTTCCGTTGCCGAGGGACCGGGAGCCGGGGGGGATCTCGTCATCGATCCACACCCTCTCGACCGCCTCGAAGGGTTCGGCCACGGCCTTCTGTGCCTCGACACGGCGCTCGAGCCGGGAGATCTCCTCGCGCAGCTCTCTCGCCCGGTCCTCCTGCAGCACCGAGGGAGCCTTGATGAAGGGCGTGTCGGCCTGGCGGTCGGAGTTTCCGACGTGCGCCGTCTCCGGGACGTTGTTGAAGAACGCGTAGAACTCGTAGAACTCCCTCTGCGAGATCTGCTCGTACTTGTGGTCGTGGCAGCGGGCGCACCCGAAGGTCATGCCGAGGAAGACGGCGGAGGTTGTCTCGACGCGGTCGACCACCGTCTCGACCCGGTACTCCTCGTTGATCACGCCTCCCTCGCTCTGGATCGGATGGTTGCGGTTGAACCCGGTCGCCACCCTCTGCGCCGTCGTCGCCTGTGGCAGGAGGTCGCCGGCGAGCTGCTCGATGGTGAACCGGTCGAAGGGAAGGTTGTCGTTGTAGGCCCGGATCACCCAGTCGCGCCACGGCCACATGACGCGTCTGCGGTCGAGGCTGTAGCCGTGCGAGTCCGCGTAGCGGGCGGCGTCGAGCCACTCCATGGCCATCCTCTCGCCGTAGCGCCCAGATGCGAGCAGACGGTCGACCACCCGCTCGTAAGCGCTCGCGGTCTCGTCGGCGAGGAAGGCGTCGATCTCCTCGAGGCTCGGCGGCAGTCCGGTCAGGTCGAAGCTCAACCTGCGTATCAGGGTGGTCCGGTCCGCCTCGGGAGACGGCTCGAGCCCCTCCTCCGTCAGTCTCGCGAGGACGAAAGGGTCGATGGGATTGCGCATCCGGGACCCGTCCACCGTCGTCGGCAACTCCGGCCGCACGGCAGGGGCGAATGACCAGTGACCCTGCCACTTCGCCCCCTGCCTCACCCATGCGACCAGGAGAGCTTTCTGCCTTGCGGTGAGCTTCTTGCCGGAATCGGCAGGCGGCATGATCTCGTCCGCATCCTCGCTGCGAATCCTCCGGACGAGCTCGCTCCGGGAAGGCTCGCCCGGCACGACGACACGACTGTCCTCGAGCTTCTTGCTGAAGCCCTCCTTCCGGTCCAGGCGCAGGCGAGCCTTGCGCCGGCGTCTGTCCGGGCCGTGGCACCGGAAGCAGCTCTCGGACAGGATCGGACGGATGTGGCGGTTGAACTGCACGCGCGAGGGAAGGGGGGCGTCCTCGTCGGCCGCCGCGGGAAGCACGAAGGCTACGAGGAGCAGGGGAGGCGGCAGGCGAGATGAGCAGGGCCGGCAAGACAGCATCGAGGTACCGCGCGGTTGGCAGCAGGTTCGGCATCGGTCTGCTGCGGGTGTTCCGGGACCCAGTATAGACGATGGCGTCCCGCGAGCCCCGCTTCCATGAGAGTATCCGGCGGGGGGACGGAGGGGCTCGCGAGGCTCCGAGCGACGGATGTGGACACGGCCGCACCGGTCGGCGGTGACGTAGATTCACCGCAGAGCATGTTGCGGCTCGGTATAGCATGTTGCGGCCGGGTGAACGATGTCGAGACCTCATCGATGTCTCGCCGGGCCCGGAGGTCGACGACTGCGTGGCGTCGATTTCCTGAGCCCCGATCGTGCAACGTGGAATCAGAAGGCAGCACGAGCAGACTCTATATCACCACCGCTCGGAAGGCGTCATCAAGGATGTCCCAGGTGCGCTGGATGTCGTTGTCCGTGTGCGCGGCGGAGAGGAACCAGTTGTGGTGGGAGGTGAAGAAGGCGCCGCGTCTCGTGCATTCTCCACACAAGGCGCGATGGAACTTGATGCCTGCTTCGTGAAGCACCCGGACGTAGGGCATCGAAGGCATGCCGGTGACGTGCATGGTGTGTCCATGGCTCTTCGCGATCTCGATCATCCCCTCGGTCAGTTTCCTTCCTTTTTCGAGGATGACCTCCGGAGCCGAGATCCGTCGCATCTCTCTCAGGCAGGCCAGTGCGGCAGCCATCGGCGCTGCGCTGAACCAGAAACTGCCAGTGCAAAAAACGTCGGAGGCCGCCTCGCGCAGCGCATCACTGCCGACCAGCGTGGATAGCGGATAACCGTTCGCGATCGCCTTGCAGTAGCACGCCATGTCGGGTTTGTATCCGAAGTACTCGTGTGACCCGGACATGTCGATTCGAAATCCGCATCGCACATCGTCGCTGATGAACACGACGTCGCGTTTCCGGAGCAAGGACTGGACGCGGTGCCAGTAGCCCTCGTCGGGCAGCGCGTTGTCCTGATAAGTCGGGTGGTGGTAGGGCGAAGCGATGAATGCGGCCACATCTTCGTGCTCCGAGAGCGCGTTCTCGAGCGCGGCCACGTCATTCCAGGGGATCTCGATGACATGGCGGCGATCGTCCGGGAGGATGCCGGCGCGCTCAGGCGGCTGCATCCATGGTACCGTGCCGTGGTAACCGCCCTCGATCGTCACCACCTTGCTCCTGCCCGTGGCGGCTCGAGCGATCATCACGGCCAGGCTGGTCACGTCGGAGCCGTTCTTTGCGAACAGAGCCCAGTCGGCAACTGGAATCAGGTCGACCAGGTGCTCGGCAAGATCAACCATCACCGGCGATGCCAACGTGGCTGCGTCGGACCGCGCCAGCTGTTGGGCGTATGCCGCATCCACGACCGGGTTGCCGTATCCCAGAACGATCGGGCCGTAAGCGCAGGTGTAGTCGACGAACTCGTTTCCGTCGACATCCCGGAACCGGGATCCTTCAGCGCTCTTCACGTAGAATGGATAGGTCCCGTCCGGCACCTGCATGACAGGATTGAAATGCCCGTAGATGCCGTTGGGGATGACTTTGGAGGCACGTTCAAACAGAACGGATGAGCGTTCGTATCGAAAGGGCTTCGTGGCGTGAGTCCGTTCACTCATCAGGGATGGCCCGGCTGGAGGGAGAGTGCTGGAGATCTCTTCGAGAGTCACCGTCGTCGGACGCAAGAGACTCGAATGTAGCACAAAGACGACCACACTCTGATGTTCGATGTGAGCAGAAAACACCATACCTTGAAGTCCTGGTTCAAGTTCGATCCGTGCGCCTCGGCGCCAACCGTCAGAGCCGCCTGTCGTTTGCCACCAGACAGCTTCCTCACCGCCCGCATGTCGGGAAAGACAAGCCGATGAACGAATTGCTGACACTCTCGCTGGTCGATCTGGCGGATGCCATCCATGCCCGTGAGGCTTCGCCCGTGGAGTTGATGGAAGCCGTCCTGGATCGGATCGACGAAACGAATCCCGATCTCAACGCCGTCGTGGCGATGCGTGACAGGAACGCGTTGATGGATGAAGCTCGCCGGGCGGAAGAACGCGCGATGGACGGCGAGCCCCGACCCCTGGAGGGGATTCCGCTCGGAGTGAAGGACCTCGAGGATGTGGCGGGCATGGTCACGTCGTACGGGTCCGTTCCGTTCAAGAAAAACGTCGCCGACACCGACTCGGACCAGGTGGCACGCCTGCGCGACGCCGGCGCCATCGTTCTCGGCAAGACGAATACCCCTGAATTCGGTTACACGGCGATCACCAAGAACCTGGTCCACGGTGTCACCCGTTCTCCCTGGAACCTGGAGCGGTCGCCGGGCGGATCGAGCGGCGGCTCTTCCGCGGCGCTGGCGGGCTCCGTTTTGCCGTTGGTGACGGGCAGCGACGGCGGTGGCTCGGTGCGAATCCCCGCGAGCTTCACGGGAGCGTTCGGCTTGAAGCCGTCCTACGGAAGAATCTCCAACGGTCCCCGCAAGCACTGGTACTACGGAGACACCGCCGGTCACGGACCGCTCACCAGGACGGTCGAGGACGCCGCGTTGTTTCTGGACCAGGTGGTCGGACCTTCACCCCATGACCCGAACTCTCTGCCGCATCCCGGTTACTCTTATCTGCAGAGAGTGCGTGAGCCGCTCGGCAGCGGATTGCGGATCGGCCTCGCAGCTGATCTCGGCTACGCGGTCGTGCAGTCGGATGTGGGCGCTGCCGTCGAGGAAAACGTGAGGGTCTTCGAGGGGCTCGGACATTCTGTCGAGTCTGTCAGCGGCGGCCCGCCGATGAACAACGCCGAATGGGGAGTCATGGGGTCTTTCGAGATCGCAGCCCGCATCGGTCACCTGCTGCCAGACCATGAGGATGAGTTCGGCCGTTCTTTCCTCGCCGGGGTCAGTAGCGCACAGACGATGACACCGAAGTGGTGGGGCGACGCGTCCGAAAGACGCGAGCAGCTGAATGCCTGGTGCGCCGAGATCTTCTCTCGTTACGACCTGCTGGTCACCCCGACCGTCCCCTTTGATGCGCCGCCGGCGCGTGGTCCGTGGCCCGAGCTGACAGACGGCAAGGAACAGGTCCGTGCCGGTGTGGCATCGTTCACGATTCCGTTCAACCTCTCCTGGCACCCGGCGGCCACTGTTCGTGTGGGGCTGTCACGGGCGGGGCTGCCCATCGGCATGCAGATCATCGGCCGCAGACACCGGGACGATCTCGTCTTGCAGGCCGCTCGAGCCTACGAGCAGGCGCGACCGTGGCATCCGGATTGGCCGACAACATGGGCCCCGTTGGCGTGAGGAGGAGGACGGAGGCGCAGGTCGATCCGCGAGGCGAGAGCTCCGGAGCTCGGATCTCGACGTCGTGTGCGTCTGCGGGAGCGGGCCATCGACCTCGGCTGTCGTGGCCAGGACGGAGCCCGCCGCAGAATCCTCTCGCCCCGTGACTCGCCTCGGCATCCGGGGCGTTCTCCACATGGATCGCCGGACCGAAGGTAGAGCCTGGTGGTCAAGACCGGTGACCGGAAGGGTCAATCCGGATCAACGTATCGCGGGGCACGCTCTTCGAAGTTCGATCTCACGGCTTCCACCTGGTTGGTTCCTCCGATCAGGCGACCTTGCAGCCGTGCTTCAAGAGCGAGACCTTCGGCACGGTCCGCGTGCCAGGCGGTCTCGAACAGCTGTTTGCCCAGTCGAATCGCGCTCGGTGACCTGGAAGCGATGGCCTCTGCCATCTCCATGGCGGCGTCCAGCGGTGGATCGCTGACCCGTGTGATCACGCCCAGCTCAGCCGCTTCCGGTCCTTCGAAGATGCGACCGGTGAACGTCAGCTCCTTGGCGATATCGAGTCGGACAGTATCTCGCAGTGTCTGCGTGATGCTGCAGTCGGGGATGAGTCCCCACTTGATCTCCATCACCGAGAATCGGGCGTCCGTGGCCGCAATCCGAATATCCGCACCCATGGCGACCTGAAAACCGCCGCCAAAGGCAACACCGTGAATCGCGGCGATGACGGGTACGGGTACCTGCTTCCAGACCATACCGGGCTGTTGAGCCTGGTTGCCCGGTGTCTTGCCGGTCGGTTCTCTTCTCGAGGTTACAGGTCGGCCCTCGGTCCCTCCTTCCATTCCTCGAAAGCCGGAGAAGTCCAGCCCTGCGCAGAAGCCCCGTCCGTTGCCGGACAGGACGACCGCACGGAGAGACTTGTTGTCCATCAGTGATTCGCCGGCTTCCGTGATGGCGTCGAACATCTCCGGGGACAGGGCATTGTACTTCTCGGCGCGATTGAGGCGGACATCCGCCACACCATCGGCGCTGATATCCACAGTAACCAGTTCAGCCACCAGTGCTCCTCCTGAGTCTCTCGGACGGCCCTGCAGTCTATATCGACTCGGCGGGGTTTTCGAACGGAACCGCCATGATTCGTGCGGGCTCCTCGGACGCTGCCGCGCGTCGGGGAATCAGCCGTGGGCACCGACGATCCCGGATCTGACCAAGAGCCCGCACGCGTCGGAAGCAGCGTGCGATGTTGCCCCGAGAATCACCCCCGGCCCACCTTCGGTATCGGCGTCGTAGTCGGTTCCGGATCTCGGCGATCCTCGCCGATCCCGGCGTTGCCCGAAGACCCGGTGACTCGAGCCTACCCGGCATCTGCGATCGCGTATACTCGCTCCGCCGTGCCGTGAAACATCTCGGACCGCTCCGAATCGGAAAACGGGCTCGCGATCCGCTTGAAGGAGTTCCAGAGAACCGTGTACGAGCACGAACGCTTCTCGACCGGGAAATTGCTCTCGAACATGCAACGGCTCGGTCCGAACTGCTCGATGGTATGGAGGTAGAAGGGCGCGGTGGCCTCGGCGAGCTCCCGGGAGGTGGGGGGCACGTCACGCTCATGCCATCCGAAGCCGTTTCTGGGCATGGCGATCCCACCCAGCTTGGCGACGACTCCAGGACACGCCGCGAGTGTGGTGATACCCCGTTTCCAGACCCCCATGACCTCCTCGCTCTTGACGTCGTAGGGCCCGACACCGAGCGGTCCACCGAAGTGATTCAGGACGATGGTCAGGTCGGGAAACGTCCGGGCGAGATCGGCCAGCTCCATGAGCTGCGTATGGTACAGATAGCACTCGTAGATCAGGCCCTGCTCCTGCAAGCAGGCGACCCCCTCCCGGAACGTCGGGTCCAGCAGCTGCCCGTGTTTCGGTCCCGTATGAGAGATCGGGACATCGGGATGCGCGTCCCATCCGACTCCGTGGCGCGTGCCCTTGAACCGGGTCGGACTCGCCTGCCGGTGGCCCTCGAGAACCGGTGTTACCGCGCCGCCGAGCCGCAAGTCCGCGTAGCCGATGATCGCCGCCGAACACCTCATCTTCCGCGCTGTGTCCCGGGCGGATTCCGCGGCGAGGGCATCGATGAAGACCGTCTCTCCGACGGGTCTCATCGCATCGGGACCATCCTCGCGGTAACTGGCCATGCACTCGACGAACACCGTGCTGACCACGTTGTGATCCCTGGCATCCGCCACCAGATCGTCGATGAGGTACCGGCTCGTGGGACGGTCCCAGAGATGATGATGGGCATCGCAGATGGGCAGATCCGGGTCGAGGGGCTCTTCCTGGACCCGGTCCAGCCAATCTCTGTGCTCCGTGGTCATGAAACTCACCGCGTTACTCCAGTGGCGCGTCTGGCCGCGACCCTGAGGGCAGCCCCACCGGGCTGGTCTGCGACACGACGTCGCCTGACGGTACGTCCAGGAAGTCGATCCGGTGCGAGAGCGGGTATTTCGCCCGGGTTCTTCGTTGCCAGGACTCGACAATGCACCACATTGCCTGCACCCTGGCGTCTGGATCCCGGAATGAACGGCCCGCTCCCGGATGCGAGGCACGCTCTCGACGGCTCGCTGAACGGCAGCCGCGAAGAGGACACCTGTCAGAGTATCCCGGGACTCCTGATGATCATAGACGACGGGAGACGGAATGAACGTCGCGGTACAGGGTGAAGTGAGCGTGGGTTTCGAGCCCGTTCGCGAGGCGTTTGTCAGCAACTGGCAGAGAGTCGAGGTGGGCGCCGGCCTCACGGTCTACCACGGCGAGAACAAGGTCGTGGACCTCTGGGGTGGCACCCGGGACCCTGCCGGGACGCGTTCGTGGCAGAAGGACACCCTGGTCAACGTGTACTCCACGACCAAGGGACTTGCGACCATCGCGATCGGTGTGCTGGCCGACCGGGGCCAGCTCGACTTCGAGGCCAGGGTGGTCGATTACTGGCCCGAGTTCGGCGCCGAGGGCAAGGGTGACGTCACGGTCGCGCAGCTTCTGTCCCACCAGGCCGGACTCTGCGGTGTGACCCGGAAGCTCTCCGTGGAGGATCTGTACGACTGGGAGAAGATGGTCTCCCTGCTGGCGGCTCAGAAGCCTCTCTGGGAGCTCGGAACTGCGGTGGGCTACCATGCGATCACCTGGGGCTATCTCCCGGGTGAGCTGGTGCGTCGAATCACCGGCAGAACCCTGGGACAGTACTTCCGGGAGGAGGTTGCCCGCCCCCTGGCAGCCGATTGCTACATCGGCCTGCCCGACTCCGAGATGGACCGGGTGGCGGACATGATCGGTCCCAACCGTGCGCGAGTCCGCCCGGAGCCACCGCAGACGCCAGCCGAGAAGCCGGAGCTGTACTCCGTGGCCCTCGAGAATCCTCTCATCCGTCCGTACAAGGACGCGTGCTCGACCGCCTGGCGCAAGGCGGAGATCGCCGCCGCCAACGGCCATGCCAGCGCCCGGGGCCTCGCGCGGGCCTACGCGCCCATGGCCTGTGGCGGGGAGTGGAATGGCGTTCGCATCATCAGTGAGGCGGGTATCGAGTCGGTGACCCGGCGCGAAGTGGGCGATCAGATCGACCTGGCCACCGGCGTGTCCATGCGGCGCTCGCGAGGGTTCATCCTCAACACCGCAGGCGCATACGGACCGAGCGAGAGGTCGTTCGGTCACGCAGGTGCGGGCGGGTCCCTCGGATTTGCGGATCCGGTCCACCACATCGCGTTCGGCTACGCGATGAACCAGATGGAACCGGATGTCGGTGCGACACCCCGATCGCGGATACTGGTGGACGCGGTCTATCGCTGCCTGGAAACCGACGGAGCGTAGTCTTGGAGGACTCTCGAGCTGTCGGGGAGCCGACGCTCCGGGTGACCTCACCACCAGGGTGCCACTTTCGGATGAACCCATCCTCCCCTTTCGCTCCTCTGCGGTTCGTTCGTGGGCGGCCATGAAGAACCGCTTCATGCTGGCGCCACTCACCAACCTGCGGAGCCATACCGACGGTCGACTTCCGGATGACGAGTACAGCTGGCTGACCATGCGCGCCCCGGGGCAGTTCGGGATGACCATGACCTGCGCCGCGCAATCGTTACGGTGGCTCGCTCGAGAACCGATCGCGCATCGTGCTGGACATCATCGACGGCGTCCGTGATCGCTGTCGCCCTGACTTCGGCGTCCGCGTGCGGTTGTCGGCGGAGCGATTCGGCGTGAGCTCCGTCGGAGCAGCTTCAGGTCGTCCAGCACCTGACGCACGATGGCAAGATCGACTCCTACCTGTCGATGTGGGACGTGTTCAAGGAGCCAGCCGAGGAGTCGTTCCAGGGAAGAAGTCTGCTCTCGTATTTCACCGAGCTCGAGCGTGGCCACGTGCGACTCGGTGTCGGGGGTAAGACCGTCAGCGCGGCCGACGTTCGCGCGTGTCTGGACGCAGGCGTGGATTTCGTGGTGATCGGCCGTGCTGCCATCTTGCACCACGACTTTCCGCTCCGAGTGAACGGTGACGCGAACTTCCGGGCTGCGGAGCTCCCGGCGACGCCGGAGTTCCTGTGTGGGCAGGGATCCGGCAAGGAGTTCATCCGGTACATGTCCACCTGGCGCCGCTTCGTGGAGAACCCCGGCCAGCAGGTGGCTCCCGGGCCACCGGGTGTCGCGGGACCGAGCGTCAGCGCCGGCTTCAACGTGGTCTGCCACAAGGCTCTCGCCGTCGCCATCCGGAACTCGAGAGTCCCGTCACGACGGATTCCCGGCACGGACGATACCGGCCCCTGGCGAACCTTCGACGGCGGCGCCACCGCGAGTCGTTCCGGGGAAAAGACAACGCGATCTCGAGAGGACCACGACTCAGGTTCGTTCTGCGGGTGCGTCTCCTGCCGTCGGAGCTCGTGAAGCTTCCACATGGAGGCCGCCTCGACGTCGAGATCCGGGGTGGGTCGCCGGCGATCGTTCCCGCGTCGAGTCGGCAGGGTGATCGAGTCCCGAGGGGCTGTTTACCGTCTTGACGAACGAGTCTGCGAACCGCAGAGCGCGTCCGACGCTCCGCGGGCGGACGATACCAGCGGTCGCTTCTCACGACCTGAGCCATCGCGCAGAAGGAGCACACCCGGGTGTCGCCGCCGGCAGAAGCTCGGGCGCCGAGCTCTCTCATGACTCGGAGTCGCGAGACGGGTGATGCCGGATCTCGCAACACGTCACGGCCGGCGCCAGCGTCCACGGCGGCTCGCGCGACCCGTCAGCCGTCCGCCGAGGCGAGACTCGAGTCCGGCGCCTGCGGTGCTCGCCTCGAGAGGCCGCGGTCCGTGTCGGTGGGCCAGCTGGGTCCCGACGTCGGCGGCTTCTTGCAATCCGGCCAGGGCACGGTGAAAATGCCGTGATCGGGGGTCGGGTTCGTGAACACGGGTCGAGGTTCTCGGGAACTCGTGACCGCTGTCCTTCAAGGGCAGGCACCTCAGCAAACGTATCCATACCCGGGGAGAATGGTGATGCGTGGCAGGACGACCAGCGTGATTCTTGTTGCGACTCTTGCCATGAGCCTGGCAGAGACGACGTCGGCGTTCGAGAGCTTCTTCGAGGACTTTGATTCGTACGACGTCGGATCCAACATCGTCGACCAGGGAGACTGGATCGGCTGGGACGGCGATCCGAACCCGGACTACGGTGCCCCGTTGAGCAGTGAGTTCGCGTTGAGTGCCGGCAACTCGCTGGAGATCGGCGGCGGCGATCCGGGCAACTGGACCGACGTGGTCTGGCAGTTTCCCGACAGGGTCTCCGGTCAGTACACGTTCAGCGCGATGACGTACATCCCGTCCGACTCGACGTTCGGGACCAATCCCGCCATCAACTTCATGGTGAGCCACCCGGCGCCGCTGGTGTGGGGCGGCGAGATGCGGTTCTTTCTCGATCGAGGGCAAGTCGACTACGCCGGCAACGCTGCCAACTCGGTGCCCATGGTGCGGGATGAGTGGGTCGAGGTCCGGCTCGAGATCGACCTCGACATCCAGCTGGCCAGGATGTTCTACAACGACGAGCTGCTGGGCGACTTTACCTGGAACGGCACCGAGTTCGCGGGAGTCGACCTGTGGGCACCCGCCGGCACGTCTCCGATGTACTACGACGATCTGTCGATGGTGCCCAAGGAGATCTGCGACAATGAGACCGATGATGACGACGACGGGCTCGTCGACTGCGACGACGACGCTTGCCCGCCCTGTCCGGTCTCCGGCTTCGTTCGCGGCGATCCGAACTCGAACGGCAGGATCGACCTGACCGACGGTATCCTGATCCTGAACTTCCTGTTTCTGGGCGGCCCGGCGCCGGTGTGCATGGATTCGGGTGACGCCGACGACGACGGAGCGATTGCGTTGACCGACGCGGTACGGGTCTTCGGCTTCCTGTTTCTCGGAGGCGACTCTCCGGCCCCGCCGTCGCCCTCCGGCACGGAGACCCTTGCCGAGGAGTGTGGCCCCGACCCGACGGGCGATGACGCCTTCGACTGCGCCGACCCGGGAGCGATCTGTCAATAAGTGGACCGTCGGTCGGACTGTCGAGCCCATCGATCCGGGGCCAAATCCGCCTCGCTCTGTGTTCGGCACGGCACCTTCACAGCGCGGTGAACGCCGGGGCGAATCTCGCTCGCTGCGTTCGCTGTTTCTGCATCTGCAACCCGATGGACCTGGTGATCGTGGTGCGCGGCGTGAGCCTTCTCGACACGATGGGTGACCTGCCCGGGACCGGGGCGACCGCGGCCGGAGCGACCTTGCGGCTGGTCGAGCCCTGAGGCATCTTCACGCGAGAGCTGGCGTCAGGTTCTCCGGAACCGCACCCGTCAGACTCTCCGGAACCCACAATCGTCTGCGGAGGTCCGGATCGTGAGGATCGTCTCGTCGGTGGACTCCCCGCGTCAGGGAGCCGGATGGAGGCGCGCCTCATGGAGCGCGTTGACGATCTCCCCGGCCTGTTTCTCTCGCCCACGTGATCGATCGTGGTTACACCCTCAGCAGGAAACAAGCATGGCCAGTGTCAAGAATGAGCTGTTGTCCCGTGACCGGGCGCACATGATTCACCCGCTTCACGATCCGGCTCTTCACGAGCAGGGCCACGTTTGGGTGAAAGGCGAGGGAGCCGTGCTGACCGACGCGGACGGCAAGGAATACCTCGACGGGATCTCCGGTCTGTGGAACGTCATCGCGGGGCACGGCCGCAAGGAGCTGGCCGAGGTCGCCGCACGGCAGATGCGGTCACTCGCCTACTGCTCCGGCTATGCGGGCAGCTCGAATCCCCGCGCGATCGAGCTTGCGGAGCGCCTGGCAGGAATCACGTACCCATCGATCAACCGCTTCTTTTTCACCTCCGGAGGCGGCGAAGCCAGCGATACGAGCTTCAAGACCGCCCGTTACTACTGGAAGGCGAAGGGCCGGCCCGAGAAGACGAAGGTCATCTCGCGTCAGTGGGGCTATCACGGCGTGACCCTGGCCGCGATGAGCGCCACCGGCATTTCGAGCTACTGGCCGATGTTCGAGCCTCGTGTGCCCGGGTTCGTGCACATCCCTTCCCCGTATCCGTATCGCTACGAGACTGCAAACGGCGAGAGTCCGGGGGTCGCGGCGGCGAACGAGCTGGAGCGAGCGATCACGCGCGAAGGCCCCGAGACGGTGGCGATGTTCCTGGCCGAGCCCGTGCAAGGGGCGGGGGGAGTCATCGTGCCCCAGGACGATTACTTCCCGCGCATTCGCCAGATCTGCGATCAGTACGATGTGCTCTTCGTTGCCGATGAGGTGATCACCGGCTTCGGTCGCACGGGACGACCCTTCGGGCTGGAACACTGGAGCGTCGAACCGGACATGATCCAGTTCGCCAAGGGGATCACCTCCGGGTACTTCCCGCTCGGAGGCATCGGCGTCAACGACGAGGTTGCCGAGACGATCGACACCCCGGACTCGGTCTGGATGCACGCTTTCACCTACAGCGCGCATCCGGTCGGCTGTGCCGTGGCGCTTCGAAATCTCGACATCATGGACGCCGAGGGATTTGTGTCCCAGGCAGCCGAGAAGGGCGAGTTCCTGCTGGGGCAGCTGCGGGAGGCCCTCGCCGACCACCCCCACGTGGGAGACATCCGCGGGTTGGGGCTGATGACCGCCGTGGAGATGGTGGCCGACAGGGCGACCAGAGCCGAGTTTCCTTCGCACGAGAAGATCGGAGCTCGCGTCCACCAGGCGACCCGCGCACGCGGCTTGTTCTCGCGCCTTCGCGGGGACGTCTACTGCATCGCTCCGCCCATCGTCACCACGGAGGCGCAGCTCTGTCGCCTCGTGGAAATTCTGCGGGACTCGATCACTGAAGTCCTCGGCACCTAGTCCGGGTTTCTCACCGATTTCGCAGCAGGAAGCGGTGAGACATGCGGGCTGGACCGCTGTCGAGAGTCCTCCTCGAAGTGGCTCGACGGGTCCGAGGACCGTTTGACGATGTTCCGGCGATCGTCGGGCTCGAGGGACAGCAGCGCTTCACGACATCCGGGAGGTTTCCGACGGACCTCCGTCAGCGCGGAACATCGTGGTCGGGGCGACGTCAACTCTGAAGGGGCCCCGGTGCGTCACCGATCGCGGGAGCTGTGTCGTCACCCGGACGGACCGGCGACCGCCATGAGCTGACCGAGCACCGACGGCTCCACGCAGGGGCGCAGGACACGCGTTCGGCACCCATCGAGAACGTCGTCCACACGTCAGTCCGAGCCTCTGAGATGCTTCCGGAAGAAGCTCAGGAGACCTGGCACCTCGATCACGTGACCACCTTCGTGAGCCAGGAACTCCAGATTCCGGGGCTCGCCGAGATCGGCATAGATGGGCTCGATGTCGTTCAGCGCTTCTCGGGCGATGGCGACCGTGAACCAGGTCGGGCGCTCCTTCAAGCCGTTCTGGCACAACAACGCTCGAGGCGCGGTCAGCGCGTAGACGTCGGAGAAGTCGGCGAGTTTTCGCAGGCCGGCGAACTTCCAGCACCGGCAGTGGTTCTTCTCCAGCTGGTCCATCCGCGTCAGGAAGCCGGCACTCACCGTGGCCTTGACTCGCGCGTCCATCGCACCCAGCCACATGGCCATCTCGCCCCCCAGCGAGTTTCCTGCACAGCCGATTCGCCCGGGATCCACCTCGTCCAGCGAAGTGAGTAGATCCACACATCGCATCAGGTCCCACAAGCGTTCGCCCATCATGGTGCGGCCCCGTTCCCGGATGCTGTGCTGGCTGATTCTCGTGGAGACGGTGACGTATCCTCTCTCTGCCAGGACGGAGGCGAACCCGCCCGGTTCGTAGCAAGAATGTCGACTGCCGCCATGCCCCGCGATCGCGACGACTGCCGGGGACGGGCCCCGGATGTTGTTCGGCAATGTGAGCACCACCTTGATGCGGCTTGCCGGGGTGCTGTTGACTTCCACTTCCCGGAAGCGGTACTTCCCTCTGTCTTTCGAGGAGATGGTCTTCGCCGTCAGCGGATTCGGCTTGTCGCGTGAAACCAGGTCCTGCATCTCGAGCAGCTCGAGGAATGTGGACCGCAGCTCCTCTTGCCAGGTAACAGCGTCGGCCTTCGAGCGCGATGTATATCGCCTGGAGCGCGGGATCGGCTTCCCGGTACGTCTCGGGATTACCGCCGTCGCGACCCTGTGCGTTGTCCGAAAGTACCCCAGCGGCTCGTCATTCGTGTCCGTGATCAGCCAGCTCGAGTTGGCAAAGGTCTTCTGCTGGCGCTTGGCCCCGGGATTCAGCTCCCCGTAGGACTTCAGTTCACCGTTGTACCGGACCCAGAAGATCTTCACCTTGCAGTCCGACTTGTTCTCGAAGCTCACTCTCGTCGCTGAACCGGAGATGGAGTTGGGAGGCAACCCCGCGATGCTCACGTTCCATCTCAAGTGTTCGTCGGACGAGGCCGAAGGGGTCAACGCCAGAGAGAGTATCGACGCGCCAAGACAGCGAGAACACGTATGGAGTTTCATCGAAAAAGGTCTCGGGGTCGGACGCATCAGTGGCCTCGAAAACGATGGCGGTCAGGGCGAGCCACGTTGAGTCTACTCCAGCTTGCGTCGTTCGTGGAAGCTGCGCCGCACCGTCACCGTGAAACGCGCCCGCGATCGCGAGCCGAAGGCGGCTCGGCCCCCGGAAAAACGGGCTCGACCTCGAAGCCGGCGCCGCTTCCTCCACCGTGCCCACCGCCCCGGATCGCTCTGTGTGGGGAGTTCGATGGGAACGAGTCCAGGCGACGATTGTCGCTCGTCGAGGGCCGCCGGAGGCACTTTCTGCCGACAACGGCCCGGAGTGCACGGCGGAGGCAGTTCGGGACTGGCTGGACCCGGTCGGGGTCGGCACCTTGTTCATCGGGCCGGGAAGTCCCCGGGAACACCGCCGTGTCGAGCCCTTCGACGGCAAGCTGCGTGACGGGCTCCTGCCCGCAGAGCCTCGACTCGATCAGGAACGTGCAGCCCTTGTGGGAGGGCCGGTGCGCAGAGTACGACGGATTCTGATCCCACGCCTCGACTCGGGGTCTCGTCCACCGGCCCGGAGGCTGTCGACAGCGCTCGGGGCTGCGCTCAGGGGACTGCGTCGGGAGCTGTGCGATACCCGCGACGGGGGACGCGGTCCGTCGCGGAGGGGCCAGGTCCAGCCCCCCCCGCCCGGGGCGCGGGGGGGGGGGGGGGGGGGTGGGGGGGTTTGGGGCGGGGGGGGGGGAGGGGGTCGGGGGGGGCGGGGCCAGGTCCACCGCCGCTAGGGGGCTCGCGGCGGTCTTCGTAGGTCCTTGCGGTGAATGGTGCCAGAGGTGGGACTCGAACCCACACTGGGATAACCCAACCAGATTTTGAATCTAGCGCGTCTGCCAATTCCGCCACTCTGGCCCGGGCGGGGTGCGACCGGTGGCGCAGTCTACGGGCTCGGGGGCAGGCCATCAAGCTCTGCGCGATCTGGGCGGGCCGAGGATGATCTGGCCGATCAGGGCCTGGCGAAGGGTCATTCCCTGGGCTCGCAGGAGCCCTCTGAGCCGCGTTGGCGCCGGCCTCGCCGTCGTCGCGACAGGAAGCTGTCCCATTCCGAGATCCGCGGCGGCGTCCGAGAGCTCCATCTCGCTGTAGATCTCGACGTGCTCGTCGGCGGAGCGCGGCGCCGCGACGGCAGGACGCGCCGTCTCGGTACGAGGGTGGACGACGCGGTCGCGCGGCGAGCGCGGATGCGCGGCGGACAGGTTGATTTCCGTCGACGCGGGCACCTGGCTTCGACCTGCAGCCCGTCCGCGCGTCGGTTCAGCCGCCGGCAGCGAAGGCCGCCCCGGGAGTTGCGGCGGCTCCATCGCCGGTGAAGCGGCTCGGGGTGACGCCCGAGAGCCTCGCTTCCCGACGACGTCGTCGGGCAGGGCGTGCTGGCCGGCGGTGTCGTCGTCACCGAACGGCGCATCCTCGTCGTCGCAGCCGTAATCGTAGACGGCCGCCGCGGCACCGACCGCCCGCGCGCCGGTGACGGGTGCGTCCTTCGTGACGGCGGGCGCCTGCTCGCTCTCGGCGCGCAGGCGTTCGAGCATCTCGATCGCCGGACTCTTCCGGCCCGGCTTCTCGGGCCGCCTCCCGGCAGGATCGTTCTCCTGCCTCGCGCCCCAGGCCCTGGAGATCACCCAGCGCGCGACGTAGAGTCCTCCGAAGATCAAGAGCATGAGGATCTGGATCCACTCGCCGCGATCTCCCATCAGCTCGCCC
Organism: uncultured Planctomycetia bacterium; assembly: GCA_964390645.1. Lineage (GTDB taxonomy): Bacteria > Planctomycetota > UBA8108 > UBA8108 > UBA8108 > CAYMLL01. Next base: position 39,710 of record CAYMLL010000001.1, on the reverse strand, counting down.
CCGAACCGCTGGTCGTCTCACCATCGTCCGCGTCGCCCGCGAGGCTGCGGCGCATCTGGGTGTCCGCCTGCACGTTGCGCAGGTTGTAGTAGTCCATGACTCCGAGGTTGCCGCCGCGGAAGGCCTCGGCGATCGCCTTCGGGATCTCCGCCTCCTGGAGGATGACCTGTGCACGGTTCTCCTTGCCGAGCGCTTCCATCTCCTGTCCTCGAGCGACCGCGCGGGCGCGCTGCGCCTCCGCCTCGGCCTGGGCTCGGCGCTTCTCTGCCTCGGCCTGGTTCGCCATCAGCACGGCGCCGATGTTCTCCCCGACGTCCATGTCCGCGATGTCGATCGACACGATCTCGTACGCGGTGCCGGCGTCGAGCCCCGAATTCAGCACCTCCTGGGAGATCTTGCGCGGGTTCGCCAGCACGGTCTTGTGGCTCTCGGACTGGCCGATCGCCGCGACGATTCCCTCTCCGACGCGGGCGACTACCGTCTCCTCGGTCGCGCCACCGACAAGGCGCCCCAGGTTCGTGCGCACGGTGACGCGGGCCTTGCAGCGCAGCTGGATACCGTTCAGTGCCACTGCGTCGATCGTCGCCTTGCCCTGCACCTGGCTCGGGCAGTCGATAACCTTCGGGTGGACGCTCGTGCGCACCGCGTCGAGCACGTCACGGCCGGCGAGGTCGATTGCGGCGGCGCGCTCGAAGGTGAGATTGATGTCCGCGCGAGATGCGGCCACCAGCGACTGCACCGTGGCGCGGACGTTGCCGCGCGCCAGCACGTGCGCCTGCAGCTTCTCGATATCGATCGGCACGCCCGCCTTCTGCGCCATCACCAGCACATCGATGATGACACGCGAGTTGATCTTTCGCAGGAACATGCCGATGAACTCCTTCACCGGCACGTGGCAGTTCGAGGACACGGCCTGCAGCCAGAGCTTCCCGAACTTCATCAAAAAGAAGACGACGAAGACGCCGATCAGCAGCGCGATGAAGATCAGCACCGTCACAAATAAGTTGTCCGTCAGCGGATTGCCGTCGTCGGCTGCCAGGAACGGCACCAACCAGCTCAGTCGGGAAGCCATGTCTCTGCTCCTTTTCCCACAGGAAGACGTTCTCTATTCCCTACTCTCCCCGACGATCTCTCGGACCACGACTCGATTGCCGCTGGTGTCGACGACCTCCACGGGAGACTCTCGTTCGATGAAACTGCTCTGCGCGACCACGTCGACTCGCCGTCCGTCGATGCGCGCGACGCCGGCGGGTCGCAGTGGCGTCTCCGCGACGCCCGGCTTGCCGTCGAGTCCGACGATTCCCGCGTCGACGGAAGTGAACGTCGTGGCGTCCTGGGCGTCCACCAGTCGCACTCGCCTCAGCATGAAGACGACCATGGCGCCGCTGAAGCCGAGCGACACCACGATGGACGTGAAGCCGAGTGCGGCCTGACCGTGATGGAAGAGCCCCCAGATCCCGAGGAACAGAACCGCGGCAGCGACGATGCCCATGATCCCGCCGGTCGGGATGAAGACCTCGAGAAAGACGAGCACGAGCCCGACGCCGATGAAGAGGAATGCGTAGAAGCTGTCGGGAACCAGGAAGTCCATGATCGTTCCGTCTCTCAGGCCGGCTCGGTCGGTCGGGTCACCAGGATACGCGTCGAGGAGCACGAGCGAACGACGACCGCCGCGCCCATCTCTATGAACTCCCCGTCGGCGACGACGTCGAGGAGCTTGCCCTCCTTCAGGAGCACCTTGCCGGCCGGGCGCAGCGGGGTCCTGGCGGTGCCGGTCTTGCCGACCATCCAGTCGAGCTCGAGCGCCGACCCACCGGCGCTGTCGGCGCTGGGCACGCCCTCGATGGTGGCACGTGTGACGATGCCGCGGGACAGCCAGCGTGATTTCGGCAGGAACCGCAAGAGGAGCAGGAAGCAGACGCCGCTACCTCCGAAGCCCGCGGCGAGCGTCGCGATCGCCTCCTTGACGCTCGTCGCGCCGTCTCCCGCACCGGGGACCATCGCCAGCACGAGGCTGACGAGGCAGACGACGCAACCGCCGAGGCCGAAGACCCCGACGCCCGGCAGCAGTAGAAACTCGCAGGCGACGAGCAGGAGCCCGATCGTGAACAGCACGGCCTCGAACCAGGTCGCCGTGGGCTCGGCCGCTCCCGTCGCGGCGAACATGCCGCCGGCGAAGAATATGCCGAAGCAGAGCAGCCCGATCATCCCGGGGACCATCGTGCCGAACATCTTGATCTCGAGGAAGACTCCCAGGAATCCGATGAGGATCAGGAAGAAGCGTGTCGCCGGATGGTTGATCACGTCGACGAGTGCCTGCCAGGACACCGAACCCCGCTCCAGAGCTCCCCGGTCGACGTGGATGACGTCCGTTGACGGGCCGTGGAGACCGAGCTTGTCGCGCAGATCGGCGTACTCCGTCGTGTCGTGCTCGACGCCCCGGTGCCGGGCCCAGCCGAAGTCGTACGCGGACTTCGCGTCGAGCGTCAGGTGGCGGTCCTGCTCGAGGAAGAGCGTCTCCGGCCGGTACTTCAGCCGGCGGTCGGAGGTGTCGCGATTGAGCTCGTCCTGCGTCCAGAACGCGTAGCGCTCCCATGCTGCGAGCCTGTCTCCCTTGCGCTCGAGCTTGTAGATGCGCTGGCGGGACTTCGCGACCATGAGGCGAGCCAGGAGCACGTGCCGGTTGCGCTGTGCGGCGTACTTCTCCGCCGCTCTGGCGATGGTCACGCGCGTCTCGTCGTCGATCATCGGGTTGACCGTGTCGCCCGCTCCGAGGCGCGTGTTCGCCCCGAGCGCGATCTCCCGGCACGCGATCACGGGAAGCGCCGCGGCACCGAATGCCTGTCCCCGCGAGGTCAGCAGCCTTCCCGCGGAGGCCCGGGTCGTGGACCCGGGCGGCGGAATGTAGGCGACCGTGGTCTTGCCGCGCAGCGACTCGCCCTCGAGGATGTACTCCGCGAGGCGCTTGCCGGCCTCGTAGTCGTCGCTGTCCGCGTCGATCTCGAAGATCACCCACTGGATCCGCGGGTGCTTCTCGATCTGCGTCTCGATCAGCGACAGGCGCTTCGCCACGACGTCGCCGTCGAACGTGCCGCGAAAGGGGACGATGAGGACCTGCTCGCCGCTGTCGTCGATGCCGACCTGGATGCCGCCGCCTGCCGGATCGTCCTGTGCGAGAGCGGCTGTTAGCACCGTCGTCAGCAGCGCGAGGGTGACGAATGAACGCAATGCGCGGGCTCGGGGAGCTCTGGGTTCGTCCTGCATCACAACGTAAATGGCTACGAAATCGATGCTTGGGGGGAAAGCCATGAGATTCTCGGAGCATCGACGAGACAAGTCAACGGAGATCCGTCACGCCGTCCGGCATCGGGGGGCCGTCGCCGGGGGACGGAATTCCGGCGAATCCGGACAGTTCCTCGCCCGTGCGCTGCTTGAGATGCACCGTCGTCGCAGCTAGGATCGTCCCGGCTCGGATACGGCTAGAGCCCACCGACAAGCGGGGACCTTCCGATGACCTGTCAACGACCACCTCTGAGCGCGCCGACGGCGCTGCTGCTCGTCGCCCTCGTCGTGGACTCGTCGCTCGCCCAGGACTGGAAGTGGAAGGAGGGCCGTGAGAACGTCGTGCAGATTGTCGACGGCAAGCTCGACGCCGCGATCGCGGATCTCGACCGACGCCTCGCGTCGTCCCCCGAGAGAGGAGAGGCGCTCTTTGCGCTGGCGGTGGCGTGGGCGCGCAAGGGAGATGTCGACAGGGGGCTCGGCTTCCTGCGCCGCGCGCTCGACGCCGGCGTGCCGCTCGAGCGGTTCCTCGCCGGACCGCGCGAGCTGCTGAGGCCGCTGACCTCCTGCGAGGGCTTTCGGCGTCTCGTGAAGCCTCGCACGGCGCAGCTGCTTCACGGACCGCTTCTCGGCGACGTCAGCGACTCCTCCGCGCGCTTCTGGGCGCGCACCCGTGACGAGGTCTCGGTCGAGGCGCACGTCTGGTGTCCCGCTGACGCCGACGGCGCGGTGACGATCGCGTCCCCGTCGGTGCGGACGAGCGCCGAGCGTGACCACACGGTCGTCGTCGAGGTCACCGGGCTGCAGCCGGACACCAGGTACGCGTACCGTCTCGTGGTCGACGGCGTCGATGATGAGGCCGTGCACCACTTTCACACCTTCCCGGTCGAGGGAAGGGCCGCGCGCTTCGACCTCGTCTTCGGCGGTGGTGCGGCGTACACGCCGGGTCACGAGCGCGTCTTCACGACGATCGCGAAGCGTCGGCCGCTGGCTTTTCTGCAGCTCGGCGACAACGTCTACATCGATCAGCCCAAGAAGCCTGCCGTGCAGAGGTACTGCTACTACCGGCGCCAGTCATCCGCGCCGTACCGCGCGCTGACGGCCTCGACGGCGATCTTCTCGATCTGGGACGACCACGACTTCGGGAAGGACGACTGCTCGGGCGGCCCCGACATCGACAAGCCGAAGTGGAAGCGGCGGGTCTGGGAGGTCTTCCGGCAGAACTGGAACAACCCCGACTACGCCGGTGGGGACGAGCTGCCGGGCTGCTACTACGACACGCACGTCGGTGATGTGCATCTCGTCTTCCTCGACTGCCGCTACTACCGCACGAAGCCGAAGGGCACGGAGCCGGCGGCCCGCTCGATGCTCGGACCGGCTCAGAAGCGATGGCTGCTGGAGACGTTGAAGAGCTCGACCGGCGTCTTCAAGGTCATCGCGTCATCGGTGCCCTTCGCGTCCGGCGTCAAGCCGCGGAGCCAGGATCCCTGGGACGGCTATCCCGCCGAGCGCGAGGAGATCTTCTCGTTCATCGCCCGTGAGCGCATCGAGGGCGTCGTTCTCATCGCCGCGGACCGCCACCGCTCCGACCTCTGGAGGATCGAGCGACCGGGAGCCTACGATCTCTACGAGCTCCAGTCTTCGCGGCTGACGAACATCCACACCCACCCGGTGATGAAGGCGTCGATCTGGGGCTTCAACCGGGATCGGTCCTTCGGGCTGCTGTCGTTCGACACGACGAGGGACGATCCACGGCTCACGTACTCGGTGGTGACGATCGACAACGAGGTGGTGAGGTCGTTCACGCTGCGGCGAAGCGCGCTGGAGATGCCGTAGGCGAGCAGGCGCTCAGAACTCGGCGTTCCCCGGTGTGCGCGGAAAGGGGATCACGTCGCGGATGTTCTGCATGCCGGTGGCGTAGACGATCGCCCGCTCGAAGCCGAGGCCGAATCCCGCGTGGGGGACGGTGCCGTAGCGGCGCAGGTCACGGTACCACCAGTACGTGTCCTTCTCGAGGCCGACCTCCTCGAGGCGGCTGTCCAGGACGTCCAGGCGCTCCTCGCGCTGGGAGCCGCCGATGACCTCGCCGATGCCGGGGGCGAGGACGTCCATCGCCGCGACCGTCTTCTCGTCGTCGTTGAGGCGCATGTAGAACGCCTTGATGTCCTTCGGGTAGTTCAGGACGATCACCGGACGGCCGACGTGCTCCTCGGTGAGGTAGCGCTCGTGCTCGGTCTGCAGATCGACTCCCCATTCGACAGGGAACTCGAAAGACCTCCCGGAGCCGCGCAGAATCTCGATCGCCTCGCCGTACTCGATGCGCGCGAACTCCGACTCGACGAAGCTCTCCAGTCGCCCGATGCAGCCCTTGTCGATGCGCAGGTCGAAGAACGCCATGTCGTCGGCACGCTCCTCGAGGAGGGCCTTGTAGATGTACTTGAGGAAGTCCTCGGCGAGCTGGGCGTTGTCCTGAAGGTCCGCAAACGCGATCTCCGGCTCGACCATCCAGAACTCCGCGAGGTGACGCGGCGTGTTCGAGTTCTCGGCGCGAAAGGTCGGCCCGAAGGTGTAGACGTTGCTCATCGACAGGCAGTAGGTCTCCACCGAGAGCTGGCCGGAGACCGTGAGAAAGGCCTCGCCGCCGAAGAAGTCCTCGCTGAAGTCGACCTTGCCATCGGGCGTGCGCGGAAGGTTGGCGATGTCGAGCGTGGAGACGCGGAACATCTCCCCGGCTCCCTCGCAGTCCGAGGCGGTTATGATCGGCGTGTGGATCCAGTAGAAGCCGCGCTCATGAAAGAAGCGGTGGATCGCCATCGCCAGGCAGTGTCGCACGCGAGTCACGGCTCCCAGGGTGTTCGTACGCGGACGCAGGTGAGCGATCTCGCGCAGCTTCTCGAAGCCGATGCGCCCCTTGGCGACCGGGTAGGTGCGTGGATCCTCTACCCAGCCGACGACGCGCACCTCGCTGGCGAGAATCTCGGTCTTCTGCTTGCCGCCCTGCGACTCGACGAGCTCGCCGTCGACCTCGACGGCGCAGCCGGTCTCGAGTTGCGTCACCTCGCTCTCGTAGTTCGGGAGGTCGCTCTTCGCGACGACCTGCACCGGGTCGAAGCTCGAGCCGTCGTGGACATGGACGAAGGAGAGGCCCGCCTTGGAGTCCCTGCGAGTGCGTACCCACCCGCGCACCGTGACGGCGGAGCCGACGGGGGTGCGACCGTTGAGGCAATCGGCGACGCGTGCGGCCGGCATGCTGATCTCCACTTCTCTCACCTCGCTTGTGGGGGGCTCGTGCTCCAGGGCTTCTTGGTACTGCTTGCGAGGCGTGAGTGCAAGCCCGAGGGGGCACGGGCTCGATACCGAGTCCGTGCTCGTGACAGTGACTTTCGTGTTAGACTTCCTGCTTCCGTGACCGTGTGCGTGATTCTCGAGCCCATGATCGACGAGGTGCCCGGACTGCCGTGCGAGCCCTGCTGTTCTCCCTGTTCGTCCTGTCGCTGCCGGTCTTGCTTCCCGGCGCGGAAGGCCCCTACCAGGCGACCGGCTTCAAGGTCGGCGAGGTCACCGACACCGCCGCGATCGTCTGGACGCGTCTGACGCTCCACGAGGAGCGCAACCCGACCGACGCGCCGATGGTGAAGATCAAGCTCGTCGGCAAGCAGAGTGGCGACACGGGCAAGGACAAGCGTCGCAGGCTCGCCAGGGTCGTCTATCCCGGGGGCTCGAGCGTCGCGACGATCCGCGATGCCGCGCCCGGCGCGCCCGGCCAGACGCGCGTGCTCTATTCACTCCGCGACGGCGGCGAACGGCGGCAGACGGAATGGGGCGACGTCGATGATGAACGCGACTTCACGCGCCAGGTGACTCTCCGTGGTCTCGAGCCGGGCTCTCGCTACATGCTGCGGGTCGAGGCGAGGGCATCGGCCGGCGCGCCGACGAGCCATGTTCTGGACGGTGGATTCCGCACCGCTCCCGACGGGTCGAAGCCCTCGCGCGTCGTCTTCACGGTGTCGACGGGGCAAGCGTTCAAGGATCGCGACCACGTCGGCGGCTTCCGGATCTACTCCGAGATGCGGAAGCTCGATCCGAGCTTCTTCGTGCACACCGGAGACATCGTCTACTACGACAGCCTCGCGAAGAGCGCCGAGCTGGCCCGCTATCACTGGCAGAGGACTTACGGGCTGCCTTCGAACGTGGCCTTCCACCGCCGCGTGTCGAGCTACTTCATCAAGGACGACCACGACGTCTGGCAGAACGATTGCTGGCCGACGATGGTGAAGGGCAAGGACATGGGGGAGTTCACCTTCGCCCAGGGGCTGTCGATCTTTCGCGAGCAGGTGCCGATGGGCGAGAGGACTTACCGTACGCGCCGCTGGGGCAAGGACCTGCAGATCTGGATGGTCGAGGGGCGCGACTTTCGCAGCGCCAACACGGACGGGGACGGGCCCGGGAAGACGATCTGGGGTCACGAGCAGCTCGAGTGGTTCGAGCGCACGGTAAAGGAGTCCGACGCGACGTTTCGTGTTCTCATCAGTCCGACGCCGATCGTCGGTCCGGACCGCTCCGGGAAGAAGGACAACCATTCGAACTCGAACTTCGCGCACGAAGGGAAGCGGCTCCGCAGGTTTCTCTCGACGCAGACGAACATGGTCGTCGTCTGTGGCGACCGGCACTGGCAGTACATGTCCGTCCACCCGAAGCTCGGCCTGCGCGAGTACTCCTGCGGTCCCGCCAGCGACTCTCACGCCGGCGGCTGGAAGCCGTCCGACTTCCGCGGCAGCCATCACCGTTATCTCAACGTCATCGGCGGCTTCCTCTCGGTGACGATCGAGCGCGACGGCGGCCGGCCGACGGCGATCTTTCGCTACCACGATGTCGGCGGCAAGGTACAGTTCGAGAGCCCGATCGTGAGCGACTAGGCGAGGACACCCCCGCGCGGCGCGCGAGCGGCATCTCCCGGCACCCGGTTGAACCGCGGCCTCCCTTGCACGATCATGTCGAGCCACGGAGCGCGACGCCTTGGCCATCCACCTCTACCGCAGCAATCGCACCGAGTCGCTGGTCGAGGCGCTCTGCGAGGTGCTCCACGAGCGGCGGCCCGAGGATCCCTTCGAGCCCTTCCCGATCGTCGTCGGCAGCCGGGGCATGGAGCGCTGGCTGCGCCACGAGATTGCCACCCGGATGGACGTCGCGGCCGGCCTGGTCTTTCCCTTTCCCCGACAGGCCCTGGCCGGCGCTGCTCGCTGGCTCCTCGACGGCGCCGACGACCCGGGCACCGCTTTCTGGGATCTCGAGTCGATGGACGCGGATGCCGCGGAGCGGTGGGAGCGCGAGGCGCTGGGTCTGCGGCTCGTCGGGCTCCTGCGGCGGCGCGTCGAGGATCGGGGCTTCGCTTCGGTGGCGCGTTACCTCGGGGAAGCGGACACCCCGCAGGCGGGGCTCGCCGTCAGCGCCCGTGAGCTGCTGTTCGCCGGGGAGGTCGGTGACGTCCTCGACCGGCTGTTGCACGACCGCCCGCTCGCGGGGCTCGCGGGGGCCGTGGACCGGGCGAGCGCACCCGAGGAGCACCGCTGGCTGGCGACTCTGCTGTCCGACCTCGGCGCGGCGAACGACCCGAGCTCGCCGGCCCGGCTGCACCGGGAGCTGACCCGCGGCGACTTGCCGCCGACCGGTCGCTGTCTGTGCGTGTTCGGCCTCTCGACGATGGGGGCCGGCGACCGCCGGCGACTCGCGGCGATCGCCCGCTCGATCGACATTCACCTCTTCGTCCTGGTTCCCACGAACCACTGGTTCCAGCAGCAGCGGACGCGCGCCGAGGCGGGCGCGGCACGACGCACGGGGCGCACCGACGAGGAGAGGGGGCGGATCGAGGCGCAGATCGAGTCCGACAATCCGGTCCTCGCCTCGCTCGGCGCTCCGAGCCGCGATCTTCAGCTCTGGCTCGAGGAGGTCGAGTACCTGGGCGACGTGGTCGAGGCGGTGGATCCCGCGGCCACCGAGCATCCCACCCTGCTGGAGCGCCTGCAGAGCTGGATCCTGTCCTCCGCCGGCATCGAGCCGGACGCGGAGCCCTGGTCGCTCGACGGGAGCGTGTCCTTGCACAGCACGTACGGTCCCCTGCGCCAGTGCGAGGTGCTGCGGGACCGGCTGCTGCGGATGTTCGCCGAGGACCCCGCGCTCGAGCCGCGCGACGTCGTCGTCATGACCCCGGACATAGAGACCTACGCTCCTCTGGTCGAGGCCGTCTTCTCCCGCGCCGGCGCGGCCCGGGACGAGGGGGTGCACCTTCCGAGGATCCCGCTCTCGGTCGCCGATCTCGGCCTGCGCCGGACGAATCCGGTCGCCGAGGTCCTGCTGAAGGGGCTCGAGGTCGCCGGCGACCGGATCGTGGCCAGCTGGGTGCTCGACTTCCTGGCGCTCGAGCCGGTTCGTGCCCGCTGGGACCTGAGCGACGACGACCTGGCGGACATCGGCGACATGGTTCGCGAGTCGCGCCTCTGCTGGGGGCTGGACGCGGCGGACCGGGCCGCGGTCGACCAGCCGGCGCTCGACCAGAACACCGTGCGCTTCGCGCTGGAGCGACTGGCGCTGGGAGTGCTGATGCCGGACGAGGCGCCTCTCGACGTCGTGCCCGATCGTCACGGCTCCCTGATGCCCGCCGTGCCGCTCGACGTGGAGAGTCCTGACCGTGTTCGACGCGTCGGTCGGCTCATCTCCATCCTCCGTGCTGTGGCTGCTCACCGTCGCGTCCTGGGTGAGCCCGCGACCCTCGGCGTCTGGCGGGACCGCCTCGTGAGCCTGCTGGACGAGCTGGCGGGGAGCACGGAGGAGACCGGCTGGCTGCGGGCCGAGGTCGACCGGACGCTCGACGACATGGCCCGGCTCGGCGAGTCGCTCGGCGAGCTGGAGGTCGATCGCTCCGCGATCCTGCGGTGGCTCCAGGGCGGCTTCGAGATTCCCCGGCGCGGAGATCGACCGATCACCGGTGCGGTCCAGCTCTGCGCGCTGGAGCCGATGCGGTCGGTGCCCTTCCGCGTCGTGGCGCTGCTCGGGCTGGACGACAAGGTGTTTCCCCGCGGCGGTCGGTCGCGCACCTGGGATCCGATGGAGCGGCGCGAGCCGGGTGAGCGGGACCGTAGGGAGACCGACCGGCATCTGATGCTGGAGGCCGTCCTCTCGGCCCGGGATCGGCTGCTGATCCTCTGGTCGGGGCACCGGGTGCAGCAGGGCGAGGAGCAGGCGGCGGCGGTGCCGGTGGAAGAGCTGCTGGAGACGCTCGGCCGTCTGACCGCTCTGCAGCGCGGTGAGCTGGTCAACGAGCACCCCCTCCAGCCGTGGAGCGCCGCGAGCTTCCAGGGTGATTCCGCCGGCTTCGACGCCCGGATGTGCCGCGCGGCCGGTCGTCTTCTGGAGATCGAGAGGGGAGAGCGTCAGTCACGTGCGCTGGGCCTCGGCGCCGGCGGAGCCGTCCTCCTGCCACCCGAGGAGACGCTCGCCGATACCCTGGAGCTGAACGACCTCGCGTCGGCCCTGCTGAGGCCGCAGAGGCTGCTGCTCGGCGATCGCCTGGGCCTGCGGGTGAGCGACGACGCCGCTCCGGTCGAGGATCGCGAGCCCCTCGAGCTCGACACGCTGGACGCCTGGTCGCTGCGCTCTCGCATCGTCGGGCACCTGATGGAGGATCCGCAGGGTTGGACCGACGAGGCGCTCGTCGACCCGCACGACGTGCGCGTCGCGGCCCCGGGGGAGCTGCCCCGGAAAGCCCGCCGGCGCGCC
>CAYMLL010000001.1:23399-28645 GCA_964390645.1 uncultured Planctomycetia bacterium | reverse complement strand
GGGCGGGCGGGCGGGCGGCCGGGGGCGGGCGCCCCGGGGGGGGGGGGGCGCGCCGCGGCCGAGGGGGAGCTGCCGCTGAAGGCCGGCGAGCGCGCCATCCTGGAGGACCAGCTCGAGCACGCGCGCGAGCTGCTCGCCCATCTCGGGGACATCGCCGGGGAGAGCGCGTCGGGGCTGGAGCTCGAGGTGCCGCTGCAGGGGGGCCTGCGGCTCGTCGGGCGCGTGGAGCACGTCGTGGAGCGCGGCGGCGAGCTGCTGCTCCAGTGGTGCACGCCCTCGAAGGAGGCCAGCGAGCGGCTGCGGATGGTGGCCTGGCTTCACCTGCTCGCTGCCGTGGCGACGGGGTCTCCCGTCGTCGGGGCCCGGCTCGTCGGCCACGGCTCCTCGACCAGGGCGAAGTGCGCGGGCGGCCTCTTTCTGTCGTTTGCGGGAGACGCCGCTGCGGCCAGGGCGACGCTCGAGGATCTGGCCGGGGTCTGGCGGCTGGCGCGGTGCTGTCCTCTGCCGCTGTTCGAGAAGACCTCCACGGCGGTGGCGAAGGTGCTCGAGGGGCTCGAGGCGGAACCGGACATCGACGCCGTACGCGCGGAGCTGGTGGCCGGCGTCTCGACGGCATGGTCCGGCTCCGGCGACGAACGCGGCGATATCCAGAATCCCTGGATCGCGACGCTCTTCGCCGACTACGACCCCGTGGACCATCTCGGCGACGAGGGGAGCGACAGCCTCGTCGGCCTGGCGAGGACAGTCTGGTTGCCCGTCGTGGAGGGCCTCGAAGCCGGGAAGGCCGTGCTCGCCGCCGCCTGGAAGAGCGAGGAGGCCGTATGACCGGGGTTGTCGAGTGGACCGGCGTGGAGCCTCTGCCGACGGGAGAGACCATCTTGCTGGAGGCGAGCGCGGGCACCGGCAAGACCTGGCAGATCGAGGGCCTCGTGGTGCGTCTGGTGGCGGAGTACGAGCTCACCGTCGACCGCATTCTGGTGATCACCTTCACCAACGCGGCCACCGCTGAGCTCCGGGACCGCGTCCGCAGGCGGCTGGTACAGGCCCGGGATGCGCTGGGCTCGGCGCAGTGCCCGGCGTCCGACCCGATCCTCGCTCACCTCTGGAGCGACGAGGGCGCGCGGCTGGAGCGCCGCAGTCGTCTTGCGGCGGCGCTGTCGTCCTTCGACCTCGCCCCCATCTCGACGATCCACGGCTTCAGCCAGCGGATGCTCGATCAGCTGGCGTTCGAGTCGGGCCAGGAGCCGGGGCTCGAGCTGCTGACCGACCCCGGGCCGATCTTGCAGCAGCTGGTCGACGACGAGGTGGCCCGTGTCTACGCGGACGCCAGCGAGGAGGAGCTGACCGTGCTCCTCGACATGGGCTGGGATCGCCGGTCGCTGATGACGCTCGCGACGGCGATGACCGGGGCCGTGGAGTGCGTGCTCGAGCCCGCCGTGGCGGGGGGGGACCCGAGCACGGTCTCGCCCCTGGAGGTGGTGCGGTCCTGGCTCGAGACGAAGAAGAGGATGCGAGCCTGGCTCGACTCCGACGAGGGAGTCGCGTGTGTCCAGGCGGTTCGCGACGAGGTCGGGAAGAAGAAGGGAAAGCGGCTCAAGGGGTTCCGGGAGCGTACCGTGACCTCGGACCTCGAGACGCTGAAGCGATGGCTGGACGGTCCGGCAGCGCGACGGTGCCGGCTGGAAGGCAAGCGGGGGCTCCGGACCGGGATCAGGAACCTGCGCCTCTCGAGTCTCGACGAGAAGTGGAGCGGCGAGGCGGACGAGAAGACGTCCTTCGGAGGCTACGGTCTGTTCCAGAGGACGGAAGGTCTCATCGTCGACCAGGACCATCTGTGGTCCCTGGCGCTGCTCGGCTTTGCCGCGCGCGCTCGCGCCCACGTGAACCGCGAGCTGACGCGTGGCGGCCAGCTCACCTACAGCACGATGCTGTCGCGGCTTGCCGAGCGAGTCGCCGAGCAGGGGCCGGAAGGTGATCTGGCCAGCGCGATCCGTCGGCGCTACGACGTCGCGCTGGTGGACGAGTTCCAGGACACGGACGGGGCGCAGTGGCCGGTGATCGAGGCCGTGTTCGCGCATCCCGAGCGCCGCCTGCTGGTCATCGGCGATCCCAAGCAGGCGATCTACTCCTTCCGGGGCGCCGACGTGCACGTCTACCTGGACGCCGCCAACGTCGCGGACGTCCGTGCGACGATGCCCAGGAACTGGCGCTCGGACGGGGACTACATCGGCGCCATGAACCACCTGTGGTCGGAGGGCTCGGACGTCTTCGACCTGACCGACGTCGACTATGTCGAGGTGGACTGGCCCGCAGCGCAGGACCCGCCTCGCATCCGCGGCCTGCCTTCACAGGGCGAACGGCCCCGTCGCCCCTTCGAGCTTCGCTGGGTCGACGGGCAGACCGTCGGGACCGCCGGCCCGGTCATCGCGAGCAAGGCGGTCGGCGAGAATGCGACCGCGCAGCTGGCCGCGCTCGAGATCGCCCGTCTGCTCGAAGCGGGGACGCAGCTCCTCGTCGCCCGGGATGGACGCGACGATCCCGAGTGGAGCGAGCTTCTCCCCGGCGACATCGCGGTCCTCGTGCGCACGGGTCGCCAGGCCGAGCGTGTCCGGGTCCATCTGGAGCGCCTGCGGATCCCGTCCGTCAGTGCCGGTCGGGGCAGCGTGATGCAGAGCCCGGTGGTCGAGTGGCTGTGTGCCTGGCTGGACGCGGTCGCTGAGCCCGGACGCGATCATCCGGCGCGCAGGTTGGCCACCACTCCCCTCTTCGGCTGGACGGTGCCGGATCTTGCCCTGGCGCTCGCCGCGGCCGACGACGACTTCGAGGGCGAGCCTGACCCGGCGTCGGTCCGCTGGGAGAGCTGGCTGCAGCGCATCCACGGCTGGGCGACCTCCTGGTCCACACGCGGCTTCGTACGCGTCCTCGAGGCGGCGCTGGACGAGTTCGACGTGCTGTCGAATCTGCTGGAGGCTCGACAGGGCGAGCGCCACGCCACCGACCTGCGCCACCTCGTCGAGCTCGTTCACGCCGAGGAGCGACGCACGCGTGTCGGACCTTCGGGCCTGGCGACATGGCTGCGCGCGGCGCGTGCAGCGGCGGGTGATGGCGAGGACGATGCCGAGGCGCTGCGCCTCGAGAGTGACGCGCGCGCCGTCCAGCTGGTCACCATCCACAAGAGCAAGGGGCTCGAGTACCCGGTGACGCTGGTGCCCTTCGGCTGGGCGGATCGTGAGCCGAGCGACCGAGGAGAGCCGCTGCGGTGGCACGCGGTGGTCGGCGAGGCGCCCGACTCGCGGATGGAGCTCCGGCTCAACCTGGAGAGTGGGGGGACGGTCGGCCGTCAGAGGGCTTTCGATCACCTGTCGCGGGAGACTCGTCAGGAGCAGCTGCGCCTGCTCTACGTCGCGCTCACCCGGGCGCGTCATCACTGCATCGCGTGGCTCGGGCCCATCGGCCGGGCGGGGGGCGATACGGCATCCCACGCGCTGGGGCGGGTGGCGCTGCGGCCGCGGGACGACGAGGGGACGATTCGAGAGGGCGCGGCCGTCGTGTTCCCGAAGAGCTCACGCAGCAAGGATCCCCGGAAGATCGACGAGGCCCGCCGGGGGCAGAGCCGGGCCTGGGACTCCGTCCGGGAGCGTCTGGACGCGCTGGCCGCGTCGTCGAAGGGCACCCTGGGCTGGTCTCTCGAGCCGCCGATCGAGGCCCGCGCTCCGCTCACCCTCGGGGCCGCGTCCGCCGGGCCTCTCGCGACTCGTCCGTGGCCACCCGATCGCGGGCTCGACAGCGCCTGGCAGGTGTCGAGCTACTCGTCGATGGTCTCCGGGAGGACCTTCGACGACGGTGAGCCGCGCCGTCTCGATGAGACGCGATCGACGACCGCCGACAGCGCCGCCGAAGGTGACGTCGGGGCGCAGGTCGACCTCGGGGAGCCGAGCGCGACGGCCGCGGAGGATCGGGAGGCGGTGGATCGGGAGGCCGATCTGCGGGAGGCCATCGCCACCGAGGAGCTTCACGGCGGCACCGACGTCGGGACCTGGGCGCACGCGGTCATGGAGCACCTCGATTTCCAGGACTGCGTGGCGTGGGACGGTCGAGACCTGCTGCCGCTCGTCGCGGAGCTCGGCGCGCGTCTGGGGGTTCGCTCCGGCGTCCAGCACGAGCTGCTGGCTGCGGCGCTTCCCGCGGTCCTCGACACGCCGCTCGACGGGCCGGACCTGGCGCTGCCGCCGGGCTACTCGCTGCGGTCGCTCGGCCCGGACGATCGCCTCGACGAGCTCGGCCTCGACCTCGGCGTCGGGGCCGGCAACCGCTGGCGGCGGACGATGGAAGGCGATACGGAGCGACGGAGCCCGCAGGGGCGCCTGAACCACGAGGGCGCCGCCGTCGCCCTCGAGTCGCGTCTCGCGGACACGGGCTGGAGCGGTCTGGGCTGGCTGCGGGCCTTGCTCGACCGCGCCCGCCAGGAGGACCGCGGCGTGCTGCCGCGGATCGCGGGGATTCTCACCGGCTTCATCGATCTGGTCTTTCGCGTCGAGGTGGAAGGGGACGGGTCGGGGGCGGCTCACCGCTACTTCGTCTGCGACTACAAGACCAACCGCATCCGATCTCCGAGCCGCCGGCAGGACTCCCTCCGGCTGCACTACACGCAGCCGTGGCTGGCCTGGGAGATGGCCCACCACGGCTATCACCTGCAGGCGCTGCTCTACACCGTCGCGCTGCACCGTACGCTGCGTCAGCGGCTGCCCGACTACGCGTACGACACCCACGTCGGTGGTCATCTGTATCTCTTCCTGCGTGGCATGGTCGGTTCCGCGACGCCTCGTGACGGCGGCCTGGCGCTCGGGGTGTACCACGACCGCTGGCCCGCCCCGGTGGTGCTCGGGCTCGACGCGGCGCTCCGGGGCGCCGGCGACGACGAGGTCCGTGCCGTCGTCGAGGCCGCGGCGAAGGGAGGTGTCCGATGAGCGTCGGCGCGTCGTCTCCGCGGCCGAATCCGCGGCTCCATCTGCTGAATCCGGCGCTCGAGAGACGTGCGGTCGCATTCGTCGCTGCCGCGATTCTCGACCCGACGGACCTGCTGGTTGTCGACGCCGTCGCGGAGCGCTTCGGGGAGACGGATCCCGACGTGCTGCTCGGGCTGGCCTTCGCGGTGCGCGCTCCGCGGGCGGGGCATGTCGGAGTCGCCCACGCCCCGGTGTGCGGGGGGGTGGCCCCCCCGCGCGCCCCCGGGCGCCGGTACCCCC
>CAYMLL010000001.1:18805-23389 GCA_964390645.1 uncultured Planctomycetia bacterium | reverse complement strand
GGGGGGGGGGGTTCGGGGGGGGGGGTTTGGGGTTGTCTAGGTGGCGGGGGTGGCGGGGGGGGTCTACTACGAGCGCGCCACGTGGCTAGCTTCCCGATCCGAGGAGGAGGTCGACGCGCCTCTGGACTGGCCGGAGGATCCGGTCGGCTGGCAGACCGCGGTGCTGGCGTCGCCGATGCTCGGTGGCGCGGAGGACGCGACGCGTCCCTTCGTGCGGCAGGAGCTGGCCGACGGGCGCGTGCTGGTGATGTCGCGCCGCATGTGGCGGGAGCAGCAGCGCCTCGCCGAGGCCGCTCTGGGGCTCGCGGCCTCCTCACCCGGGCTGACCCTGTCCGACGAGGTTGTGGCGAGTGGCGTGGCGCGCCTCCTCGGCGACGAGGAGAGTCCGGGCGGGCGCGCCGTCGCAGCGGCGGCGAGGTGCCGGCTGACGGTGGTGACCGGCGGCCCGGGCACGGGCAAGACCTGGGTCATCCAGCGGCTGCTGGCGTTGATCCTCGAGTCGAGCGTCGGCTCGTCCTCGCCGCGCATCGAGCTGGCGGCGCCGACGGGGAAGGCGGCGGTGCGGATGGCGGAGGCCGTCGCGGAGGACCTCGGCGATCTCGACGTGGACGACGGCGTGCGGTCCGTGCTGGCGGGGCTGAAGCCTCGAACTCTCCACAAGCTCCTCGGTATGCGCCCCGACGGCAGCAGCCGACACGGCCCCGAGCGACCGCTGGCGGCCGATCTGGTCGTCGTGGCCCCAGCCTACCAAGTACACCACAAAAGCAGACAAGGCAAAGTTGCAAGGGGTCGGCAGATCTGGTCGTCGTGGACGAGGCGTCGATGGTCGACCTCGTCCTCATGCGCCGTCTCTTCGAGTCGCTGCTGGACGACGCGCGGCTCGTCCTGATCGGCGACCGCGACCAGCTCGCCAGCGTCGAGGCGGGGACCGTGCTGGCGGACCTCGTCGGTCCGGTGCTCGATGGCTCGAGCGGGGCGGATGGGTCGTCGGAGGGGTCGTCGCAGGAGCCGCTGCGCGGTGCGGTGGTGCACTTCGACACCAACCACCGTTTCGCCGAGGCGCCCACCGTGGCTGCCATCGCTGCGGCGCTCGGAGGGCGTGGAGACGACGGGCTGGAGCAGGTCGGCCGCTGGATGCGCGGTGCGGAGGTCGCCCCCGGGGAGGAGCTCGCGGACCGGGTCACGCACCTCGGGGTCCCCGGGGATAGTCGGCCCTCGTGGGAGCAGCTCGACAGGCTGGCCGCGCCCTTCCTCACGTTGACGGGCGAGGGCTTCGTCGGTCTGCTCGCCGACGCGATCCGCTCGTACGGTGAGAAGGCGCCGGAGCTCCGTGATCCGTCCCTCCACCTGCGGCTGCTCCGTGCTCTGGAGGGCTACCGGGTGCTCGCCGTCCACCGGCGGGGGCCCCTGGGCGTCAGCGGCCTCGACAGGGAGATCGCCCGGCGCTGTCGGCTGGCGCTCGAGCAGGCGATCCGCGACCGCCGCGGCCTCGAGGAGGAGGCTGTGGTGAAGCTCCCGGCGCGCGCGGGCCACTGGCTGGGACAGCCGGTGCTGGTCACCCGGAACGCCTACGAGGTCGGCCTGATGAACGGCGACATCGGCCTCGTGTTGCCGACGGCCGGCGGGCTGGCGGTGGTCTTCCCCGCGAAGGACGGCGGCGTCGACCGCACCCGTGCCGTGACGCTGGCGCGACTGCCACGGAGCACCGGCGCCTTCGTGATGACGGTGCACAGGAGCCAGGGCTCGCAGTTCCGTCGCGTCGCCGTCGTCCTCGCGGGCCGGGACTCGCCGATCCAGACCCGGGAGCTGATCTACACCGCGATCACGCGGACGCGCTCCCGCCTGGACTGGCTGGGAGATCCCGACGAGCTGCTGCGGGCCCTGCGGCGGCGGGTGGGGCGCGCCTCCGGGCTCGGCGATCTCGTCTGGCGGAGCGACCACGGGTCGGGCTGACCCCGGCGCACGTCGGGGCAGACCCGGCTCGAGTCGGATCCAGCCGGTCTCTCACCGTTCCTCGATCAAGACTCCGGCCTTCCCGGCCACGCCGGATCCGGCGTGGGGTCCACGGGCACGTCCGGGAACAGTCCCTTCTTCCCGTCTCCGTCCCCGGGTCGGCGCTCCGGGTGACGGACATCCTCGTGGCCGTCGAGGAGCCGGTCCTCCTGCGGCTGGTGGCCGCGAACCCGCCGCCCTACCTCGGCTTCCCGAGGTTCTTGTCCGCGAAGTCGAGATAGCGCTCCCAGTCGTAAGGCTTCACGTCGTGCCCTCCGGAGCGGACGTGGTAGCCGATGCGCCCGTGCGTGGGCGTGTCGACGTCGGGGAAGGTCTTCGCGGGCAGCCCCTCGGTGCCGAGCAGGCGGTAGACCGGATCGGCTCCCTTCGCGGAGAGGAACTCGCCGCGCGGGTCGGCCCAGCGGTCCTGGGCCGCGCTCGCGATGTAGACCGGACGCGGCGCGATGAGCGCGACGAGCATGTGCTGGTCGACGGGGCACTCGTCCTCCCGATCGTTGAACCGCTTGTAGTTGCCGCAGAACCAGTGGGGGAACGACGTGTTGATCCGCTTCACCGTCTCCCCGAATCGCCGGCGGCTGAGGGCGGCGCCGCCGCATCCGGAGTCGTTCGAGATGACCAGCGCGAAGCGCTCGTCCCGGGCGCCGGCCCAGAGCGCCGTCTTGCCCAGTCGAGAGTGACCCAGGACCGCGACTCGCTCGTGGTCGACGTCCGCGTCGGTCTCGAGGTAGTCGAGCGCGCGGCCGAGCCCCCAGGCCCACGCGGCGATGGTGCCCCACTCGTCCGGAGCAGGCTGCGTCTGCCCGTCACGGTAGAAGAGCGGGTGGACGCCGTTCTTGAATCCGTCGTGGAAGTCGAGATCGATGTCGCCGCAGTAGATCGTCGCCAGGCCGTAGCCCCGGGACAGGATGAGATCGATCGACCAGCGTCGGGCCTGCTTGCCGCGCGAGGCGTCGGTGGGGAGCTTGCGGTCTCGCTGCGGACGGGTGGACAGAGTGATGCCGGGGTCGGCGTGGACGGCGTGGTTCCCCGCGAAGTTGAGCCCCAGAAAGACCGGGGTCGGGCGCGCTCGCTTCACCGGAAGGTAGACGAGGATGTCCATGCTCGGACCGTCCTCCTTCGCCGTGAAGTGGACCGTCACCTCCTTGCGCACGGCCTTGCCGCCGAGGGCGTTCTCGTCGACCGATCTGACCCGGTAGTTCTGCCCGGCAGCGCGGCCCGGGCTCTTGCCGTAGACGTGCGTCTGGAAGAGACGGAGCACCTCGGGTCGACGCTTCGCCTTCCAGGTCGCGGCGTCGGTGACCTTTTCGCCGCTGAGGAGAACGAGCGGATCGGGCAGCTCGTACTCGGGGACCTTCGACTCGTCGTAGTTGAACTTGCCCTGGGCAAGGAGAGCCGTCGTGGTCGACAGGATCGCCGCGAGTGAGACGCGTCCGCAGAGACGTTGGATCGAGCTCATCGATACTCCTCGTTGGTGGCGTGCCGAAAGCAGACAGAGCTACGCGAGGATCTCCCGGATCACGTGACCGTGAACGTCCGTCAGTCGACGGTCGATGCCGTTGTGACGAACGGCCAGTCGCTCGTGGTCGACGCCGAGAAGATGGAGAACCGTCGCGTGGAGATCGTAGGACCAGATCGGATCGATCGCCTTCCAGGCCCACTCGTCGCTGCGGCCGTGCGCGACGCCGCCGCGGATGCCGGCGCCCGCAAGCCAGGTGACGAAGGTGCCCTGGTTGTGATCGCGGCCGCCCTTGTTCTGGCTGAACGGCATGCGGCCGAACTCGGTCGTCCAGATGACGAGCGTCTCGTCCAGCAGGCCGCGCTGCTTCAGATCCTCGAGGAGCCCCGCGATCGGCCGATCGACGCTCGCGGCGATGGCCGGCAGCTCCTTGCCGACGTCCGTGTGGTTGTCCCAGTTGTTCGAGGCGCCGCTGGCCCCGCTCCACAGCTGCACGAAGCGAACGCCGCGCTCGCAGAGCCGTCGCGCCGTCAGGCAGCTTTCCCCGAAGCGTGCCGTCACCTTGTTGTCGAGCCCGTAGAGATGGCGAGTCGCCGCGTTCTCCTGCGAGATGTCGAGCGCCTCGGGCGCGCTGAGCTGCATCTTCGCGGCGAGCTCGTAGGAGTCGATACGTGCCTCGAGCCGCGAGTCGTCGGCGCGCTCGCGGAGGTGGATGCGATTGAGCGTCTCCAGGGCTCTGAGCCCGTCGGCCTCGCTCCGCGGCGTGATGAAGCGTGCCGAGGCGGGTGGCCGCAGGTCCGCGATCGGCTCGGGACGGTCGAGTCGCAGGACGGTTCCCTGATGTCGCGCAGGCAGGAACGCGCCGGAGAAGTTGCCCCGGTTGTTGTACGGCAGACCACGGTGATCGGGGAGGACGACGAAGTGGGGCAGGTTCTCGGTCTCGCTGCCGATCGCGTAGGAGATCCACGCGCCCATGCACGGAAATCCCGGCAGCGTGAAGCCGGTGCACTGCATGTAGCTCGCCGGCCCGTGAACGTTGGTCTTCGACGCCATCGACGTCAGGAACGCGAGGTCGTCGACGTGTCTCGCCAGGTGCGGGAAGACGCTCGAGACCC
>CAYMLL010000001.1:0-18795 GCA_964390645.1 uncultured Planctomycetia bacterium | reverse complement strand
GAACTCGACGGGGCTGCGCAGCGCCTTGAAGCCGGGGGAGCCGGTCACCGACTCGACCCTGTCGCCCGGGTCGAACTTCTGGCCGTGCAGCCGATCGAGCGCCGGCTTGAAGTCGAAGGTGTCCACCGGGCTGGCGCCGCCGTTCATGAAGAGCTGGATCACCCTTCGGGCCCGCGGTCGGTGATGGAGTCCGTCGTGCGAACCAGGCTTCTCGTCCGCCGCCGCCAGCAAGCGCGTCAGCGCCACGGCGCCGAAGCCTCCCGCCGCGTGCAGGAGGAGCCGGCGGCGCGAGCTCCGATCGAGAAACGGGGTGGTCGGCGCGGCAGCCATCAGTCGACGTGCACGAACTCGTTGAGGTTGAGGATCAGCCGGCAGGCGTTTGCGAGCCCGTGGCGTCGGGCGATGTCGCCGACGACGTCGAGCTCCTCCCGCGTCGGGCGTCGCGACACCGCGTGGCGGAAGGCGGCGGTGATCCGGGGCTCGATCCCGGCTCGCTCCGCCTCGACCCGGTTCGCGAGGTGCTCCGCCTGGCGTACGACGAAGCGGTTGTTCAGCAGAGCGAGGGCCTGCAGGGCCGTCACCGATTCGGTGCGCACCGGGGTCAGCTGCGAGCCGTCGGCGCAGTCGAGCGTCGCCAGGAAGGGATCCGGCAGCGTGCGGAAGAGGAATCGATAGGTGCTGCGACGGAAGCTGGCGGCGCTGTCGACATCGAACCCGGCGTAGTCGACGACCGGGGTGACGTGGACGCCCTTCGACTCGACGAACTGGCGGACCGAAGGACCGCCCATCGACAGGTCGAGCTTGTCCGACGCGCCGAGCATCGCGTCGCGCACGCACTCGGCCGACAGGCGGCGTCGCGGCATCCTCCACAGAAGACGGTTCGAAGCGTCGATTCTCTCCGCGTCCTCGCGCCCGGCGGAAGACTGTCGATAGACCGCACTGGTGACCATCAGCCGGTGGAGCGCCTTCAGCGAGCCGCCGCCGTCGCGAAAGCGTGCAGCGAGCCAGTCGAGCAGCTCCGGGTGGCTGGGCTGCCCCCCCATGTGGCCGAAGTCGTTGAGAGTGTCGACGAGCCCGCGGCCGAAGTGGTAGTGCCAGATGCGGTTGACGATGGAGCGCCAGGTCAGCGGGTTGCGTCGGTCCGAGATCCAGCGTGCGAGCGCGGCGCGACGGCTCCCCTCATCCGACGGATCGTCGAGCTCGAAGCGCGACGGCAGCCCGTCGATGACCGAGAGCGCTCCGGGGACGACGGCCTTGCCCGGACGCTCTATATCACCGCGCCGCAGGACGTGGACCGCACGCGGAGTCTTCGCGGGACGGAACGCGCCTTCGGGCTTGAAATCCGTCGCCGCGGCGAAGACGACTCCCCGCCCCGGCAAGGCAGCCAGTCGCTCACGGTTCCGCTGCGCCAGCACGTGACGAGCGAGCGCGGCGCGCTCGTCGTCGCTGCGCACGGCGGGTGGTCTGGCGAGCAGACGGCCGACGGCGTCCGGAATGGTGCTGGCGCGCACCGGACGCGGTGTGTCGGTCGCCGAGAGTCGTGGTCGGCCGATCAGGTGGTGGCCGCCCTGCAGCTGCTCGAGCACGAAGGTGAGCATCATCCCGCCCGGGAAGGGGGGGGCGCCCTCGATTCCGGACCCCTCGACCTGGAACACGGCTTGATGGGCTCGACCGACCCGCGGATAGATCGCCCAGCCGGTCTTCGGATTGCCGTCGAGGGCCTTCGTCACGTCCCAGCCGGCCTGGTCGAAGTCGGCGCTCGGCTTCACGAGGGCGAGCTCGGTCTTCCTGCTCGGCTCCGCGGCGGGCGCGGCGAAGACCCGGATACCGTGGAGATGGAAGTTGCCGTTGTCGGCGCGGCCGGGTCCCCGCGACGGCAGGCTCGGATCACTCAGGGCCTCGACGCGCACCGCGGTGATGCTCTCCAGGCCGGTGGGCGCGACGATCGTGTAGGTGTCCTTGTCGCTGCGTGGGCCCGTGAAGAGGATCGATCGATCCGGCTGCTCGACCGGTATCGCGCCACCGGCTGACACGAAGCTCGTCGCATCGAGCACTCGCCAGGACGCGAGGCGCTCGCCGTTCGCCCGCTCCCAGCGCGTGACCTCGGCGGCGGTCCGGGGCGACAGCAGGGTCTCCCGGGGTACCCGGTTCTCCTCGAGGAGCTTCGCCTCTGCCTCGAGCTCGCGGCGCTGCGAGCGCGTGGACGCGTCGACGTCGTAGGGACGGTTCGCGCGGTCGACGCCGGCGAAGACCGCCTGCAGGCCGTAGTAGTCACGCTGCGAGATCGGGTCGAACTTGTGTCGGTGGCAGCGGGCGCAGTGCACGGTCGTGCTCGTGAACGTCGCCATGGTTGTCGTCACCATGTCGTCGCGGTCGAGGTACTGCGCCGCCAGGTTGTCGAGCGTGCCCGCCTGGATGTCGCGCAGCGAGCTCTCGTCCCAGGGGCCTGCCGCGATGAACCCCGTGGCGATGGTGCCGCGCGGGTCACCGGGGAAGAGCACGTCGCCGGCGAGCTGCTCCTCGATGAAGCGCCCGTACGGTGTGTCCGCGTTGAACGCCGAGACCAGGTAGTCACGATAGGGCCAGGCGTTCTCGCGGGGTCGGTCCTGATCGTGGCCGTGCGTCTCCGCGAAGTGGACGACGTCCATCCAGTGTCGCGCCCAGCGTTCGCCGTGTCGGGGGCTCGCCAGCAGCCGCTCGACGAGTCGCTCGTAGGCGTCCGGTGAGGGGTCACTGACGAACGCGTCGACCTCCCGGGGCTGCGGCGGCAGCCCGATGAGGTCGTAAGTGACCCGACGGATCAACGTGCGCCGGTCCGCTTCGGGTGACGGGCGCACCCCGGCCTTCTCGAGGCGACGCAGGATGAATGCATCGATCGGCGTGCGCACCCGGCCGCTGTCGGATGGCCGGGGCGGCGCGACGGTCGGGATCGGGCGATACGCCCAGTGGGTCTCGTCGGCGACACCGCGAGACAGCGTCGCGAGGACCGCGATCCAGGTCAGCGATCGAGCTCTCGATGAAGACATCCCGGTGAGCCTGCTTCCTTGGCCTTGGCCGACATTGTACTCCTTCGCAGGCTGCTCACGCTGCCGGAAGTGGGACGCTCGCGGGGGTGATTCGGCCGGACCGTCGCCTCGGCGCAACTCGGGGCGAGTCCGGACCGCGCACCGTGACTTCGGTCGATCCTCCCGCGGATCCCGTGGCAGATCCGTCGGCAGATTCGCACTATAATGTTCCGTCATGGTGCGACCGACGACCTTCCTCATCGCGGCGGCGCTCGGGCTGCTCGCCTGTCGACTCGCCGTCGGCGCGGACAGACCGAACATCCTGCTCGTGCTCGTAGATGATCTGGGCTGGATGGATCTTCACTGTCAGGGCAACGACCGACTCGACACCCCGAACATCGATCGGCTGGCCGCTCAGGGCATGCTCTTCACCGCTGCGTACTCGGCGTCGCCGGTCTGCTCACCGACGCGAGCCGCGACCTTGACCGGACTGGCGCCGGCCCGGCTTCGCATCACGAACCACATCCCTGATCAGGCGCGCTTCACGCCGAAGGATGCGAAGCTGCTGCCGGCGAGGATGCTCGACCGACTGCCTCGAGAGCGTACGACCATCGCCGAGCGGCTGAAGGAGGCCGGCTACGCGACCGCGTTCCTCGGCAAGTGGCACCTCGCCGGTCGGGCGCAGTGGAGCCAGGGCGCCAGGGGAGATCTGCGGTTTTATCCCGAGCACCAGGGCTTCGACGTCAACGTCGGGGGCTGCGCCGCCGGCGGTCCGCCGAGCTTCTTCTCCCCGTTCCGGATCCACAATCTTCCGGACCGACGGGAGGGCGAGTATCTTCCGGACCGTCTGGCCGACGAGACGCTCGCGTTCGCGCGCCAGCACCGCGAGGAGCCCTTCTTCATCGCGCTGTGGAACTACACCGTTCACTGGCCGATGCAGGCGCCGAAAGGGCTCATCGAGAAGTACGAGAAGCGCCAGGGCCCCGGCATCAAGGATCCGGTCTACGCCGCGATGATCGAGGCCATGGACAGCGCCTTCGGCCGCATTCTCGGCGGGCTCGATGAGATGGGGCTCGGCGAGCGCACGCTGGTCGTCTTCACATCGGACAACGGCCCCTTCCTCGGCGTCGGCGACGTCCGGCCGCTGCGTCAGGGCAAGGGCTACCTCTACGAGGGCGGCATCCGCGTACCGCTGATCGTGCGCTGGCCGGGAGTCGTGCGGCCCGGTACACGGTGCTCGACCCCCGTCGTCAGCATGGACTTCTTTCCGACCTTCATCGAGGCCGCGGGCTTGAAGCTCGGCACGGGCGAGGCTCTCGATGGCGAGAGTCTGGTGCCGCTGCTGCGGGGCGGTGATAAGCTGCAGCGTGACTCGCTGTTCTTTCACTATCCGAACTACGCATGGCACGGCAGCAATCGGCTCGGTGGCGCGATCCGGGAGGCTCGGTACAAGCTCATCGAGCGCTTCGACGACGGCTCGGTCGAGCTCTTCGATCTCGAGAAGGACATCGGCGAGACGCGGGACCTGTCACGGCAGCTACCGGAGGTCGCCGGGAGGCTGACGAAGAAGCTGAGAGCGTGGCGACGCAAGGTCGGCGCCGAGATGCCGCGGCCTGCCCCGACCAACGCGGGAGACGGTGGCGAGTAGGTGGGGCGAGCAGGTGGGGCGAGCAGGTGGGGCGAGCAGGTGGGGCGAGCAGGAGTCGGAGCCGTGGCGAACGGCAGCCTGGATGTCGAGGAGCCCGAGCTACTTCGCGGCGGAGATCGTGAACCGTGCGGTCGTCAGCGCGCTCCACTCGTCATCTTGACGCACGCGGCAGCGGACGCGTGCGCCGGCGTCGAGCCGGATCGGTCCCTCGTACCTCGTGGCGCTCGTGTTCAGCGCGCCGCCGATCCGGCGGGGGTCGCGCCCGTCGATCGTGTACCAGATCTCTCCTGCGGGCGCCTCGATTGTCAGCTCGGCGTCCCTCGCGAGCTCGCCGCCGTGTCGGGACAGCTCCGGAGGGACGATCTCCGGGATCAGGCCGTGCTGCCAGAGCTGGTCCAGAACGATCGCGCCGCGTTTCGGGAAGTAGTCCTCGACGATGCGGTCGACCTCGGCGCGCCACTCGACATCGCGCGTGCGCGGCAGGTTGTCGCCGCCGCGAGATCGTGAGCGTCCGCGGGAGTCACCCCAGCGAGCGGACTCGGCGATGACGGCTGCCTCGATCTGCCGGGTACGATGAAGGAACCGCGCCGTCGCAGTCTCCTGCGTCAAGGCTCCGGAGTTCGAGAAGTGGCGGTGGATGCGGTCGGCGACCTTCATGCGGAACTCCGCGTTGTCGAGACAGCGCTGCCAGAGCCACTGGGGGTTCGAGAACCCGAACCGGTCGCCGGCGGGGAAGGGCCCGGTGCGATCCTCGCCGACGTCGAGCAACGTGTGCTCGGAGTCCCACAAGAAGAAGCAGAAGCCGTCGGAGCCGTCGCGATGGCGGATGCCGTACCAGTTGTTGATCCGGCGGTTGCCGGTGAACTTCGAGATGGGGGCGTCCATGTTGCCGCTGTAGAAGACCACGAGCATGTAGTCGATCAGGTTGACGACGTCGAGCAGCGCCTCGTGGTCCGGATTGTCGCGGCCGTCGAGGTCCCTTCCCTGCAGGCGGAAGTACGCAGCGTTGTCCTCGAGTCCAGCGTCGGCGGCGTCCCAGAGCCGTCTCCAGGCGCGGAGATTGCCGTCGGTGGTGGAGACTCCGTAGGACTGTGAGCTGAATGCGTTGCGTCCGGTGTTCACCTTGATGACATCGTACTCGTCCTTGTTGCCTCCGAAGTAGGTGGCGCCGTAGGACGCTTCCGGGCGCTCGCAGGAGTTGAAGAGCCCCCAGTAGTGGCCGTTGATGTAGAGGTGGTAGTACTCACCGCGCGCAGCGGGGTGGCCCATCGCGAGCTGCGTGTCGCGGCTGAACTGATCGCGTACGAAGAGTCCGCGCGGGTCGCGTCCCATGCTCCAGGAGTAGTTCTGGGAGCAGCGCAGGTCGATGTTGTCGAACTCTGCGGCGCCCTGCGATCCGAAGAGCGGATACTTCAGCTT
Source organism: uncultured Planctomycetia bacterium (assembly GCA_964390645.1). Lineage (GTDB taxonomy): Bacteria > Planctomycetota > UBA8108 > UBA8108 > UBA8108 > CAYMLL01. Next base: position 12,723 of record CAYMLL010000001.1, on the reverse strand, counting down.
GCCCTCGCCGTACTCCTTGCGAAAGAAGAGCCGGAACGCGTGCTTCGGGTTTCCCGAGCTGCGACTGAAGCCGCCTCGCACGCGGACGCCGCAGTCCTCCTGGAATCCGCTGCGAGCGTCAGGGAAGAGCAGCTCGATCGAGGCGCGCCGCTCCCACTCCCGGCCGTCGCGGCGGGCGTTGGCGTAGATGCCCTTCTCCTCGCCGAAGAGGTCCTCCGGGTCGGCAACGAGCGAGATCGACGGAATCGACTTCAGCGCGTCGACGATCTGCGACGCGTAGGTCGGATCGTCGACGACGCGCGGATCCATGCCGTAGTCGACGGCGTTGGCCCCCCAGCGCAGGTGAAAGCCTGCCGGCGGCAGACCATCCGGCGACTGGCGGATCACATCGGCGAGTCGCAGGAAGGTCCGCGTGCTCGTGCGGCTGGGGAGCAGGCCGTCGGCGAAGGCGCGCGCACGGACGACGCTCGTGCGGGTCACACGGATCGGGCCGGTGTAGAGCGTTCCGGCACTTTCCGTCGGCTCGGAGCCGTCGAGCGTGTACCGGATCCTGGCTTGCGGGGTGCGCGAGCGCAGCTCGAGTCCGAACTCCTTCTCGATGAGCCCGCGCCGATGGCTGAACTTCACCCCTCGCGTCTGCTCCGCGTCGTCGGCGAGCGGCTCGGCGGGCTCGGCGGGCTCGGCGGGTGGCTTCGGAATCTCGACCGCCTCCGCCTGCGGCGTTTCCCCGGACGGCCTCTCTCCCCGGAGCGTCGCGCGGGCCGCGGCGAGCTCGGTGGCGTCGAAGCGGCCGTCGCGGTCGTCGTCGAAGTCCTGCCAGCGGATTCCCGGTGTTGCCACGGTCGGTCCACGACCCCGTCTGCGACGTCGCAGAACCGAGTCCGGCACGTCGGTGATCACCCCGGTCTCGATGTCCTTTCGCAGCTTGTCGTGCTCGGCGTCACCGAGCTCTCCGTCGCCGTTGGCGTCGTACTGCTTGACGACCTCGTCATGGCGCTTGCGCATCTGCGCGAAGGCAGCGCGCATCTCGGTCTGGTCGAGCGTGCCGTCCTTGTTGGTGTCGTAGCGCTCGAGCCACTGCGGTGGGACCGTCCACTGCCGGCGGTCGCCTTGGCGAGGTCCGGCACCGGATCTCGAGTTCCCGTCGAAGGGGACGCCGCGCTTCGAGCGCTCCTTGCGCAGAGTGTCGCGCTCGGCCTCGTCGAGGCGGCCGCTTCGGTCGGCGTCGAAGCGCTCGCGTAGCATCGTCCGCAGGTCAGAGGGCTCGGACGGCTCGTCCCCGGCGGCGGGGAGGGTGTTCAGGATGCTCGGGAGGAGCGCGGTGAGGAGCCGGGTTGCTCGGGTCATGGTCTGGATCTCGGTGGCGGCTCGAGGTGAACGAAACGGCCCCCATCATAGACGCTCGCGGCCGTCGGGGGCAGGTATGTCCGTGGCGAAACGGGGCCCTGTCCCCCGAGATCCGGGACAGGCTCCGGGATGCTCGCTTGTCCGGAGCCGCGCCATCGGCGAAGTTGAGGGCGGGAGGAACGACATGACGACACGCATCCGGCCCATCGCCGCGTCACTCTTGCTGGCGACCATCGGCAGCTCGACGTCGACGGCTCGCGACGCTGACGACCAGCTTCGCGTCGATCTCCACAAGGGCCCTGCGCCGAAGGAGTGGATCTTCCTCGAGACGACCGGCTCGGTGCAGCGGGGCGTGCTCGTGCTCGACGGTCGAGCCGAGCCGAGTCGCGCGTTCTTCCGTCCCTACGAGTGGGAAGACGTGGCGCTGGAGGCGAGCTTCCTGGTCGAGGAGGAGCCGTCCGGCGTGCTCGCCTGCGGCTTCATGGTGCGCGCGCGCGACGCATCGAGCTTCTACTACGTCCACTTCGACCGCAGCCAGGCGATCCTCGTTCGCTCCGGCGTCGATCGTTCCTGGAACGAGATCCGTCGCATGGGTGGTCTGAAGAAGCCCGCCGGCAGCTGGCATCGCGGCAGGGTCGAGTGCAGCGGTGACACGTTGCGGGTCTGGCTCAACGAGGTCCTCCTCTACGACGCGAAGGACGCCATGCTGAAGGGGGGGCGTATCGGCTTCTACGCCGGGCAAGGTCGCGTGCACGTCAAGGATATCGTCGTCACCGGCAAGCGTCGCAAGGCGGTGGCGAAGCTCGAGAAGCCGCCACCGAGTCGCAAGTTCGTCAAGGTCTGCCGCGACGCGGGGGCGGGTGCCTACGAGGCCTTTCCCGACGTCTGCCGCATGCGTGACGGGCGCCTGATCAGCGTCTTCTACGCGGGGTACGGTCACGTCTCCGATCCGACCGAGGCGTGGCCCCGGGGTGGGCGCGTGTCGTACTGCGTCTCCGAGGACGAGGGCGCGACGTGGTCCGGAGCTCGGGTGATCTTCGACGGTCCGGACGACGACCGCGACCCATCGATCACGCAGCTCGAGGATGGGCGCCTCGTCTGCAGCTTCTTCAAGCGGCACAAGGGGAGCTGGCTGACTTACTCCGGCGACGCGGCGAAGACGTGGAGCGAGCCGGTGCGGCTCTCCGGGACCTACTACCTCAGTGCTCCGCTGCGAGAGCTGCGGGACGGCACCTTCATCCAGGGGCTCTACTACGAGCGTGGCGGCAAGGCGTGGGGAGCGGTGATCAAGAGCGCCGATCGTGGCGAGACGTGGGGGAGGGTCATCGACATCCCCAACGGTGGCGAGTACCTCGACGCCGAGACGGACATCATCGAGCTGAGCGACGGTCGCCTTCTGGCGGCGTTGCGCGGTCGCCGGCGGATGTGGCGCTCGATCTCGAAGGACCGCGGCGAGACGTGGTCGGCGCCCGTGTCGTTCGGCGCTCCCGGCCACTGCCCGTACCTTCATCGCGCCGCTGACGGGACCATCGTCCTGGCGCACCGTTTGCCGGCGACTTCGCTGCGCTTCTCGCGCGATGAGGGAAAGTCGTGGAGCGATGCGATCCGCGTCGACGACCACGGCGGCGCCTACCCGTCGATGGTCAACCTGCGCGACGGCTCCATCCTGATCGTCTTCTACGAGGAGGGAAGCGGCTCGGACATCCGCGCGCGCAGGTTCCGCCTGCTCGAGGACGGGGTCGAGTGGCTCGAACTGCGAGGCGCCGGGAGCTGATGCCGGGAGGCGTGGCGCGAAACCTCTCGAGATCGGGCGGCCGACGTGCGACGTCGCTCAGACCAGCTCGCGGATCGGCTCGACGCCCGAGTCGACGAGGTAGTGCGGACGGCCGCTCGGGTCGCTGACGGTCGCGGTGCGAACGTCGATGCCGAGGTTGTGGTAGAGCGTCGCGAAGACCTCCTGGAAGGTCACCGGACGCTCCTTGGCGTACTCACCGAGGCGGTTGGTCGCGCCGATGACCTGACCGGTGCGCATGCCGCCGCCGAACATCAGCGCCATCGAGACCTGCGGCCAGTGGTCACGGCTGTTGTTCTTGTTGATCTTCGGCGTGCGTCCGAACTCGCCCCAGACGACAACGCTGACGTCCCGATCGAGGCCGCGCTCGTGGAGGTCCGTGATCAGCGCCGACAGGCCCCGGTCGAGTAGCGGGAACTCCTGGCGAGAGCGTGGGAAGTTCATACCGTCGCCCCCGTGCCAGTCCCAGCGGCTGTAGTTCATGGAGACGACGCGTGCGCCCGCCTCGACGAGCCGTCGCGCGACGAGGAAGTTGCGCACCATCTTCGGCGCGCCGTCGCGCTGGAATTTCGGGTCGTTCTCGCCGTAGCGCTCGAGAATGCGTGGATCCTCCCTGGAGAGGTCGAGAGCGTCCACGAGCCCGGACGACGTGAGGATGTTCAGCGCCTCCTTGGTGTAGTGGTCCGTACCCGCGACCACTCCGTCGACATCGGTCTCGCGGCGGAATCGGTCGACCGCGCGCAGCAGGTTGCCGCGCTCGCGGAAGCGATCGAGAGTGATGCCCTGGAGCACCATGTCGGCGTTGGTCCCGGTGCCCTTGTCCGGCACCAGCCGCATCGGTGCGTGCGACGGGCCGATGAAGCCGCCGTCCTCGGTCTCGCCCCAGGTGCGGTTGCCGGTCGTGTACATCAGCGACACGTTCGGCGGTACGCCGGGCGACACCGGTCCACGCAGGCTCGAGACCCACGAGCCCCAGTTCGGCCATCCGCCGCTCGGAGGCGAGCCACGTTGCGTGCGCCCCGTCATGCACTGGAATGCGTCGTGTCGACCCTCCGAGCCGACGATGCTACGGATGATCACCGCCCTGTCCATCAGCCGGGCCAGACGCGGGAAGAGCTCGCAGATCTCGATGCCCGGGACGTTGGTCTTGATCGGGCGAAACTCGCCGCGGACCTCCCGGGGCGCATCCGGCTTCAGGTCCCAGAAGTCGATGTGGGACGGGCCGCCGGGCAGGAAGACGTTGATGACCGCCTTGTGGGAGCCCGCCTTGTGGGAGCCCGCCTTCCCGGTGCTGGTGTCGGCGTTGGCCTCGAGGGCGAGCAGCTGAGCGAGCGACAGCCCGCCGCAGGCCATGCCGCCGATCTGGAGGAAGCCGCGACGCGTCACCCGGTCGCAGGCGCCGGGGCTCGTACCTTGTTCTGGACCTCGAATCGTCAGCATGGCTCTTCGTCTCTCCGCTTCGGGTGCTGCTGAGTCGGCCCCACTCTGGCATCGCTGCGGTGTCGAATCAAGTCCGAATCGGGACGATAAACCACTCTGCTCGCAGGGGATGCAGGATCCGGAGGAGCTTGATCGAGTCTCCGGCCCCGGCGACAATGACGGCCTTCCTTCTCTCATCTTTCCGGGCCGTCGCCGATGAGGAACGTCGTCGCAACCACGCTCGTGTCGGCGCTCGCAGGGCTGATCCCTTCGGTCGCTGCGTGGCCGGACCCGGGCACTCCCGACGCTGTCACGGCTCCGGCGGGCTTTCACGTCGCGGCGGGGCTGCGTGTCGAGCTCTTCGCGTCGGAGCCGCTCGTGCGCCAGCCGGTGACGATGAGCTTCGACGACCGCGGCCGCCTCTGGGTCGTCCAGTACCTGCAGTACCCCGAGCCGGCCGGACTGAAGCGCGTCAGCGGCGACCGGTACGACCGCATTCGCTACGACCGCGTGCCGCGACCGCCGCCGCACGGTCCGAAGGGCGCCGACCGGGTCACCATCCTGGAGGACAGCGACCGCGACGGACGTGCCGACCGCGCCACGGACTTCGTTGGCGGGCTCAACCTCGCGAGCGGGCTGGCACTCGGTCACGGCGGGGTCTGGGTGCTGCAGTCCCCGTACCTGCTCTTCTATCCCGACGGGGACCGGGACGACGTCCCGGACTCCGATCCCGTCGTCAAGCTGAGCGGCTTCGGCCTCGAGGACGCGCACTCGGTCGCGAACTCCTTGCAGTGGGGGCCCGACGGCTGGCTCTGGGGCGCTCACGGCAGCACCGTGACGGCGAACGTCCGCGGCGTCGGCTTCCAGCAGGGACTGTGGCGCTACCATCCGCGTAGCGACGAGTTCGAGCTCTTCGTCGAAGGCGGCGGCAACACCTACGGGCTCGACTTCGACGAGCACGGCCGCACTCTCGTCGGCACCAACCGTGGCGATATCGGCTACCACCAGGTGCAGGGCGGCTACTACGTCAAGACCTTCGGCAAGCACGGACCGCTGCGCAATCCGCACGCCTACGGCTACTTCGGGGGCGTCCGCCACAGCGGCGCGAACGTCGGCAAGCTCAACGTCGGTGGCGTGCAGTACCGCGCCGCGCAGTGGCCCGAGGTCTTTCACGGACGGTGGATCGTCGCCAATCCGCTCAACCACGCGGTCTACTCGCTCGCGATCGAGGACGACGGCTCGACCTACCGCACGCGTTTCGACGGGCGAGTGGTGTGGTCGGACGACCGGTGGTTCCAGCCCGTCGACATGCAGCTCGGTTCCGATGGAGCGCTGTGGATCGCGGACTGGTACGACTCGAACATCAACTACCAGACGACCTACCGCGACCGCGAGGCTCTCGACACCGCTCGCGGTAGGATCTACCGGATTGTCGCCGTGGACGCGAAGCCTCGACCGCCGGTCGACTTCTCGCGCGCCCCGACGCGCGCGCTGCTCGAGGCGCTCGACAGCGACAACGCGTCGATCGTGCGCCGGGCCCGACGCATCCTGGTCGAGCGTGGCGACTCTCCCGAGCTCGCCGTTCTCGAGACCGCCTTGCACGAGGGAGAGCCGCGCGCCGCCCTGGAGGCGCTCTGGACGCTGCACGGCGCCGGCGTCCTCGGCGTCGATGGGCTGCGTCGCTGTCTCTCGCACTCCGACCAGGACATTCGTGGGTGGGCGGTCCGTCTCCTGGGGGACGGCCGGCGCGCACCGCCTCCCGTCGCCCGGTCGCTCATCGCTCTCGCGCACTCCGAGACCAGTCCGCGTGTCCGGTCGCAGCTCGCATCGACGGCGAAGCGACTGGACGGCGACGTGGCGCTGTCGATCGTCGCCGCGTTGCTGACGCATGACGAGGATGCAGCCGACCGGCACATCCCGCTGCTTCTCTGGTGGGCGATCGAGGCCAAGGCGGTCAGCCATCGCCAGGACGTTCTGCGCCTCCTCGACGATGGGACCGTGTGGCGCCGACCGCTGGTCGCGGGCGTCGTCGTCCGGCGACTGGCGCGTCGCTGGGCGGCCGAGGAGAGCGCCGAGGGCTTTGCTGCCTGCGCCGAACTCCTGTCTCGCGCGCCGGATACGGTCTGCGTCGACCGCGTGATCGCCGGCATGGACGAGGCCTTTCGAGGGCGCTCGCTCGACAGTATCCCGCCGGTGCTCGAGGAGCGGCTGTCTAGGCTGTGGATGGCCCGGAAGGCGAGCCCGCGGCTGGTGCGCTTCGCGCTGCGTCTCGGCAGCGACTCGGCCCTGAAGCCCGCGCTCGACATCGTGCGCGATGGGAAGCATGACGACTCGACGCGTATCGCCGTCATCGACGGCCTCGGTGAGACTGGCCGCGAGGGAGCGATCGAGACCCTGGCGATGCTGCTCGTGCCGAGCGTGCCTGCGGCGGTGCGCGCGGCTGCCGTGCGCGCCCTGGGTCGATTCGACGCCGACCGCATCGCCGCGCGCGTGCTCGCGTCGTACTCGAGCATGGACGTGGCGGTTCGCGCCGCCGCGCGTTCGGCCCTGATCTCGCGCGCCGCATGGGCGAGGCGGCTGCTGCGTGCCGTCGACGACGGCCGTGTGCCCGCGAGCGATCTCTCCCTCGTCGACCTGCGCCAGATTCTCGCCCACGGCGACAAGGCGGTGAGCGAGAAGATCGAGGCGCGCTGGGGACGGGTTCGCACCGCGACGCCCGCGGAGGCCCAGAAGCGCGTCGAATCGATCGCGCGGATCCTCGGCGGCGGCCAGGGGGACATCTTCCGCGGCAGGCCGGTCTTCGAGAAGATCTGCGGTCGCTGCCACGTTCTCCACGGCGAGGGCAAGAAGATCGGGCCTGACCTGACCCCGTACCCGCGCGACGACATCGACTCGATGCTGATCAGCATCGTCGATCCCAGCGCGATCGTCCGGCCCGAGTACGCCGTGCAGGTCGTGACGACGAGGGACTCGCGGGTGTTGACGGGCCTCCTCGCCGAGTCGACACCGACGACGATCACCATCCTCGATGCCAACGACCAGCGCACGGTCGTCGCCCGGGACGACGTCGCGACGCGGACGACTGCCGACGAGTCCTTGATGCCGGCAAGACTACTCGCCGAGCTCGACGAGAGGGCGATCCGGGACCTCTTCGCGTACCTCCGGCGCAGGGATCGTTGATCGACGCGGAAGTTAATTGCCGCGGCGGAAGGCCTGACGGGCCTTACACTGGGTTCTCCGGGGCGTGTGACACCGGCTTTGCGAGACGGTCCGGTCGAATCGCTCCGCGCTGTCTCCGCGGACCCTGGCTCTGCGGCCGGGCGCTCTCGACAACGAGGACCTCGTCATGACGCACCTGCGCCGTGTGGTTCCACGCTGCTTCGCCTTCGCTTGCGCCGTCGGGGTTGTCGCCGTCGCCAGGATCGGCCCGGCGTGCGATTGCGCGATCCCGGACGTCGAGCAGGGCTTCGCCGCCGCCGACTCCGTCTTCAGTGGTGAGGTCGTCGAGATTCGCCGGTGGGGCGATCACGTCGTCGCGCGCGTGCACGTCGACGCGATCTGGAAGGGCCCCGTGATCTCCTCGATCGACGTTCGCACACCGGACAACGAGGCGGTGTGCGGGTTCGGCTTCCGGGTCGGCGAGCGCTACATCGTCTACGGCGACTCGAGCCGGCGCCCCGAGCCGGAGTGCGAGCTGATCGGGCTCTCGACGCGGACGGACCTCTGCACCCGAACCGATCTCCGTCGCGACGAGGAGGCGGACGCGCTCGGGGAGCCGCTCTGGGCGGCGTCGGACGGCGTAGCGTCGGGCGGGGTCTTTCGGCGTGGCGACGTCGACGACGACGGTGTCGCCGGGATGAGCGACATGATCCGTATCCTCGACTTCCTCTTCCGCGCCGGCGAGCCGGGGCGTTGCAGGGACGCCATGGACACGAACGACGATGGCGCCGTCGATCTCTCCGACAGCGTCTTCGGGCTCAGCTACCTCTTTCTGGGTGGCGCCGAGCCGCCTGCTCCCGGGCCCTTGAGGCCCGGCTACGACACCACGACGGACGACCCGTTCGTCTGCGGCGATGGTGAGGCGCTCCCGTGCGACGCGATCTCGCGGTCGGACCTTCCCGGTGTGCGACTCGAGATCGTCGACGCTCCGTGCGTGTTGACGCGCGCGGAGGCGGCCGCCGGTGTCATCTTCACGTACCGTCTCGTCGTCGACGAGAGCCGGGACGTCACGTTCCGCGAGCTGGGCACCTGCCGGAGAGGCCATCCCGGCCGCCCGCTGCTCTACGAGCGCATCCACGGAGGTGGACAGGTCTACTGCCTCTGTGACCTCGGCAAGTGCCTTCCCGAGGACCACAGGACGGACCTCGCGAGGGGCGAGCACTACCGGGTGTTCCGGTGGTGCGGTCGCAACTGGATCGGCCCGTCGGACTTCGTCAACCCCGTCGGGGATCCGTTTCCGCCGGGCCTCTACACCTTCGAGGTGCGCGGTGTCGGGACCTGGCATCACACCGACCGTCCAGACGATCCGTTCGAGCTGCTGGTGCAGTACGAGCTCGAGCTCGTGGAGTAGCCCCCTGGCGGTTTCTGGAGCCGACCCGGTCGCCGTCGGTCGCCGTCGGTCGCCGGCGGTCGCCGGCGGCTTCCGGGACGATCCCGCAGGCGAAGCGCGTGTCCACGACAGCGTCGCCGGGTTGCTGTAGACTGCCGATCATGACCGTGCGCACCGCTCGATTCCTTGCCGCCGCTGCCACCGTCGTCGTCCTCCTCGCCGTTGTCGGGTCGGGCTCCCTCTCCTGCCGGCGGACTCCGGAGTCGCTGCGCGCATCGGACTCGACACGGGATCCCGTCGCGGAGTTGCGATCCCCTCCCACATGGGCCGGCGATGCGATCTGGTACCAGATCTTCGTCGAGCGATTTCGCAACGGCGACCCGTCGAATGATCCACGGCCCGTCGACACACACGGCGCCTGGCCGCATCTCGACCCTCCGGGATGGCGCGTGACACCGTGGGGGCGCGACTGGTACCGCCGGGATGACTGGGAGATCGCGACCGGCGCGGGCTTCTACAAGACGGTGCAGGCTCGACGCTACGGCGGCGACCTGCGGGGCGTCATCGACCGGCTCGACTACCTCGTCGACCTCGGCGTCAACGCGATCTACCTCAACCCGATCAACGACAGCCCGTCGCTCCACAAGTACGACGCCCGCAGCTGGCGGCACGTCGACCGCAACTTCGGTCCCGATCCGCAAGGGGACGCGAAGCTCATCGCGAGCGAGGACCCTGTCGACCCGGCGACGTGGAGGTGGACGAGCGCCGACCGGCTCTTCCTGCGCTTGCTCGAGGAGGCGCACGCTCGAGGGCTTCGTGTCATCGTCGACTACAGCTTCAACCACACCGGCATCACGTTCTGGGCCTGGCGCGACGTTGCCGAGAGACAGCGAGAGTCGCGCTTTGCCGGGTGGTACGAGGTCCAGCGCTTCGACGACCCCGCGACCCCGGCGGACGAGTTCTCGTACGAGGGCTGGATGGGAGTGAGGGAGTTACCCGAGATGCGCAAGCTCAACACGTCACGAGCGAAGGTGGGGGCTCCCCTCGAGGGTGACCTTCATCCGGGTGTCAAGCGTCACGTCTTCGCGGTCGTGCGTCGCTGGCTCGATCCGGACGGGGACGGCGATCCGTCCGACGGCGTCGACGGCTTCCGCCTCGATGTCGCCGAGAGGGTGCCGCTCGGTTTCTGGCGCGACTTCCGCCGGCACGTCCGGACGATCAACCCGCAGGCCTTCCTGGTCGCGGAGCTCTGGTGGCGGAGGTGGCCGGACGATCTTCTCGACCCGGCGCCGTGGCTCCGGGGCGACGTCTTCGACGCCTCGATGAGCTACCGCTGGTACGTGCCGGTGAGGAGCTTCATCGCGAACGCGCCCCCCGCACGCGACGCGAAGCGGCTGGCCGGTGATCTGCGTGCGCTGCTGGTGGGATCGACGCCGCAGTCGGCGCGCGCGATGATGAACGTCGCGGCATCGCACGACACACCGAGACTCGTGACCTCCTTGGCGAATCCCGGCAAGTACAAGTACCGCGTCAATCCGAGGCAGAATCCCGGCTACCGGACCCGCCGGCCGGACGGGACGGCGCGACTGCGTCGGCGGCTGCTCCTCGTGCAGCAGTTCACGTGGATCGGCGCGCCGCACATCTGGTACGGCGACGAGGTCGGAATGTGGGGGGCCGACGACCCGGACTGCCGCAAGCCGATGGTCTGGGACGACATCGACCACGACGACGAGGTGGTCGGTCCTCGCGGTGAGATCCTGCAGCCCGATCCGGTGCAGGTGGACGACAACCTGCGTGAGCTCTACCGTCGGCTGATCCGCCTGCGCCGCGACCACGCCGACCTCTTCCGCGACGGAGATCTCGAGATCCGCGACGACGAGAACGACGACCCCGACGTCTTCGTCTACCGCCGATCGAGCGGGAGCCGGCAGGCCATCGTGGTCATCAACCGGGCGCCGGTCGCGAAGTCGCTCCCGCCGCGTCTGGTTGCGGGCGGCGATCCGATCGATCTGCTCGAAGGTCTGCGCGAAGACGCCGGCCGGCGCGGCGGGGAGCGGGCGGCGCCCGGGGTCGTGCCGCCACTCGACGCACGTGTCCTGGTGTTCGCCAGGTGAAGGCGGGCAGCCGATCGAGCTCCGACAACAGCAGATTGTTCTGCGACGGCTCTCCGACCGGGAGCTCTTTCAGGGCGCCGGCTCGCAGCCCAGGTCGTCCTCGGTGGTGTCCGCTCCCGCCTTGGGAAAGGGCGGCGGCGGCTCGGCGCCGGCCCGAAAGAGGTACTCGAGCAGCGCGACGGCGTCGGTCAGGTTCACCGCTCCGCTGTCGTCGACGTCCGCGGCATCCAGACATGCGATCGCCCTGCCGCGAAAGAGATGGAGCAGCACGATCGACGCGTCGGTGACATTGATGCGACCGTTGTCGTCGCTGTCCCCGCGAGTGAAGGTGGCGCCGCGGCTCACGGTGATCTCCGTCGAGGCCGCCACCTCGCCGGAGCTGTCGAAGCCGAGGAACTCGAAGCGCTGGACGCCGAAGGGCACCTCGAGCTCGGCGCGCCAGCGGGTCGTCTGCAGCCACCGCGGCTCGAGCGTCCGGGGATCCTCCCCGTTGCGAAAGACCAGGATCACGGGAATTTGCACCGGCGCGTCGCCTTCGAGCTCGACAGTCGGCCCGCTGACGGTGAAGTCGTTGCCGTCGTTGGTGCGGATCCGGAAGGGGGCCGTCGTCGCCGCTCTCAGGCTGCGCTCCACGAGGGTCGCGCTCGAGCGAAGAAAGCCTCGAACGGAGCCACCCACTCCGGCCGCGCGCTGCATGGCGTCGAGCCAGGGACGGGCTCGCTCCTCCGACCAGTAGCCGTCGATCGCCTCCTTGATCTTGCGGAGGTACACGCGCGCCGACGGTGGACGGCTCAGGAGTCGGGATACCCGTGCATCGCGGACGTTGCCCACGGGCGAGCGTGGGCTGTTGAAGGCGCCGCCGAAGTCGAAGCCGAGGTACTCCCAGCGGCCGTCGGCCGGATCCCAGGCCATGTAGCCGTTGTGGCCGTTGCCGACGAAGAGAGCGTCTCCGTCCCCCATCATCACCCGCGATCCGAAGACGGCGCCGAACGCGTCCATGTCGACATGGTCGAGCACGCCGGCGTCGAATTCGGCGTTTGACGTGTGCCGCACGTCCAGGAGCTCAGTGAGCGAGTAGAAGGGATCCCAGCGGTCCCGTCCGGCGTGCACGCTCTGCGACCAGTAGAACCGATAGTTCTCGGGCGACTCGTCCATGTGCCGCAGGTGCGCCTCGTCCCATCCGGTCCGCTGGCAAGCGTCGTTGAAGCGCAGCCGTCCGATACCCTTGAGAACGATCGCGTCGTCGGCCGACTCCTCCCCGTACCACTTCTCGATGAAGTCGCGATTCACGGGGTCGAAGACTCCCGGGAAGCCGAATCCCTGGCCGTTGATACGGGTACGGATGTACTGGTACTCCGACGCTGGCGCCGGGGTCTGTCGAGTCCCGAGGCGGCCGATGAGGAAGTACGCCAGCCCGTCGTTGCGGTCGCGGTTCGAGATGTTGAGCTGACGGAGCTTGCCGTTGAAGCGTCGGTCCTTGGCGAAGCTGATGCGGTAGCTCT